>ONJR01000034.1 GCA_900318195.1 uncultured Planctomycetota bacterium
CAGGTAGCTTTCGCCCGCGTTGTCGTAGAGGCACACCATGCGCGCCACGTCGGTCGCGCGCTCGAAATTCGGATGGTTCACGCCCGGCGCCGCTAAAAAAGTAAACGGCTGCGGGAAGATAAACTGCTGACCCGCAATGAAGGACGTATTGTACAAGTCCCCCTGCTCTTCCGTCTTCTCAATTTGCACAATATTAGTCGAACTACCGATAAACTGCTGCGACTCGTAATTCTGCAGGCGCAGGTTCATAATTGGGTCGGCGTCGGTGTAATTCAGATTAAACGAGCGCGAAAGCGTGCGGCGCAACGCGTAGGTCGAGGAGGCGAGATAGTACGATTTACCGCTCGAGGGCGCGCCGACGATCGACATGAAGATCGCAGGGGAATCGAGCGCCGCCGTCGGAATCCGCTGATGACAGTATGGACACGCGATATCCTTGCAAGGGTAGCCCTTGGCGTCGAGCGCGGCGCCGTTCTCGTTGAACTCGTGCGGTAGGAACCGAATCGGATCGCTTTCGCTGAGCTTGAAATCTCCAACGAGGGTCGGCTCCTCGGAGATCCATAGCGTATTCTCCGGCGGAAACTTCGTCCAGCAGTTCGGACATACGACTTCCTTTATCAACTTGCGACGCGTCGCCTTCGCCATAACCTTTCAACTCCTTAATTCCACGTCCTCGCGCAACGATTACGCCGCCGCGCGACGTCTCGGCAATTTATATTATCGTACTAAAAAACGTTATCTTGTCCAGGCTTCAGAACTTAAAAAACAGCGGTTTCTCCGGCGAGACGCGACTCGATTCCAACTCCTTGCCGCACTCCTCCGCCAGCTTGCGCGCGCGCGTTTCAAGCGCGGCATAAGCCGCCGCCGTGCCGCCCTGACCGTCCCCCACGCGCGCGTACTCGCGTTCCCTAATCGTCGAAACGACCTTGCACGCCGCCGTCATAGCGTCCTTGCAACGCTTGCGCTCGCGCGCCTTCTGCGCGTCCGCAAGCTGCGACTCCAAGTCCTCCTGCGGCGTCTTCGCGCCGAAGAGGGACGGGAGGAACGAGTTCTTCTTCTTCTCCGGCGCCGGCTTCGGCGTCTGCGCGGGCTTCGCGGGCGTCTTACTCGCAGGTTGCGCGGGCTTCGGCGCGCGCTTCGGCGTCTCAGACTTCTTACTCGAGGGCGTCGGCTTAGGCGCCGGCGCGCCGAGCTTCTCCTTCTTAGCGAGTCCTACGGCGCAGGTCAAGGCGATCGCGACGACTATCGCGACGACTGCGGCGCGCCGTAGCGCGTTCCTGTTCCTTCTCTGATTCATTCCCATCTCCTACTGCGTTCGCGCATTACTACCGCCGCGATCGACAATAACGTTCCCCTTTTCGCCGATAATCGGTCGAATCTCAAAGAGCCGCTCCTTCAGGTAGTCGCGCACGACGCCAAACTCGACGTAGGAATCGCCCGAGACGACGAGCGCGACCGTGTGCCGCGTCGCGCTAAAGGGCGCAAACGCGCGATCGAGGCGCGAAACGACCCCGGGGGACGTCAGATCGACCCCGCGATCGATACGCGGCTCCGTAACGATCCCGCCGTCCTCCTCGCCGAGAACGTAAAAGTCGTCGCTATTGAACGTGCGGAACGTGTCGATATTCTTATGCCAGAAGTACAGCTTGCCGTACTTCAAAATGACCCCGACCTCCGTCTTGGACCACAGGCTGAATCGCAACTGCGGGGGCGCCGCCGCGCGCGCGGACGCGGCGCGCCGACGTTCAGCGTCCTCAACCGCGCCCTGACTGAGGCTCTGCGCGCGTTCGAGCTCGCGCTGCGCCTCCTTCAGATCGGCGTCGAGCGCGACGTCTTTCCCTTCGACCTCGGCGACGCGCGCTAGCTTCTCGGTATTCTCGCGCGCTGCGTCCTTGAGCTCGTCGAGTACGTCGAGCGTCTCCTTGCGCACGGCTAAGACTTCCGGATCGACTAGACTATCGACGTACTCGCGCGACTCCTCGATCTTCGCGGCGACCGCGTCCCAGCGCGCTTGCAGGTCTTCCAGTTCCAGGCGCATCGTCTCGAACTGCGCCGCCGTAACGCGCGATTCCGCGACCGAGTCCTCGATCGCGCGCTCGCTCGTCGAACGCGTCGAAATGACGACGAAGAGCATTAAGAAGACGAACCCGCCGAACATATTGCAAATCGCGTCCAGAAAGAGTTCGAGACTATCCTGCGACTCGCGTCTGCGTCTCATTTCGCGCCTCCTTCCGCCGGTAGAAAGACCAGGGACCGACTTTCGCCGATAAGATCGATTCCGTAACGAAAGCCGAGATCGTCGAGCTCCGACTGAAGATCGCTCGCGAATCGCGCGCCGCTCGGTCGGAAAATGAGTACGAAATACTCCTTACCGGTCGGTCGCGTCTTCGCCCACTTCGCAAAGGAGAACGCCGAATCGAACGTCTTGACCTCGCCCTCGCCGCGCGACGTGTGAACCGTAATTTTGGAACCGGAAATATCGACGTAGTGCGGGATCTCCTTGACCCCTTCCGGGTACTTGTACAGCACGCTCTGCTCCGATTCTTCGGCTTGCGCGACGGTCTTCTCGGCGTCCTTGCGCGCGGCGTCGGCGCGCGCGCGCATTGCCTCGACCTGCGCCTCGCGCGCCTTGAACTGCTCCTCGGTCGCGGCGAGCGTTTCTAGTCGTTCGTCGAGGGTCGCGTTCTCGTCGCGGGTCGTCTGCAGCCGCTGTCGTGCGGCGTCGAGCTGCGCTTGGACCTCTTCTAGCGAGACGCCAAGCGCGCCCTCGTCGAGCTTAGCGGTTTCGTCGAGCTGCGCCTGTACCGCCGCGAGATTGCGCCGCAGTTCGTCAATTCGCTTCTCCGTCTCCTCGACCTGCTCGCGCGCGACCGTCGCCGGCTGCGTCTCGTCGGCAACGCGACGCGTTAGATCGAGCGCCATGAGCAACGTAACCAGTACGATCACGCCGCAGACCGACGTAATCGCGTCCTGAAACGAAAAGAGCGAAAAGGGACTCCCGGAACGCTTGCGTCGCATACTACGCCTCCCCCTCCGCGTCTCCTTCCGCGCCGCGACGATCCGTCAGGCGCAACTTCATAACGATATTCTGCGTGCAGAATTCCGTGCACGCGTCGAGCATTTCCTCCTCCGACTTGCGTACGAACGTATTGAGCAACTGCAACGCCAACGCGACCGCCAACGCGACCAGCGTCGTCTCGAACGCCGTCGAAAGACCCGCCGTAACGTCCTTCAGCGCCGGCGTCAGCTCGGAAGCGTCGCTCGACGCCGTGAGAACGCCGGCAAAGTTCCCGATCGCAGACGACAAACCAATGACCGTCCCGATAAAGCCTAAAATCGGGATCGCCCACAAAAATCCGGAAACGAGCGAGTACGTCGACTCCGAAATGTTCTCGTCCTGCTCCGCTTGAGACCGGAAGATCGCGTCCGCGTCCGCGACCTGACCGAAGTTGCGAAGGTTCGACAGCGTCTGGATAATACGGCGATAGACCAGGAAATCCTTCGGCGACTCCGCGTTGTTCGCGATGATCGTCGCGACCTCGTCGACCGTGCCGACTGTGAGCGTAAAGTCCGACTCCTCCGGTAAAATCGGCAAGTTCAGCGGACGACGCTGCAACTTAATCTTGCGCGTCTTAATAAAGAGGATGTAAAACGTCCAGAACCCTAAAAGAACGACCGCGTACGTCGTCCACCCGCGTTCCGTAAACATACTCTTGAACGCCGACGGCGGCAACAGCGCCAAAACCCCGTAAAAGAGAACCGAAGAAATCGCCGCCATTAAAAAGGAACAGAGCGATCCCACCTTCGTATAACGTCCCCCTTCAAATCCGAAACGACGCTCAAAGTCGTCCCGACGCCACGATATCTTGCGCTTCGCGCTTACTTGCTCCGTTGTCGAACTATCTTTCACTGCAAGTCCCTTATAAGAGCGATTATCCTAATCAATACCCGCGCGCCGACCCTCGAACGCGCGATACACGTTTAATACCCTGCGAACAACGCTACTCGAACTCCGGTTCAAGCCAGCCCTCGTCGTCCGCAGACGCGCCGTCCGACTGAGACGCCTCGACTGCTGAGTCCGAGCCTTCGCCCGACGACTCGTCCCCGGTTCCGCCAACGCCCCTCGTCGTCGTCTCCGACTCGCTCGCGTTCGGCTCCGCGCTCTCGGGCTCGCTGGACGGCGCGAGAATATCCTCGAATCCGGGATCGGTCGCGTCCCCCAAATCCTCCGGCGCCTGCTCGTACGCTTCTTCCGCGCGCTGCGTTTCCGTCTCCTCGACCGTCTGCGCGCTCGGCTCGCGATTCTGCGTCTTATAGACGATAAACGCCGCGACCACGAACAGCAATAGCGCCGTTACGCTAACCCACAGAAAGATCGCAAACCGATTCGTCTGCTCCGGCGTGTCGGCGCGACCTGCGTCCGGATTGTACGTGCGATTGTACGCCGACCCGCCGAAGTCCGGAAAAGGAGGCGCCGCTGGCTGAAGATCCGCGCTCGAACCTAAATTCGAACCGTCGCTCGACCCGCTCGAGGAATAGTTCGGAGGAGCCTGCATGAGATCAGGAGCGTCCATAAGACGCATCTCAACCCCGTTGCGCCATATCCGCGTCTCGGGACCGATTATACCGCGATGGAAAAACTCACGAATAAACACCTCCGTGAGATCTTTGCGGATTCCGTTGACCTCGACCGTTATCTTTCGCATAGCTTGTGTCCTTGTACCTTAGTTCCCGTCGCTCGCCGCGTCGTAATAGTGCGTCTTACCCTTAAGAGCGTCCTCGCAGGAATATTTCGCATAAACTTCGCCCGTTTTGCCATTGTAAAGCCAGAATTCTACGTCTGAGACGGTGAGAAGGTAGTCCGTCTGCGTATAGAGCGTCTTACCGTCGCCGTCGAGCATCTTACCGTTCGAGACGCGGAGGCTGTAATAATCGTTCGTCCCCTCCGCGTCGAGCGCGCATACGCACAAAACGCAACCGTTGCGCGCAAGCTCCTCGCCCTCCTTTGGAGGTAATCGATTGAGTCGCAAGTGAAACTCGGCGTACGCGTGACTCGCCGTCTTCTTATTGAGCTTGATCGCTAGTCCGTAAAGTCGCACGCGGCGCGGCGACGAGGACTCGATTCGATAGCGCAAGCCAAAAGGACGCACGCCCGCGTCTTCGAACGCGCCCGGCGTAAACGCGAACTCCGGAACGCTATTTTCCGCGCGGCGACGCTCGTAATCCGGTACGATCTTACGATAGAGCGAGACGTCGTCGGCAAATTCGTCCTTCTGGATCGAAGCGCTCTTGCGCGCGGGCGAATACGCGATCTGAACGACGTCGGCGCCGTCGGCGTCGGCGCGAACTTCGAAATTCGGCATGACGAACGCAAAGCGCGAATCGAACGTCGTCTCGCCGAAAAGGGACTCTTGCGCCAGTTCGCGCGCGAGACGCTCAAGGCGCGCGACGTACGCGCGTTCGCTCTCGCCCGACTGGCGCAAGGTCGCGCAAACGCCATGCTCCGCGAGCGCCGAAGCGACTGCGATAATGTCGTGCCCCTTATAGTCCGGCGGCACGCGCGTCGTCGACTCGTCGAAAGGAACCTGCTCGTACGCCTCTTGTAGGAGCGGAACCGCCGTCGAGTCCAACGCCGGCGTATCAAATTCGCGCGCGCCGCGCTCGGCAAGTTCGCGAAGCTCGACTAACAGCGCGCGCGACTCGTTCGTTAGATTCGCGCCGTTCTGTTCCGACTCGTAATACTTGGCGTAATCGCGCGCCTCGATCGCAAATCCGCGCAACGCCGCGCGCTCCTTCTCGCTAAGCTCCGAAGCGCTCGCAAGACCGGCGCGCAATTGATTGCGCCATTCGCGCAACGTCGACGCCTCGACCGGCTTACTACTCGGCGAAGGATCGTCCTTAAAGACGTTCGCAAAGGGCGAAACGTCGCGTCCCTCCTCCGCCTCGGGTTGCGACGCCGCGTCAGATTGCGCCACGTCCTCGCGCGCGCTCGTAGGCGATTCGTCCCCGCGCTCGTCCGCGACCTCTTCAGCCGCGCGCTCGGGTTCCGCTCGATCGCTGTCTTGCATTGAGAGCAAGACCAAATAGCCAAGGTAAAATATCGTCGTAAAGATTAGGACAAACGCACACCAGAAGATCGCCGTTCCGCAACCGCGACGCGCGCGACGACGCGAACCCAACGGGGGAACGCCGACCCCGCTAGGCGCCGTGCCTGAAACTGTCTGTCTCATCTGCGATTTCCTATTCTCGTACTAATCTAACTCAATCGCGCGCCCACCGCGAACGCGCACGTTACATTATACACCTCAGCGCCGCCGATTTGTACCCATCGCCTATCAAATCGCGCCTCAACAGCGCCGCGCGTGAAAAAATTTTTCGGCACGCTAACAATTATTCCGATTACACAAAGTTTATAATTTATCATAAACGTTGTCCGCCTCCTCGCACTTATTACGGCTCGCCGGCGAAATATCGGCTCGACGCTTATTGCCCTCGAAGTGAGACTCCACAACGTTAAGCCCCGCCCCGGAATATGCGCGAAGGCAGATTTCATTGTCAACGAAATGACATCGCGTGAGCAAAATCGACGCGTTCGTCTCCGACGCGACCCCGTAATGGTTCTCGTCCAGAAACTCGCAATACTCCAACTTCACCGCGCTCGCGTCCTTCGCTAATACGCCAGACTCCGCAAAATGACGAAAGACGCACTTCCAAAAGACTCCGCGACTCTCCTGACCCGAAAATTGCGCGCCAATCGAACGTGCAACCCCGGCGCCATGGAACTCGCAATTCTTAAACGTCGCGTACCCGGAGTTCCCGACCGTTACGATCGGAGTACTATACTTCTCCAGACCCAAAGGACCGCAACTCAACGTTATCCCCTTGAACATCGCGCCCTTTGTCTCTACGAATACGCTCTCGCGAACCCCGATCTGTAGTACAACGTCCGACGCCCTGCCCGTTTCGCCGACGATCGCGATCGGCTTGTCGAGCATGAGACCCGTCGCGGAAGACGTCGACGTCAGTCCCAAAGTGTACGGCGTCGAAGATTGGCGCAACATGATCACGTCCCCCGACTGCGCCCGCGATACCGCCTCCGGCAACGTCGCGACGTCGTCCGGAACGATAATCGTCGGCTCCTTGCGCTCCCAGCTCGCCGGCGTGTCAACGCTCTCGGCGAGGAGCTCGTACCAGTTTTTCATGGGCTTGCCAACATCCGCGTCCTCGTCCTCCTCGTCCTGAACCTCGTCTGCGTCCGCAGCCTCAGAAGATTCTTGTGCCGATTCACGTTTCTCGCGCTTGCCGCCAGGAACATATCCACGAGTAAGAACGCTCTTCTTGAAGACTTCGCCCGTGCGATTATCGTAGAACCAGACCGCGACGTCTTTCGCGTAGATTGTACCTTCGATAGAACGCCAGTAGGATTCAAACCGGATTGGTCTACTAAACGTACCGTACAATCCAGGAGAATTAAAAATTGGATCAACGACAGTAAACTTATCGATCGGATCAAACACGTTATAGAGTTCCGGATCGATCGAAAATACGATAAGAGCGTTAATATGCCCTTTCAAATTCATTGCGTCTGCGGCTGAACAAGAGTGATAGAAAAGGGCGCCGCGGCGAGAAGTCAAGTCTCTGTCTTTGTCGACAACCGTAACGAAATTGCCAAAGGCCTTGATAGCCGGTTCATCGTTTCGTCGAAAGCGAATCGAGTAGAAATCTGTTTTTGAATTCTTCTGAGTTCGATTATCTTTCTCTTTTATAGCTCTGCTAAAACCGTTAAGATTAAGAATCAAAAATCTATTTTCAGCGTCAAAGACCTGCACTATCTCGGAGTTTTCTACTACAACGGCATATCGTGATCCTAAATTACATTCGCCGTACAATTCGACGTCCAACGCCTTGTCAAGAAATTCTTTCCTTCGCTCTTTATATTCCTCGACAGACTCGAACTCATCTTTGTTAAGCGCGCTCCAGAAATCACAGAGGCTAGTCGATAGAAGTTCGATATCAACGCCCTGGTAGCTCCTGTCAATCTTAGTGTCTGACTCGTTAAATCCTAACGCGTCATATCGACTTTTAACGGGCGCGTCTTCATCTTGCGGTTCGCCGAACGTATCGTACTCTTTTAGATAAATAGTTCGCGCGCCCCGCGCAAGAGGTTGTTTCATTAAAACCTCGCCATTTGACTTATTGTACACCCACAGTTCAATGTCTGCGCCAAATATATTCTTACGATATTCATTACTAGAACTCACAAACGAGTACTTTAAAGGTTCTTCAGGACTAAATACAGGACGTACAGTTCTAGCGGGATCAATCAGTCGCGGATCAATAGTAAAAACAAGTAAAGCGTGTATTTTATCCCTTAATTCATAGGCAACCTTGTTGGGCGTTGGCATTCCAAATTCATAATGAATATCTTTTGCAGAAGAGACGCCGAAAAAATGTACGCCCAACCCAAGGTCGCCGAAGAGATTCGAAATTGCATTGGACGTTTTGAATGTCTCAACGCTATTTTCTCCACCGTGGGTGAGCCTAACAAGAAAACGCGCGGCGTCGGCGTCGTATCGGTAGCGAAACGAACGTATTTCCGTCGCAAAGCGCGAGGAGAGAGTCAACGCTCCGTAGATCGGTTTGTTCGCAAGACTCCGTAATATGCCGTCCTTGCGCTTTTCAAATTCAAGCGTCGTCTCGTATTCGTCCTTTTCGATCTTCGGCAGACGCTTCAAACTCTCGTACAATTTGGCAAGATCGCAACCTTCAAAATCGGGCTCAATAAAGAGCGCCTTCTCGTCGAACGTCGCGGCGCCGTCGCGCTCGTCCGGCGGCGCCGCAAGCTCGGTCGGAACGCTATTCGTCGCGCACCACGCGATCTCGCCTTGAGCAAAGGTCGCCAGGGCAAGCGCAATCGCGGCGATCCCCGCGACGGTGGCGGTCATATCGCGATACGCGCGCCTCAAAGCGGCGTCAAATACTTGCGCGAGATTCTTCATTCCAGTCTACTTCTCCTTCGTCCTGTTCCGCATACTCGCGAACCGTTCGAGAACGCGCTCGAACGATTCGCGCGACACAATGCGCTATTTCTTATCGTAAACGTTGTCCGACTCCTCGAACTTATTGCGACTCGCCGCCGAAATCTCCGCGCGGCGCTTATTCCCCTCGAAACGAGACTCCACTATCTTACCCCCGCCCCCGGAAAGCGCGTGGATACTAGTGTCGTTGTCCGCAAAATGACAGCGCTCAATCGTTACCGAAGCCCCGCTCTCCGACGTAAAGCCGTAATGATTCCCGTCCAAAAACTCGCAATATTGCAACTTCGCCGCGCTCTCCTCCTCCGCTAAGACCCCGGAGTCGCCAAACCCGCGAAATACGCTCTTCCAAAACGCCGCGCGCGAATTCTGACCCGAAAGCTTAACCCCAACCGAACGCTCGACCCCATTGCCGTGGAACTCGCAATACTTAAACGTCGCATAACCCGACGTCCCTACTTGTACCAGCGGAGAACACGTCTTCTCCAACCCCAAGGGACCGCAACTCAACGTTACACCCTTGAACATCGCGCCCTTCGTCTCTACGAATACGCTCTCCATGACCCCTATCTCGATCACAACGTCCGACGGGTCGCCCGTCTCACCGACGATCGCGACCGGCTTGTCGAGCATTAGTCCTGTGCGACCCGACGACAACTTCACGCCCAAAGGATAAGGGGTCGTCGACTTCTTTAGCTGCACGACGTCGCCTGATTTCGCTTTCGCCAACGCGTCGGTCAAAGTCGGCGCGTCGTCCGGCACCACGATCGCTGGTTTCTTCTTCTCCCAGTTCGCTTGCTCGTCGACGCTCTCGGAGAGAAGCTCTTGCCAGGTCTTGACGGGCGGGAGTTCTTCGACTACAGGCTCAACAACGTTTTGCACGTCGTCTTCATCGTCGTTTAGCGAAAAATCCGTTTCGCTCGACGCGTTTTCATAAGCGGAGTCCCAATCAGGTTCGTCGTCTACGTCGTTAGCGACATTCGTCGTATTGGCGTCATCGTTTGAGAACCGAGAACGAGCGTCGTACTTAACATATGTAGGTCTCGCGTTGGGATAAGCGGGCGTCTTCATGAGGATTTCGCCAGTTGAATCATTATAAAACCATATTTCAACGTCTTTCACATATAATGCTCTAGCGTAGTAATCTATATCATAAGGAAGAGACATTTTCGGTTCAATATGATCGTAATATTCGTATGTCGCGTAGTATATATTCGTATTAGGGTCCTTTTGAGGATCCAGTGTAAATACGACTAACGCTTTAACCCGCTCCTTCCAATCGACAGCCTCTTCGATTGGAATAGGAATAGCGTACTCTCGTTTAAAACCACGCTTCGATGATAACCCCACGACGTCCAATTCAGCTTTTTCCACAACTTTTTCAACGCCCAGCGCATTGTGTCCGAGATACATTGACGCTTCGTCTTTCAGAACAAGAACAGCTAAACTCTTCGCTATTTCTAACATTTCGTCAAACGTACATATTAACTTCTTTCCGTCGGCGTCATATTGTTTCTCAAAATAAGTAAAAACAGCGGCAATACGCGAACCTGGAGTGATAGTTCCTATAATGTTTTTCGTTTGTGCGTCTTTGATTACGTTGGCGCGTCGTTTACTGAAGTCGCGAGTCGTTTCATATTCGCCTTTGGTTATGGTAAACACATTAAAAGCTCCGTTATAAAGAGCGACTAAATCACACCCTTTATAATTGGAAGCAACATTAAAGGTAGATTCGTCAAGAGGCGAGTTGTCGTAGTCATAAGAAACTTGTTCCTCATTCTCCTGTACTCCTACCTCGACCTCGTAGTCTTTTTCATTATTAACGTCGGTATAGGATTGATCGCCGTCTACATATTCGTTATCGTTATATTCTTTATCTTCTTCAGCAAAGGGTTCATTTCGATCAAACGCCTGACTGCTACTACTTGAATCAACCACATCGTATGACGAATCCTCGTTCGCTCCAGTTGTAAAAAACGATCTTTCATTGACGTCATTCCCAGTCGAAAAACTTGAGTTACTTGACTCGTCAACTGGCTCTTTATCAGTAAAGTGTTTTTCTGTATGCTCAAAACTTTTGCGCGGCTTAACTGGCGTTGATTCATTTACTACAACCTTAGAGGAACTCCTAGGTATGTTTTTAATAGACGACGAATTAAACCATATTGAGGTTGCGATTCCAGCAGATATAAAAAACAAACCGCTTAAGATCATAAAAACTATTTTAAAATTACGTTTAACGTTTTGTATTTTATCTTTAAAATTATCGCCGCTAAATTCGTTCATAAGAATTCTAGCGTCGTCTTTTCCCTTGGTAGGAGCTTTACAGTCCACGCCTGGAACATATATCGGCGGCGGTGCGACTTCCTTCACGTCTTGTGGTGGCGGCAGTGCGACTTCCTTCGCTTCTTGTGGTGGCGGCGCTACGTTATTCAACTGAGGAATAGCAGACGGTATGGTTGGAACGACAGGCGCTGCGGCGCTTTGAACTTGCTTCAGGAAAACATTGGCGGGAATTACTTTTCCGTCGACGAACAAGTCGGCGTCCGGAGCTACAAATCCGCGCCGAATCATAAGCTCAAGCTGATCTCGGGTAACATACCGATGCGTCCCACGAAATTCAACCGCGATTTTTTCCATTCCGTCAATTCCTCTTGAATTCTAATTTTCCGATTCTTCCGAATCCTTCTTATTCTCTTTTGCCATTTCGGGCGCTTTAGCGAGCGCGCATTTCTCCAAGACTTCGCCTGACCGCATATCGTAGAACCAGACTTGCAGTCCTTTCACATAAACGTCGGCGTTGAGCACGCGCGCGTAATAAGACGACATTGTGTCGCACACATAAAATCTCGGATCGACGAGACCTCGACCGAAGGTTATGTCGATCGCATTGTACTGCTTGTGCGATTCGAACTTCGCCAAGACCGAACGATCAAGCGTAAAGACGGCGAGCGCCCCAACATTGCCGTAAATATCGCTCGCTTCTTCCCGCGAGCAGCGGTGCGTAAAGTAAAGCCCGGATTCCGTCAGCTCGTGATCGTTCGGAACCCGCAACGAGACGCCGTCGACCGCGACGAGGCGCGCTTTGTACGACGACGTATTGATACGACACGACCCGCGCCGCTCCGTCTTCGCGTACGCCGCGCCCGGTAGATACCAGTATACGCGGTTCTTCTCGGCGTCGTACTCCTGCGTCACGCGCGTCTTCTCGCCTGTCAATATTACGGCGAATTTATCGCTAAAGGTCGCGTCTTCCCAAACTCTCCTACTCGGCAGCTCCGCGAGCAACGCGCGACGTCGCGCGCGATATTCCGCGATCGTTTCGTACTCGTCTTTATCGAGCGCGCTCCATTCTGCAGCGACGCTAATCCTAAAGCTGTCGAGATCGAGATCCGCAAAATTAGCGGAAATTCGATCGACCGTATCGTCGAACGCATATGCGCGCTGCGGAGGTTCCGAAGGCGTCGCGTCCGACGCGGGCTCCTCGGCTACGGG
>ONJR01000078.1 GCA_900318195.1 uncultured Planctomycetota bacterium
AACCGAGAGGTTGGGGCTACGGCTATTGCTTTAGCTCTGTTTGGGCGTTGTTCGGTCGGCGTGCGTCGAGATTTTAATAGGGTAGGCGTATGTCCGATACGAGCGCGCCGGACGATTCTTTTTACGATTTAACGATACGTCAGGTTTCGAGTAGGAGGAACTACATGGAAAAGATGTGTGATTCCAAGATCTACATAAAACGCGTTGCCGGTACGAAGAAGCGATTTCTTGGCGAACGGCGTATGTTGTCGATTTGCGGAGTGGAGGTTGCGTTTCGATGGATAGCGCCAGGTCGCTTTATTATGGGGTCGAAGATCCTTCTGCAAGACGTCGAATGCGTGGACGTGACGCCGCACGAGGTCATTCTCACACAAGGCTATTGGCTGGCGGAGACGCCGACGACGCAACGACTCTGGACGGCGGTTATGGGCGATAATCCCAGTGAGTTTCGGGGGGACGATCTGCCGGTCGAGACAGTTGCTTTTGACGATTGTCGACGCTTTATTGACAAGCTCAATTCATTCGTCGCCGAGTCTGGTCTTGTGGGACTGGGCGTCTTTCGTCTCCCGACGGAAGCGGAATGGGAATATGCGGCTCGCGCTGGTATGACCGACGAGGAGCTTGACTTTGACAATACGATGGACGTTCTCGAGCCTATCGGATGGTATGCATATAATTCCAATGGCGCTACGCACCCCGTCGGCTATAAGTTGCCCAACGCCTGGGGACTCTACGATATGTTCGGTAACGTCAACGAATTGTGCGCCGACTGGTTGGGCGACTATCCTCATGGAACGGTAACGGATCCGATAGGTCCTAGCGAAGAAGAAGAAAGTTGGTTTCGTGTCATGCGCGGCGGATCTTTTTGCAATAGCGCGTGGCGACTTTATCCTTCAAATCGACTGTTTATTCCCAACGAGGTTTCAAGCAAAGCCCTTGGATTTCGTTTGCTTCTAACGGACGACGATTTGAAAGACGACGCTACCAATGAGAAGGAAGACGAATAGAACTGTTCGCGCGTTGGAGAGACAAACGGATTTCGACTCCTGCCGACCGACGAACAATAAGTTAACAACTTCCGAACTATTTTATTGACGTTTCACATGGAGTGTCGATATGACAAATACGCTAAAAGCCAGGGTTCGCATTAAGCCGATAACCGACGCGCATTCGCGTCGAGCGGGCGAACGCATGGTTCTATTGATCAACGACGTCGAAGTTGCGTTTCGCTGGATACCGCCCGGGCGCTTTACAGCGGGCAGTCCGCGAGATGAAGAAGGACGATTTAATGATGAAACGCTTCATGACGTTATTCTCACACAGAGCTACTGGCTAGCGGAGACCCCGACGACGCAACGTTTATGGAAGGCCGTTACGGGTAGGAATCCGAGTGAATTTAAAGGGGACGATCGTCCCGTCGAGAAGGTCAGTTGGCGCAGTTGCGTTAATTTTATTGGTCGTTTGAATTCCATGTTTAGAACGCTTGGTCGCTACTTTCGTCTCCCTACGGAAGCGGAGTGGGAGCGCGCGTGTCGCGCGGGCGCCAAGAGTGAACGCCGAGTCGAATTGTACCGGCTTGCCTGGGACTACAGTGTTTCAGTTCCGAACCTCGAGCAGTTGGCTTGGTACAACCGTAATTCCGGCGGTCAAACGCATCCAGTCGCAAGTAAAGAGCCGAACGCTTGGGGGCTTTACGATATGCTCGGGAACGTCTGGGAATGGTGCGCGGACTGGTACGGCGAGTATCCTAGCGGTACGGTTACGGATCCTACAGGTCCTCGCTACGGCAGCAATCGCGTTTTGCGCGGCGGCTCGTGGCGTAGCATATCGTGGCTCTGCCGACCGGCGAACCGCGATTACTGCGTTCCGACTCAACATCTTTGCAACAACGGGTTTCGGCTTCTCCTGACTGACGAGCGGTAAGGCGAACGATGGGAGGACAAGTACTGCCCTGAGGGGATTGTTAAATGGAGCTAGCGTCCCTTAACCGAAACCTATAGCGGCTAGTTTTATCGACATAGGCAGACGCAATACGAATCCACGTACCCTCCACGCCGCTCTTTCTGACGTGTAGGGTACGCCAATACCAACGATCTTATGTCTACCTTGCGATCTCGTTACAGACCAGCCTGCATAGCTTTAAGATCGCTTTCTGGATCGCTCGTCGGCATAATATTGAATTTCTCGACGAGAACCTTGATAACGTTGGGCGATAGGAACGCGGGCAGGGTTGGTCCGAGACGCACGTTTTTGAACCCGAGTTTGAGTAGCGCGAGGAGTACTGCGACCGCTTTCTGTTCGTACCAACCGAGCGCGAAGGAGAGGGGAAGATCGTTAATATCGTCGAGCGCAAAGACTTCCTTCAGCTTGAGAGCAATGAGCGCGAGCGAGTAGGAGTCGTTGCACTGACCTGCGTCGAGCACGCGCGGAATACCCGTTCCTTCGATTTCGCCCAACGACAGCTTATTATATCGATACTTAGCGCAACCCGCCGTAAGAATGACCCAATCTTTCGGCAGAATCTTCGCCAGTTCCGCGTAATAGTCCCGAGACTTGTGGCGACCGTCGCAACCCGCCATAACGACGAACCGCTTGATCTTACCGCTCTTAATTGCTTCGATTACCGCGTCCGCGAGCGAAAAGACCTGATCGTGCGCGAAGCCGCCTATTAATTCCCCGTCCTCAAGAGGCGTTGGCGGCGGACACGACTTTGCTCGTTCGATTACCGCTGAAAAATCCTTCGCGCCCCCGACCGGACGATCGGCAATATGAGGAACGCCAGGGTAGCTTACCGGACCCGTTGTGAAAATGCGATCGCGATATTCGTCCTTAATCGGCGTAAGGCAGTTCGTCGTCATGAGAATCGCGCCGTTAAAGGACGCAAACTCTTGCTGCTGTTTGTGCCACGCGCCGCCGTAGTTACCGTAAAGATGCGCGTACGCCTTAAGTTGAGGGTAATAATGAGCCGCAAGTCCTTCTGAGTGCGTGTATACGTCGACCCCTGCGTCCCGAGACTGCTCCAGCAACTCTTGAAAGTCGCGTAAGTCGTGTCCGGAAAGGAGGATACCTGGTCGAGAGCCAACTCCTAGTTTAACCTTCGTAATCTCAGGCGCGCCGTACGTTTCCGTATTCGCCTTATCGAGCGTCGCCATGGCGGCGATTGCGACGTCGCCGCACTCGAGAACTAGCGGCAGCATGGCGTCGACCGTCGTCTCGCGCGTCGTCGACGCTAGCGCTTTAAAAACGAACGCGTAGATCGATTCGTCTTCGTACCCGAGCGCCAACGCGTGTTCAGCGTACGCGCTAACGCCCTTGAGTCCGTAGATCAATAGTTCCTTAAGAGATCGCACGTCCTCGTTCTGCTCCGCTAAGACTCCGAGCGGCGCAGGACTAGGCAATTTGTCGCGATCAACAAGCGCGTTCGCCTCAGCGGTAAGCGCGTTGATAGCGGCTTCGTTGAAATTCGCATTGGTAATCGTAGTAAAGAGCGCTTTCACCACGAATCTCCCCAACTCGAGAGTTGGTTCGCGTGTAATCGCTATCTCCTTAAGCGCCGCAATCAGACGATCCTGCGCGTCCGCGACCGCGCCGCTCTTACCGCAGACGCCGACGCGCTCACAACCCTTGCCGCCGACTGTCTCTTGACATTGAAAACAGAACATACTTTCGTCTCCTTATTGAAGTTCGCGCTACCTTCTATGCGGCGCGCAACGTAAAGTGAGTGATTAATTACTAACTTTGCTAACGATTATACATCGCGCCTATCGCACGTCAAGGCGCGGCGCGATAAAAAGCGCGCTATTCCTTAACGTCCAGAGTTTGTCGAAAGGCTTTTAACAATTCGTCGCGTTTGCGGTCGAGCGAGAAAGCGCCTTTTGACCTTGCCCACTCTTTAACGAGCTGACGCACGGCTCCGAAGACCATCGTGAAAAGCAAATCATTTGATATATCGTCGCGTATTTCTCCGCTTTCCTTCGCCTCTTGAAACGCTTCGAGCATCCTTTCGCGATGACGTTTGAACATATTCGTCATAAGTTCAGCGCACTCGCGCGACTCGACGAAGAGCTCCTCGGTGAAGAGCGCGCGCGCGAGCGCGGGTCGTTGAGCGACCTGCTCGACGCGCGCGGTTATAAACGCTTCGACGCCGCGCCATCCGCTTGGAAGCGCTTTTGCAAGGTCGTTCCGCGCTCGCTCGTCGAAATCGCGCACGATAGCTAGCATAATGTCGTTCTTCGTTTCAAAATGTCGATATAACGCCGCTTCTGTGACGCCGATCTTTTCAGCGAGTCGCTTCATAGTGAAGCCGCGCGCGCCGATTTCAACGAGTAGCTCGAGCGCGCGTTCGATAATTTCGCGTTGTCGCGCAGTTAGTTCGTCGCTCATTTCACCGTTTTCTGTCGAAAATTTTCCGCGAGCGCGGTAGGTTATTTCTCATTGGCGAGATTAGCGACCTGTTCCGCCTTGAGCGCCCAGCTATAGAGTTGCGCGCACGCGATTCGACCGGTAAAGAACGCGGTTCCTCGACCAGTTGGCGAGACGTCGGCGGCGACGAAGAACGCCTGAACCAGCTCATGGTTCGGATGCTCGACGACGCCCTTAACGGCGGTTCGCGCAACCTCTTTGCCGTCGAGATACAGAACGAGGACTTCGCCGTCGTAAGTTCCGCAGGCGTCGACGTAGCGATCGAACTCGACGGGCGCCTCCGCCGTTTTGTAACCGCCGGCGACGTAAGCCCAGAGCGTAACGACGCGTTTCTCATAATCGACCGTAATCTCGAGCCCGCGCGCCTCTGTATTACCGAAGACGGACGCGGAGCCCTCTGTTCGCGCGCCGTCCGCCATAAAGACGGCGCGAATCGTCGGCTTGCGCAATTTACGATAGGTTCGCGCGTCGCACTGGATTTTATAGCAGTCGCCCTTGCCGTTGAACTGCACGACTTCGCGTCCGTCGAGTTTCGGCTCCTGAACGATCTTCGGCGCGCCGAGCGGCTCCACGCTCCTCTGCCTCTTAAAGGAGTTGACCGGCTGATTAACGAACGCGCCCCCGACGGCGGCGAGCGCGAGCACGTCCGGGCTCGGACGCGGCGCGGTGCGATCGACGTTCTCGTCGAGTTCCGACTTCGTTTTGAACGCGAACTCGAGCGCGCTGTCGCTGTCGCGCAGGAAGTGGTTCGTTGCATAGACTTTAGCGCGATATTGCGCGTCTGGTTCGAGGTTCGTTAGTTCGACGCGCAGACGCTCGGGGGTCGGGAGATTGAAGTATTGCGCCCAGAAGTATTGCGTCGGAACCTCTTGCCATTGATTCTCTTTTTCGAGTCGTTCAAGTCGTACGGCGTAGCTGTGCGGGAAGACGGGCGCGTTTGGAACGCCGTCGGGCGTAATGGCAGTTCGATCGCATTTCGCCTGTTGGAATTCACAGAACGCGCCATACTCGTAAATTTCGTCGACTTCGACTTTCGCGTTTTCCGGCCACACAGGTTTCGCCGACGTCTTATAGCGCTCGTCGGTATAGACGTAATGATCGACGTCGCCTGCCTTGGCAACGTAATACACGACGTCGTAGAAGCTCATGGAGACGAGATCGAACAATTTGAGAATAAAGGAATGATCGCGTCTGACCTCGAGAATGTAGAACTGCCCGCAGGTGTGATTGTCGCTTGGATACGTATTGTACTTACCGCCTTCCGCGCCGTGACATAGATAGCTTAGCGTGCCCGTGCCGAACGCGGTGAATCGACCTTGCCACGCGCATCTTGGGTCGTTAATGGGGCAGTGCGTGTGTCCTGAGAAGTTGACGACTCGAGGGTAGCGCTGCAGTAGCTCGTAGAGGTCTTTGATCCCCCAGTTGTCGTATCCGCGTCCGCCGTAGACTGTGGGATCGACCGGGTGATGCTGGCATACGAAGACGGGCTTATCGTTCGCGTCTTCGCATGCGTTTTTGATTTGCTCTTCGAGCCAATCGATAGCGTACATATAGTCGCCGTCTTTGTTTTCGCCGGTCTTGGGCGCGATCGTAATGAAGTGATAGCCGTTGAAGACGTAATGCGCGTTCGGCTCGAGTCCTAGCGTTTCCTTCCAGAAGGCTTGGCTACCGCCGTAATGTTCGTGATTGCCCATGCAGTGCATTTTGAAGGTTCCGGGTCGAATCGCTTCGTCGACGGTCTTCTTATATAGCGAGAGTTCTTTATCGATCCCATGATTTGTCATATCGCCGACGACGACGAGCGCGTCGAAGTTCTGATACTTCTGTTTTTCGGAGTATTCGTACATATAGTTTATCGCGCGTTTGAGTCGTTCGACTTCCGGCGCGTCTGGCGAGCCGTTGAAGTGCACGTCGCTCATAACGCAACATCGCAGCACGACGTCGTTCCCTTCTTCTTCCGCGCGCGCTTCGAGCGATCGTAGCGCTGCGAAAGGAAGGCAAAAGGTCGAGAAAGCGGCTAACGTTCCTTGCTTCATAAAGTCGCGACGCGTCGACGCAACGGCGCAACTTGCTAAATGGCGATTCGTTGTCATTGTGTGCCTCGTTTGTTATGGCGCTCTTGAATGTCTTGTTCCGTACTACCGAATGGGCGCAAATCCGGTTTACTTTGCCGCCATAGCGGCGTTGATTTCCGCGAGAGTGTAGCCGAGCGGAGCGTAGTTAGGATCGTGCAACAGCGTGTCGGGGGAATTGAACGCGAGAAGCACGCCGAGCGTTTGAATGCGCTCTTTTTCCATTCCTTTTTCCATTCCTTTTTTCATTCCTCTTTTCTCTCCTCTTTCTATTCCTTCTTTTATTCCTTCTTTTCTCCCCTTTTCCCTTTCTTTCTTCACTCTTTTTTCCACGAGTTCTTCAAGGACGTCGCTCATTCTCTCAATCCCCTCTTCTGTTTCTTTGATTTGTTTAGCGCGCTTGGCGAGCGATT
>ONJR01000002.1 GCA_900318195.1 uncultured Planctomycetota bacterium
CGACGCGTCGGCAACCGGCGTTCCCCAGCCGTGCGCAATGAGATACGGCGAACCTACCGAATCGACCGATTGCGTGTCGATTCCCCAACCGCCTTTATTAGCAAAGGATTCCGCCTCGAGCCAAATCGTCGAGGGATACGAGTTCAACGTCTGCGCCGACGTCGCGTTCGACCACGCGCAGACGAGCGTCGCAGCTATTGCGACCGCTAGAATTCGATTCGTAAGTTGCATTGATTCGCGTCCTTATTGTACTATTCCTATGATACGTATATTCCGTAGACGACGTCTGGGAATGTTTTACTCATAAATAAAAGTTGCGCTTAACGTTCCGGTTTGCTCGGCGGTAAGTCGCAACCAGTAGGCGCCGAATGCGTCGTGAAATTCGTACGTTGTCGTCGACCCGGCGGCAACCTTGATCGGCGAGGCTACGCGCCGCCAGTCGCCGTCCCCGGTAATATCAGATTCGATTACAACGCGAACCTCGTGATCAGAATGATTCTGCAATTCGACCTTTTTACGATCAAAACCGGTTGCCAGCATGGGATCGGACGGCTCGTCGGCGTTAACCCACGTATGACGCCAGACCGCTCCGCGTCCTACTGGTTTGCCAAATGCCCAAAGATCGTCGAGCGCGCCAAGCCAGAGCGCGCATTGACCGTCGGAGGAACGAACTATATGACACGACTCGCCCGATTGAGCGCGCGACTTCACGCCAGAAAGAACCAACAATCCACGATACGACGCGTAATCTGTTATCAACCGCCCATCCGTCGCAATCGGGCGGATCTTCGGCAACCCGCCGGCGTTCTCGGCGGGAAGCTCGTAAAATGTGCCGCCGCAGTGAAATAGATCGCGCTCCGTGGCGACCTCGCGATCAAGACGACAGACGAGCGGCGTTTCAACGCGCGATATTTCCGCGCTGCCGATCGGCAGACGATAGCGAGCGCCCCGATAATGAATGAGAACGCTCATATCGTCAATTGTACAAACGTCTTCCGAAATAGGGGTCGCGTCGACCATTCCCTTAACGCGCGAAATTGTTCCGGGCTCCCCCCCTTCAAACCGACATTCGACGCGTTCAAGCTCGCCGTCCGCGCTAAGTTCGTAGTACCGCTCGTCTTTCACCGCGCCTGATTCAACGATCTGCGAAACGACCGCCAGCCGATCATTGTCCGCGCGCGTCCAGAAACGAGCGCCCAGGAACGACGACGCGTCGGACGCGCGCGCCACTCCGGAAAAGATCGAATCGTCGACCTTGCGGCGATCTTCTCTATTACGATAGTAGAAGAAACAGGTCGCGTTCGTAAGATTCGCATTGCCGCAACGAACGCGCAACCATTCGCAAGCTGGAAGATTGTCAAGCGCGCCGCAGAGGAACCCCCTACCGTCGCTCTCGAGAGAAACTCGCCGCGTGTCTGCAACCTCCCATTTGCCAGAGCCGTCGCGATCAACCTCGAAGACTAATTCGACTTCTTCTACGTCTTGAGGCGTCTCGCATCCGTCGAACGCGAACGCGAACCAGCGATAATCGTAACCGGCAAAAAGATACGGATCAGACGGTTCGTTCGCTCGAATCTCGTCCTTCAACCAAACCGCGCCGCGTCCGAGCGCCGGTCCAAATTCGTCAAGTCGACTAGGAGCGACAAACCACAAATTCGAATTCGAACGTCCGGGTCCTTGAATCGCATTTTTAAACGTCGTCTTGTTCAGAAACTCGCTTTTCGCGGAATCGTCGCATCCAAAAACGACTCGATCATTCCAGAATTCAAAATCGCCGATCACCTTGAGATACGTCGAGCGCGGTCGAATACCGCGCGCGTTACTGCCGCTAAACGAACTCGGAAACCGCCAGAATTGTCCGTGCATCGTCGCAAGATAATCTGTTTCAGAGTCAATCTGGCGAATACGAGGCCATTCAGTATTCCAACCGTGCGCGCCGTCGTAGCAATGAGACGCTTTCGGCAAACGATAACGACGCCACGTCCCTTCGTCAAGTACCTCAAGGATGACCGAACGCTGATCCCAGCCGAGCGACCAAAGTACTTCGCTACCGGTGGCGCCCCCTTTGATTCCGTCGCGCGTCGTTACCTCCGTAAACTGCTTGCGCTCGACAACGCGCCAACCCTTCTCTTCCCCTAACCATTCGGCAAGACATCCTGAAACAGTCGTCGGGTCGACGCGCGCCTCCGCGCTCTGCTCGCCGTTGTTCGCGTAAACGACGCGTCCTTGACTCGTATAACCGCCTTTGCCATGATAGCCGGGCAAAACGTCCTCTTCCTCGCTGCGCTGACCGTTGCCGTCTTTACAGATTTCACGCACCTCCAAAGTGTGCGCGTCGACTTCATAAAGTCCCTCCTCCATCGTGAGGAAATACACCTTATTCGCCGGATCCGTCAGCGAGCGCGCAACCGCCGTAATACGACCGGGAAGCTCGCGACGAGGTATCGTGCGGACACGTCCTTCGGCGTCGATCGCGTGCGATCCGATAAAAAGCTGGTTCGTTTCGCGGTGTATCATACGATTCGCGTGCGTGCCGCCGACGCTTTCATCGCGAATCACTCGCGCTAAGGAGTCGTCTAACTCATACAGCTTGTCGCTCGAGCCAAGCGGAAGATGCGGTCCGTAGGAAATCGTCCACAACTTTCCAGCCCATGCGACGACGGCGCCGGTTCCGCACTCGTTTTCATCGTTAAATTGCGCTAAACGCGGGTAAATACCGCTGAATTCGCGCGGCGCGCTAGGCTCGGCGGCGCAACAAGTCGTCTGCGACTGCCAGACGATCGTTAGCGCGAGAAGCGCAAAGATTATGCGGTGTAATCGAGGATTCAGCATAATAATTCTCCAAACGTTTTATCATATTTCGACGCGTCAACGCCAGGGACGAGGTAGATTATCTCTGTCGATCCGCGAAAGTCAAGTAGACGAGCCGAACTTTCGCGCTCTAACGCGATATACGCCTCGCGCAAGCGGTTCAACGGAAAAATTTATTTTCGTTGAACCGCTTGCATTTCGATCGGGGAACTCTATAATCTGCGGCTAGGACGCTGGCAAAGTTGTTAAGCATCGACGACAAGCCCATCGTTTTTGCCTTGCGATCCGTTGACGGAAATAACAAGCCCAACCACAAGGGCTACAACCTAACGGAGGTGTTGGTAATGAATGGTACTAAACTGAGAAAGCAGAGTTGTTTGGCGAGTCGCGGCTTTACGCTCGTCGAGCTACTCGTCGTTATCGCGATTATAGGTATTTTAATCGGTCTTCTCTTACCGGCGGTTCAAGCCGCTCGCGAGGCGGCGCGGCGAATGGAATGCTCTAATAAGATGAAGCAACTTGGACTCGCAACGCTTAATTACGCAGACGTCCAGAAAGTTCTGCCGGCCGGCGCCGTCATGCGCAATACGGGCGATTCGACGGCGAGCCTATGGCGTTGGTTCTCGATGTGGGGAGTCTCGATTCTGCCCTTTATCGAACAAGAGCAGGCGTACCAAATGTATTTCGGCGCCGCCGGACTTGCGAACGAGTCGAAGGGCTCGGTAAACGCTTCCAATCAGGGTCTCAATAAGACGCTCGCTAGACTTCGTATGCCGATTTACGAGTGTCCCAGCGATATTGGTTCTGGACAGCAGCTAATACCCTCGACGGACGACGGACACAGCAACTACACGAAGTTCGAGGTATATTGCACGTCGTACCGTGCGATCGGCGGGGCAAACACAGGCGGCACGTGGTGGTGGGACGACTGGGGCGCGTCGAATCGTCAGAACTTGCGCGGTCCGATTCATACGGTTCACCTCGGCACGGCGACGGGCGCGGACGGCGGTAAGTATTCTCTGAAATTCGACTCTCTCGCCGCGATCACGGACGGCACGTCGAATACGGCGTGTTATACGGAACACCATATGTCGCAGGAAATGCCGCGTCGCACGACCTTCTGGTCGGGAGTCGCCGCGAATCACATTTATACGTGCAGTCCCAAATCTGCGACGCTTAAATGTCACAAATGGCAACTGTGCCTCGACACGTGCGGTCTTTCTTCGCCGCAAAGCACGTACTTCTGCGGACGCTCGGCGGGCGCGTACCACTCTGGCGGTATGAACGCGACGTTCTGCGACGGCTCTGTGCATTTTATTTCGGAAACAATCAACGTCGGGACGGGCTGGAAGGGTTCCGGGACGCCTCCGTACGATATCGGAGTTTGGGGCAATCTTTGCGCGATTCAAGACGGTCAGACGGTGCAATTACCGTAAAGTAACGCGCGTCGTTAAAGTTTAGGGAGAAAGCAATCATGACAGCGTTGTTAAAGAACGCGCGCGCGGCGTTGAGCGCGACCGCGATACTTGTTATAGCCGCGTTGTGCGTCGGATGCGGACCGAGAACAGTCGGCGTTTCAGGCAAGATAATCGTCGACGGAGAGCCGGCGGAAAATATTAGGGTCGTCTTTCAATCGGCGTCGGGCGGAATGGAAGTATCGCCGCCAGCAATCGGACTGACCGATAAGAATGGAGAATATTCGCTCAGTCTTGCCGAAAAAAAGAAGAAGGGCGCCATCCCCGGACCGTACGTCGTTTTTTTAACGTGGCGCGATCCGGACGCAGACGAGAACCCTATTGAAGGCGAGACCGTAGCGAAAGAATCGCCCTATAAGCTCCCGCCGCGCGCCAATAGCGGCGAACTCAAATTCGACGTGCCAGAAGACGGTACAAAAGAAGCGAACTTTGAATTCGATTCCAGCGCAGAGACAGCTCCAGCTGTAATCGGAATATAACGCTTCGCAAGATTAACGCATATAATAAACGTCGTCCCGTCGCGAACTAATACGCGTCGGGACGTTTGTTATTGTCTTGACCGAGATACTCAGCGCGTTGCGCGAGCGATTTAAGGCGACTCTTATCTGGATCAGGTTCGCGGAAGTCGCGCATGAGACGACCAAGTTCGTCGTCTGCGTAAGGAGCGCGCGAGGTAAGAATAGATCGGAGGCTACTGCTGCAGCGCCAACGCCGCGTCGATATCCGCCTGCGTGTAACCGAGCGGATGGAACTGCGGCGCGTGCAATAGTTCGTAAGGCGTATGGGTGACGAGCAAGAGTCCTATCGTTTTCACACGCTCTTCTTCGCGTCCTTCTTCGCGTCCTTCTTTACGCCCTTCTTTACGTCCTTCTTCACGCCCTTCTTTACGCCCTTCTTCTCGCCCTTCTTCTCGTCCTTCTTCTAGCCCTTCTTCTCGCCCTTCTTCTCGCCCTTCTTCTCGCCCTTCTTGCTTAGCCTCTCTTCTTTCCTCTTTGATCTTTTCTCCCCAGAATTTCTCCAGCACACTACTCATTTTGATCAGTCCTTTTCTTTCTTTCTTAATCCACCTTGCGCGCTGCGCGAGCGATTTAAAG
>ONJR01000028.1 GCA_900318195.1 uncultured Planctomycetota bacterium
CCGCCTCGTTGAAATCGGGTATAGCGGACGATTTTTTACAGGCGCGACGACGCGGCGTCAACCGAAAATAACATTATACCCAACTCGCGTCGTCAAGCGACCGTCTCGTCGCGGCGTTCGCGCGTCGGGCTAACGATTAGCACACACGGCGGCGTCCCTCGGGACGCGCAAATTCCGGAGTTTTATAATGAGCGTAACAACCGCAAATTGGGAGCGTCCGACCTTGTCAGGCACAGCGTCGAGCGACGCGACGACGCGTCGCGTTGAAGTTAAGGGCACGAGCGCGCGTAAGAATTATACGTTCGCGTCAGAAGAAGAAGCGATTCGCGCGCGCGACGAACTTCAAACGGAAATCTTTGGTCAGCTCGAGCAGATTCTCGCGGTTTCCTGATTCATGAACTCGCGAGCTTTGCGCGTAATTAGTATAATAGCGGCGCGACCTATAAGCTAGGTCGCGCCGCTATCGTCGTTTCTATCCGAGCGGTAGTCGCCTAACGCGCGTTTAGTCTTCTTCGTCCTCGTCGTCGAATTCGTAGTATTCTTCGTCGTCTTCGTCTTCTTCGTCGAAGTCGTCGTCAGCGGACGCAAACTGATACGCGGCGTCTTCCGTCATGAATTCGCTCGGGTCTTCTGGCGTTTCGTCGAGATTGTAGTCGAATCGCGTAACGAGATCGCGCATGACGCCGAGCGCCTCTTCGCGCGCGCCGTACGGCATCTTCTGCAGAATCTGATACAGATACTGCAGCGCGGCGTCGCGGGACGGAATTGCGACCGCTTGCGAGGACATTTCGCCCTTGCCGTTCATTAGCCAATCTTCGTTCACGTGGTACGCGTCGCAAATGATCTTAACGCGTCCGTAGGGCACCGGCGCCGTGCCGTTTTCCCAGGCGGAGACCACGCCGCCCTTGACGCGAATCTTTTGTGCAAATTCGACCTGCGTTAGGTTTAGTTTATTACGCAACATTTTGACGCGCGCGCCAACCGTTGTCATCTCTTGTCCTCCATTCTAACCGCGAACCCTCGCGGCTCGCTTGCGTGGCTTTGCGGCGCCGATTCCGACGCTCGCACGATAGCTTTATTCTAATCGCATTCTCGCGGTCAACAAGGGGTCGAACCGCTCTGTCGCGCGCTTTTTCTAATTTTTCCGTAACGTCGCGACTATAGGACCGCTATTTTGTTATTAAAATCAACGGGATAAAGAGAGTAAAAGCTCATAATTCCCTTGACGTTGCAACTTTTAACCATTAGCTCGACCGCGCGCGTGCAAGTTTTTAAAAATTACGCGCCGCACGCCGTCCGCAGGAAATAAGAAGACGAACGGTCGAGGACTCAACCGTTCGTCTCGTCTAGCGTCTATACGCGCGGCGCGCGCTAATTAACGACGAAATTTACTTCTCGAACGACTCGCGAACGAGCCCGAAGTCGATGTACTGACCGCCCTTCGTCTGCTTGCAGTGAACCGCGACGACGTTCTTGCCGGGCTTGAGCGCGCTCTTGAGCGCGTTCGTATCGACGTCGGCGTAGTAGTAGGTCTGGTAGCCGGCAAAGGTTCCGATGAGGACGCCGTTGATATAGACTTCGGCGTCTTCGTCATGATAAATGTAGGCTAGCATTTCTTCCGGCTTCTCGACGTCTTCCGGCTTAACTTCGGCGACGCGACGCAGCCAAATATCGGAGGTATCCCACTTCGTGCGCACGACCGATTCCGGCGTTCCTTCGGTTCCGAATCCGCCTTCGCCTTCTTTCCACGCAGAATCGTCGAATTCGGCTTTGAACCAGTCGTCTGCGGGCTTATCGAAGGTATACTTCCAGGTCTTGGCTTCGTGTCGCGAGCATCCGATGATGATCGAGGTCTTCGGCGCGGGTCCGCGTAGCGATTCGTTGGAGACCTTCATTTTGTCGACCGGGTACTTAATGACTTCGCGGTCGTAGGACATGAAGCCGTTGACTTCGATTTCAACGTCGGTCGTCTGCGTGTAGACGGCGGCGGAGAGTCCCTTCGCAATGAGCGGACGCATCGCGCGGTTCAGGCTGTTGTAACGATTGAAGAGCGCGTCTTTATCGGAGAAGGAGACGTAGCCCCAGTTGCCGTCTTCTTTCCAGGAGTGTCCCTTAACGGGCAGTCCCAGACCTCCGTATTCGCCGAGTACGGTCGCGCGGTTCTCTTCCGGCGGGAACATACCCGGACCGGGGTAATTGTGCATATCGTGGACGTCGCCGCAGGGTCGATCAGACCATCCGGAGGTGCAGCAAACGAGTCGGGTCGGGTCTAGCTGACGGCAGAGGTCGACGATGCGCGGGGTGTCGAATTGTCCCCACCCTTCGTTGAAGGGAATCCACATGACGATGCACGGGAAGAAATCGAGCGAGTAGAACATTTGCTTGAGCTCGGTTTCATAGTACGCGACCGATTCCGGAGTGCGTAGCGCGTCCGGTTCGGAGGGCGTAATGTAGTGGCGCGTGTCGCCGCTGGGCATGTCTTGCCATACGAGCATACCGATCTTATCGCACGCATAGTAGTATCGCGCCGGCTCGACCTTAATGTGCTTGCGCAGCATATTGTAGCCCATGTCTTTGAGGACTTCAAGGTCGTAGACCATTCCCTCTTCGGTCGGCGGCGTGTAGAGTCCGTCCGGCCACCAGCCCTGATCGAGTGGACCGTGTTGGAAGACGAATTCGTTATTGAGCATGAG
>ONJR01000062.1 GCA_900318195.1 uncultured Planctomycetota bacterium
GCTCGGGCATCCGAATCCGCTGATTAGCCCTTGGAACTGCGACGCAGAGCATCTCCAGACTTGCGCCCAGCTATTGAAATTGTGCGATTCGTCGGCTTCCGCCATAACGGAAGTCCAGCGCGGCGTCTGTTCCATGAAGGGATAGAGACATACGTAGAAGCTGACCATTCCCCATGCGGCGGTTTTGGAATCGGTATAGGGCGACGTTCGGACGGGCGGGAAGTACTTGTTCGTATCGTGGTAATTGTGTAGCGCGATTCCGAACTGCTTGAGGTTGTTCGTGCACTGCATACGTCGCGCAGCTTCGCGCGCCGCTTGAACAGCAGGCAGTAGTAGTCCGATAAGAATACCGATAATCGCGATAACGACCAAGAGCTCGACAAGCGTAAAGCCTCGGCGTTTGTTGGCGAGAGAAGACAGATTCATTACATTGCTCCTTGATATGTTGGAATCTCGGAAGGGTTGCAAAACAAATTTGACAAGGCAATTTCGCGCGTATGAACACGCGAAAGCAAGCCTCGCGAGCCCCGAAATGGGAAAGTATATCGTTGCAACTTTCTTGGCGAAAACTCGCCTTGAAACAGTTGTCAACGCTGATCAACTCTATAAGACAGAAAGAGCGCGTTTTTGCGCGATCCGTATTTGCGATTACTCGTTCGCTTTTCCTTCGACGTCGAAAGTAACCTCGTTAGTCGACCCGTCGACGTCAACCGTGAGCACGGGCTTTGACGAGTCCCCCCAACTTTTAGGTATCTCGCGCGGAATTGCGGCGCATTTCTCTTGATACTCTTTGTAGTACGCGGCGGACTCTCCCGGACTCATTTCGGCGATCTCCTGCATTGTTTTCCAGTGTTCCACGACCGGTTCTTTGACGCAGGTAACTTTGAAGGAACCTTGCGGGACGCCTTTCGCGGTGTATTTTTGCAGAGTCGTCGTCATTTCGGCAATCCCAGCGCTGTTCGTGTCGCCGGCGATAACAGGGTTCTTATCGTAGCTGAAGATCACGTGCACGCCCTCGATCGGTTTGTCGCCGTCGACGATCTTAACCTTGAAGGGCACAACGTCGGGCATATCGGCGGGCTTTTGCGAACCGCATCCGGTTACGGCGGCGCACAGCGCGATAAGAGAAAGAATAATCGAAACGTGTTTCATCGTAGTTTAACCTCGACTCATGTAATCTCAATCTTGGATTTGCTATGCGCGCAATGCAGTATGGACGTCAATCATTTTGGTCTGACGTCGCACAGGTTGTCGCGACTGACAAATGGCGTTTGTATTCGCGTTCACAATCGAATCGCGAATGCGTTTCGCATTAGTATATATAATAATAGGATAGTTCGTCAATAGCCAGAGTTGCAAAAAAAATGTCAAAGCGCCGTACTTTTTCCTGTGCATTTCAGGTAGCGTCGAAGTAGAGGTCGTCGCCTGTTCGATAGGGACGAATAATCTTGACGAGAGCTTGTCATGACGTCGATTTTCGATTATGATTTTATGAGGGTCTTGCATAGCGAGACATTTAGAGCGCGCGAGCGCGGTAACGAATCGGTTTTAGAGGATCGAAGCATGAGAGAACTAGCGGTAACGATTTTGGGCTTTGGCATGATGGGGCGCGCGCGCTCGGTCGCGTACGACAGCGTAACGCGTATTTTCCCGGATTCTCCTATTAAGCCGGTTCCGTATCAGGCGTTCGTCTTGCCGCACGAGGCGGACGGCGCCAAGGCGTTGGGCTGGGAACCGAATCTCGATCTCAAGGACGCTATTTGCAATCCGAAGACAGAGTACATTGATATCTGTCTGCCGAACGCGATGCACTACGCCGCCGTTTTGCTCGCGTTGGAAGCCGGCAAGCACGTCTTTTGCGAGAAGCCGCTCGCCGTATCGGTTGCGGAGGCGCGCGAGATGGTCGTTGCGGCGGAAGCGCGACCGGAGCTGCTTAATTCCGTGCATTTCACGTACCGGCGCGCGCCCGCGAACGTCTACGCGCGTCAACTCATTCGCTCGAATCGATTCGGCAAACTTCTCGAATCGCACAACTACTACCATCAGCATTGGGGCGGACCCGGGACGGGCGGCAGTTGGCGTTTCGACTTGAAGTCTGGCGGCGGCACGGTGAGCGATTTAGGCTCACACGCGCTCGATATGCTGTATTTCACGACAGGTCAGCGCCCGACGAAGTTGTGCGCGTTGCAACACGCGCACGTCAAGGAACGATATTTCAACGTTGAGAAGACGCGCGAGGACGGTAGCAAGGAAAACGTTAGGGAGTTGCGCGCGGTCGACGTGGACGACGCGTCGAAGGTCGTTTACTATCTCAACGACGGCGCGATTGGCACGCTCTCCTGCACGCGCAACGCGCATGGAACAGAGAACACGCAAGGGTACGAACTCTATTTCGAATCGGGCGCGATTCGTTGGAATTACGATTCGCTCGATTATTTGGAGATCTACGACGCGCAGGATCCTCGGCGCGGCTGGACGCGCGTGTTATGTAGTACGAACGGGTACGCGTACGAGGAGACGGCGCAGGAGCCGACGATCGGCTATCGAGACGAGCTTGCCTTTGGATGCTATGAAAATATGCGCGCGATTGCGAAGTTGGATCCGATAGCGCCGATCGCGACGTTTCGGGACGCGTACGAAGTTGATCGTACGATCGAAGCGATTCGTCTTTCTGCGAAGGAAGAACGCTGGGTCAAACTGGAAGAGATTCAATAGTCGTTGACGCAAACGGACGGGAAAGGATAGAAGGAACCAATGGCCGCGAATTTAACCCCTCAGTATTTGAAAGCGGAAGAAGAATATCGTCGCGCGCAGTCGCCCGAGGAGGAGTTGCGATGGTTGCAAGTCATGCTCGCCGAGATACCGAAGCATAAAGCGAGCGAGAAGATGCAGGTCATGCTGAAGACGAAGATTTCCGACGTTAAGAAGGAGATCGAATCGTCGAAAGGCGCGAGCAAGAAGGTCGGCAAGTCGGTTAAGATACCGCGTCAGGGCGCTGGCACGTGCGTAATTATTGGCGGTCCGAACTCCGGTAAGAGTCAACTTCTGAGTTTCTATACGAAGGCGAAGCCAGAAGTCGCGCCGTACCCATTTACGACGCAGACGGCGTCTCCTGGAATGATGCCGTGGCGCGACGTTTTCGTTCAGTTGATCGACACGCCGCCGATCACGCCGGATTTCTTTGAATCGTATCTTTACGGCTATATTCGTGGCGCGGAGCTGGTCTTGCTCATGGTCGACCTTGGCGACGACGACGGTATCCAGCAGTGCCAGGACGTTCTGGATCGGTTACAGAATACGAAGACTCGCTTGGCGCCTGAGTCGGGCTTGGACGAGGACGACGTCGGACTCTCTTACACGAAGACGTACTTGGTACTGAACAAATGCGACTTACCGGACTTCGCGGATCGGCTTGACCTTTTCCACGAGTTCTGTAAGACGCCGTTCCGCGAGTTCTGCATATCGGCGACGGACGGGACAGGTACGGAGGAGTTGCGCGACGCGATTTACGATGCGATGAACGTGATTCGCGTTTATACGAAGCAGCCGACGAAGAAGGCGCCTGATATGGACAAGCCCTTTACGCTCAAAGCGGGCGACACGATCTTTGATCTGTGCGATCAGATTCATAAGGAGTATGCGTCGCGTTTCAGATCGGCGCGCGTCTGGGGCGAGGGCGTGCACGACGGTACGACCGTTAAAGGGGATTATGAGTTGCACGACGGCGATATTGTGGAGCTTACGATCTCAATGTAGCGTTTGTGTTTTGACTTATCGTGTGTAGATTTGCTATTTTATCAAATTTTACACGCGCTTGAGCCGACTATACTAGAGCGGCGCGTCATTTGGCGCATTTTTTGACTTTTTAGTGAAGCCCCTTTGATACTATAACCGATAAAGTTGGCAAGAAGTGAAGCGTTGAGACGGCTACGGTCGTCGACACGCTACGGTTGGCGTTGACGATACGCTTATCGTAACTTATCGGATTGAACGGAGACGTCGCTCATGCGGCGGAAAGTTCAGCGCAGATCCGAATTTCGTCGAACGAAGTCCACCGAGCGCGCTCGGGCGAGACGAAGGCGTTCCGAAAAATAGGGCTACGCGACGAACTGCTCAGGTTTTCATAGAACAAGGGATTTGAAATGAAATCGATAAAAAGCAAAGGACGCGCAGCGATAGGCGTTCTGGCTCTTGCCGCCTTGACGATCGTACCCTTCGCGGGTTGTCAGGTAACGCGCAATGGTCAAACGTTGCCCAGCCCGTATTATTTGGACGACGACATTCAGTATCATCCGTCCGGCTCGGAATTCCAGTATCAGCAAGAAGTGGATCATATGAATAAGATCAACGCTGAACGCGCCGCCGCCGGTTATAACGGACAATATTAAGAATATCACTCCACGCGTGGATACGGAAGAGAGCAAGCCCGACAGACGCACAATCTGTCGGGCTTACTTATTTCTCTACTCGAAAAATCGTAGGCGTCTTTGCAAAGGGGTTCGTTTCGACTATACTTAATCGTAGTCGTTTCGGCGGCGTGTTGGCGTTCGGCGGGTCTTAGCGTTTTGGCGTTTTGAAATGGGGCATATAGGCGATGGAAGAAATTTTAATGTGGCGTTGGCCGGCGAAACTCGAACCAATGGTAGGTTACCTCTTCCTCTGGTCCGGTTATGCGATCTGGGTCGCGATAATAGCGCGATTCATTCTTAGTTTTCGTACGACGCGTTCGCCATGGTTGAATTCTACCTGGGCGACGTTCTGTATGGGAATGCTGAGCGTAACGATCGCGACCTTCGTTGTGCGCGCCTTTATTGCGCCGGAGAAAGGATTTTCTCCCTTTGCGCCTCCGTGCATAATCGCGTCTATTTTAGTCGCGGTTGCCGTGAACGCGCTCCTGCTCTTCGTGTTGTTTCTGTCGCCTGACAACGACTACTACGAAGACGAGTATTACGAGGACGAGTATTACGAGGACGACGAGCGCGACCGCGACGTTCGAGGACGGTATCGAGAGGAACGACCGCGCGATTATCGAGACGAACGCGAGGTTCGCGAGCCTGCGCGTCCACGTAGACGGCGCGACCGCGACTTGCGGTGAACGCGGCTTTAATGAAGAGAATGAGTCGAGGGTTATAACAGTGAATATTGAACGTCGAGATTTTTTACGCGCTACGGCGCTAACGGCGCTGACTTCGGGGGTAATGTTGCGTGGATTTCCCGCGTTATGCGAGTCGGTCGAATTTGCCCGCAACGTAACGTATCGCGGAGCGTATAGCAATTCCCGGTTGATCTTTGAGCGCAGGAAGCGCGGTCGGGTAGCGTTTTTAGGCGGCTCGATCACGGAGATGGACGGGTACCGTCCGATGGTTTGCGATTTTCTTCGCGCGCGTTTTCCGGAGACGGAGTTTGACTTTATTGCCGCCGGCGTTTCTTCGACCTGTTCCGACGTCGGCGCTTTTCGGCTCGCGACGGACGTTCTAAGTCGCGGGCAAGTCGATCTCTTCTTTGTCGAGTACGCGGTGAACGACGACCAGGACGGACGTTTCGATTTAACGCATTCTTTGCGCGGTATGGAGGGGATCGTTCGTCATATTCGTCGCGCGAATCCGAACGTCGATATTGTCATGACGTTTTTCGCGAATGAAAATCTCATGGCGCAGTACGCTTCCGGCAAAGTGGGAACGAGTATCCAGGCGCACAGTAAGGTAGCGGAGCGGTACGATATTTCGACGGTGAATCTGTGCAAAGAGATACAGGAGGAGATCGCGTCGGGCGCGCTCACGTGGCAGGAGTACGGGGGCGTTCATCCTGCGCCGCGCGGCAATAGAATCTGCGCGGATATGATCGAGACGATTCTCACACAGCGCGCGGACGGAACCGAGCTTCAAGCGCACGCCATGCCAGAGGCGCTCGATCCGTATTCGTATTCCAACGCGTCATGGCGCGGATTCGACGGCGTCGGTACGAACGCGGGCGTTGCGATAACCGCCGGCGACGCGTTAGCGCAGGGCGCGTTTCAGCTTTACGAGCCGGATTGGAGTAAGATCCCTGGCTCGTTTCGTTCGAACTTTGGCGGCAAGCCGCTACTTTGCGGCGAGCGACCTGGCGCGGAACTGAATTTCGAGTTCGACGGCAACGCGCTCGCGTTCTATATCCTCGCCGGTCCCGACGCCGGAATGATAGAGTACGCGATCGACGGCGGGGCGCCGCAACGTTTGAACGCGTTTCACGATTACAGCGCCGGCTTGCATTATCCGCGCGCGATTACGCTCGCCGACGCGTTAAAAGACGCGCGACATACCGTTAAATTGCGACTCCTCGACGAAAAGGATTCGCGCAGTAAGGGAACCGCGTTGCGAATTTTGCAGATTGCGGTCAATCGCGGCGAATAGTGGCGAACGTTAGCTACGCATGAGACTGGCGGCGCGCGAGAACTCGTGCGCCGCTTTGAGTTTGGCGTTATTTAACTGTAACGTCGTCGATAAATTCGCCGATGTGAACAATTGACGAATCAGAGTCAACCTTTTCGCCGAAGAGCGATACGTTTTCGACGGTCAAGCCCTCGGTTCGATGTTCGGCGTCCGCGCCGGAGAAGAGCAGACCGCAATACGAAAGCGGTCCTTCAACGGAAATATTGCGAACGACGATATTCTTCATGTAGCCGGGCTCTTTGGTCTTCATGTATTGATTGACGACCGGTCGTCCGACGAATAGCCAGTTGTCCTTATTGGCGACGTCGATATCGAAGCGCAGTTTCGACGTGTCAATCTCCTTCATTTTCTCGAGCGCCTCTTGCGACAGCGCGTTTTCTACGCCCGTTTCAAATCGGATATTTTCGAATAGCACGTCTTCGAGTCGCATTTTTTCACCCGGTTCGAGTAGGAAGTTGCGCGTTTGCGAGTGAATAACGTCGATATTCCGGAACGTAATCCTTCGCATATAGTTGGCGCGACTCTCGTGTCCCATGAGCACAATGCGCGCGCGATCGCACCAGAAGACGCAATTTTCGACGGTAATATCTTCGCAGTCGCCGTAGCTGACGTCGAGACCTTTGAGCGCCATACAGTCGTCGTCGGTGCGAATAAAAGTGTGCGCGACCGTGACGTTGCGCGAATTGCACGGATTGATTCCGTCGTCGTTCTGCACGCGTCCGCCGCACAGTTTGATATTCTCGATTACGACGTTTTCACTCGCAATCGGTACGACGGTCCAGTGGGACGCGCCGCGAATGACGACGCCTTCCAACAAGACGTTTTTGCATCGTTCGATGGAGACGACGTGCGGCGTCGGACCTTTGCGCCATTCCCATTCGGAGGAATCGAGGACGCCGCGTCCGTAGATCGTGATATTTTCACCTTGCGCGATAATTCCCGCATGAACGACCGCGCCGGGCGCTAGATAGAGCGAGTCGTTGTCGCGCAGTCTGATAATCCCGCCTTGGGGACGGTGCACGCCCTTGCCGAAGTAGATTATTCCTTGGGCGTTAGGTTGCGGAGGGTTGAGCTCCGGACGATTCAGAAAGAGTAGTAGCGGATGTTCGCGTCCGTTCGTTTCGATCGAAATCTGGCGCGGTTGCGTCGGGTTCGGAAGCGTGAACTCAAAGTCTCCGTCGTCGTTGCGCTTGGCTTCGACTCCGTACGAAAGTGGGCGAATCGTTAAGCGCTCGACGTCTTTCGGCGGTCGCAATTTCACATTGACCGGCTCGTCGGCGTCGATTTGCAGAAACGCGTATTCTCCCCCGTAGTTGTAATTCGCAAACGGCGGATCAGCGGTGCGCGCGGCGTAGGCGTCGACTTGTCGCCCCTGTATCTCTACGCGCCATAATTTACTTGGCGTTTCGCCGTCCGGAATAGGCGCGACGCGCACCTCGGCGCGCGCGAATTGCGTTGCGGCGAGAAGCGTTATAACAGCGATCATACCGAGAATAGAACGCGGCATTGGTAGTCTCCTTGTTGATATTGGTCTTTGCTTCGCGTTAAACTTCGCCCCAATTGTCGCCGATTTCCGCGTCGATTTTAAGCGGAACGGTGAGCGGGTTGCCGAGCGTCATTTCCTCGACGACTAATCTTACGAGCTCGTCGGCGTCTTCGCGCCGCGTCTCGAAGAGGAGTTCGTCGTGAATCTGCAGGAGTAGTCTAGCGCGTTCGTTCGTTGCGGGACGCGAGGTTGCGCGCGGCGATTTCGCTTCCGGACCAGGGGACGGCGTAGGCGCGGCGAACGCAAATAGGGACGCCGGCGCGGCGTCGACCGAATCCTGCGCGAGAACCGGCTCGGGCGCGCGTCCTGAGCGCGACCAGCGACTGGCGATCCATCCTTCGCGCGCGAGTCGGCGCCATACGTTGACCATAGCGAGCTTCATGATATCGGCTGCGGTTCCTTGCACGACGGCGTTGATCGCGGCGCGTTCGGGGAAATTTAACGTCTGTCGCCCGCGCGGTCCGCGAACGCCGACGATCGCGCGCCGACGTCCGAACGCGGTTTGTACGTAACCTTTTCTCGCGCATTCTTCTAGAACGCGATCGAAGAATGCGAGCGTTCCGGGATAAGTCGCAAAAAAGGAATCGATGTATTCGTTCGCCTCGCTCGTGGTTACGTTAATCGACTTCGAGAGCCCGAACGCCGTTTGACCGTACACGAGCCCGAAGTTGACCGCTTTCGCTTTCCGTCGCATATCCGGCGTAACCTGGTCGTGCGGCACGTTAAAGAGTCGACTTGCGACGCTTGCGTGTATGTCGACGTCGTGCCGGAACGCATCTTGTAATTCGCGGTCGCCGCTGTAGTGAGCGAGCACGCGCAGTTCGATTTGACTGTAGTCGCACGAGATTAGCGAGTCGAACCCTAACGTTTTGTCCGGAATGAAGCCGGAACGAATGAGCTTGCCGGTTTCGGAGCGCGCTGGAATATTCTGCAGATTCGGATCGCTTGAACTGAGTCGACCGGTCGCGGTCGCCGTCTGATTGAAGGTCGCGCAGATTCTGCCGGTGGTAGCAAGCGTTTGGTTCGGTAGCGGTTCGAGATAAGTTCCGCGCAATTTAACTAACTTGCGCAGTTCGACTATCTTTTCCGGAACGGGATGCTCGTAGGCTAATTCTTCGAGTACTTCCGCGTCGACGCTTGGTCCGGTCTTGGTCTTTTTAATTACGCGCAGTTTGAGGTCGTCGAATAGCAAGCGTTGTAACTGCTTGGGTGAGTTGAGGTTCATCGTTTGCGCGAAATTCGGATCGGGATCGGCGGTCGCGACGAGCGCGCGAATTTCATTTTCTAGCGCGTTCTGACGTTCAAGTAGCTCGCCGGACGCCTTTCTGAAGACGTTCGGTTCAATTGCGATACCGTTATATTCCATTTCCGCGAGCGTCTCGACGAGCGGCGTTTCAAGATCGAGTAGTAGACGTTCGAGCGCCGGATTATCGAGGATTTTGTCCCGCACGATCGGCGCGACGTTCATTGGGACGAGCGTAAGTTCGGCAACGTATCGCGCGATCTCTTGCGGCGCGACTTGATCGAGCGGAACGCGATTGCGTCCGGTTCCCAATTCGCTTTTGAGATCGGTTACGCGCGCGTTGAGATAGGCGTCGGCGAGATCGGCGAGGTCGCGGCGCGTTTCGCCGGAGCGCGCGAGGTAATCGGCGAGTTCGACGTCGAACGCCAGACCGCGCAACGCGACGCCGGCGTCGAGTAGTACGAGCGCGTCGTATTTCAGATCGAATCCGACTTTCGCGATCGTCGGATCTTCCAGAATCGGTCGTAGCGCGTTGAGCGCGTGTTCGCGCGCGAGCGTTGGAACGCCGAGAATAGCGCGGAACGGTAGGTAAAAAGCGTCCGTCGTATTGTAGGCGAGCGACAGGCCGGTTAGCGTGGCGAAGCGCGCTTTGACTTTGCCAATTTCGGGCGTTTCGCGCGCGACGACTGCTACGGCGAGCGTCTTGACTTTGCGTAGCGCGTCGACGAGCGCGTCGAGTTTCTCGGCGGAATCGACGAGCGTCGCGCTGGGCTCGGCGTAATGCGTCGCGCGTTCAGGGAGCTCGAGTTCGGCGAGGCTGCGAAACGCGTCGACGGCGACGAGTCCGAATTCGGCGAACGAAGTTTGGGACGCCTTGACGCGCTTGACGACTTCCGGGTCTGTAACGGGGCGCGAGCCGTATTGAGAAATGAAGAACCGCTCGAGTAGCGTCGAGTCTTGGGGAATGACCGCGTCGTTAGTCGGCTCGTAGCCGCGCGCGTTGGTATTCGGTTGATTCGAGCGCGCTTGCGCGAAGAGGGTCGGCGCCGATTCGTGTTTGCGATCCGACTGCTGGAGAAATTCGCGCCGTTTGATTTCGACTGCGTCGACCCATTCCGAGGGTTCTGCGGTCGCCGTTCCTAGTCGTTCGACGAGCGTGTCGATTTTAGCGAGTAGCGATCTGAAGTTCCAGTATTGAAATAGCGTCTTGAGTCTTTCGGGGTCGACTCCGCCTAATTGCGCTTTTTCCCAGTCGATCGTGATCGGCGCGTCTTGACGTAGCGTAACGAGCTTCCGACTAAGTAACGCGAGTTCGCGCCCGTTGCGAATATTTTCGAAGCGCTTGCCCTTCTGACCGACGGCGCCGGCGAAGACGCCTTCTAGATTGCCGTATTTGGCGAGGAGTTCGCTTGCCACTTTGGGACCAATGAGCGGAACGCCCGGCACGTTGTCGGACGCGTCGCCGACGAGCGCTTGGAAATCGACGACCTGATCGGGACGGATTCCCCAGTCGTTTTGCAAGTCCTGCGCGCGATAGAATTTTTCCTTGCGAATGAGATAGAGCTCGGTAGAGTCGCTAATGAGCTGGCGCGCGTCCTTATCGGAGGTCGCGAGTATTGTATGACCGCCAAGTTCGCGAACGATTCGCGAGACCGTCGCCATAACGTCGTCCGCTTCGAACCCGACTACCCCGAGCGCGGGAACCCCGACCCCTTTAAGGAACTCGCGCGTGAAGTCGAATTGGAGTAGTAGATCGTCGGGGGTTGGAGGGCGATTCGCCTTATATTCAGAATAGACCTCGCTGCGAAAGGTCGGCGCGTGCATATCATAGGCGCAGAGTAGATAATCTGGCGCGAGTTTCGTTATGATCGCGATAATATCTCGCGCGAATCCGAAGACGGCGCCGGTCGGTTCGCCAAAGGCGTTTGTCATTTCCATACCAGGCGCGTGAAAGACCTGATAGATTAGCGCATAGGCGTCGACGACGCACACTTTCTTACCGTTGAGAGAGAAGGTTGACATACAGAACGCGCTCCTATTGTGCCCAATTTCGCGCATTGTTTCACGGCGAAACAACGCGTCGACCGTTTCTTTAGTGTACCGCAATTTGCGCGAAAAAAAAGCGCCGTATGAGTCGATCGGCATGAAAAGCAAAGCGCCGCGCGAGTCGAGCGACGTTACGGTCGCTAGTCTCGCGCGGCGATAACTGGCTTGGGCGTGTGCGAAAGCGTTACGCGTCGTAGGAATCCTCCCATCCTCCTTCTTCTTCTTCCGCGTCGTCGTCGTCGACTTCTTCCCAATTGAAGTCGTCTTCGTCCTCGTCGTCTAATTCCTCATCCTCTTCTTCATCGTCCTCGTCGTCCCACTCGTCTTCGTCGTCTTCGAGCCATTCGTCGTCGTCTTCGAGATCCTCGTCCCACTCGTCTTGTTCGTCGTTTTCGTCGTCGAAATCGTCCCAATCTTCTTCGTCGTCGAGTTCGTCGTCCGGCTCGTCGTAGCGGCGCGCGTTATGGTTGTTACGCGCACGTTGGGATAGCTCGTCGTTCTCGCGCCGCCATAGTGAATCTAGATGAGTATGCTTCATAGTCAGTCTCCTTTGCTCATGTAATTCTTCTTCGCACAGCGCGCGCCGACGCCTGGCGAACGCACTCCATTATAGCGACTTTTAAGGAAATATGCGATTTGCCGTGATTTTTTTCACGCGGCGTCCTCTGAACGCGTTATGTTCGGGCGTAGCGTTTCAGATCATGCTCCGCTTTTGAGGCGAACGCGCGCTATTGATATTGCTCGGTTTCTGCCTCGCTGATCCACTGGCGTACGAGTTCGGTTGAAACGTCTAGAATATCGGCAATGTCTGCGATCGGGGCGTTCCGCTTCCATAACTTCAGCGCTGTAGCTCGCGCTTGTGATAGCTCGCCTTGTTCGAAGCCTTTTTTGAAGCCTTGATCGAAGCCTTTTTTGATAAGATTATTCACGGCGTTTTCTAGTAGCGGTTTCATATTAACGTCTCTTTCTGGGGGTAA
>ONJR01000053.1 GCA_900318195.1 uncultured Planctomycetota bacterium
CCGTCGCGCACGCGCAGTTCGCAAGACGCCTTGCTAGCGCGCGCCTCTTGGAAGAACGCCCAGTTGCCAGTAATGAGCGAATCGTCGTCGCCGCAATCGAGCATGATTCGCAATTTCTTTTTATTCTCGTCGTCGAGTTTCGTTACGAGCGTGTGCGGGTCGTTCGCGAAGAAGTAATCGTCGAATCGCTCGCCCGATTCCGGGAAGTCGGCGCGACTATAATATCGCTTCTGGAATTCCTTGAGCGGTACGTCTTTGAGTTCGTCTTGCGTGCGAATCGCCGCGCTCATGGCGTAGCATGCGGAGAAGTAAGACGGATGGCGCAACGCGTACAGCAGCGAGCCGTAGCCGCCCATCGAGAGGCCCGCGATCGCGCGATATTCGCGTCCGACCGATTCCGGCGCGTTCGGCGCGACTTGAGGACCGTCCTGCTCGCTACGCTTAATGCGGAACCGCGCTTCCACGTGCGGGATAAGTTCTTTAAAGAAGAACGTTTCGTACTTATAGGAATCGTCGGCGGAATCGCGGTACCAAATCTCATCGACGCCCGCCGGCATGACGATTATGCGTTTCTTATCGGGACGACTGGCGAACCATTCGTCGCAGATCGCTTGCATATTGCCGCGTTCAGGGTGGCTCCAGTTCGTCTCGTTGCCGCCGAGGCCGTGCAGGAGGTAGAGAACCGGATAGTATATTGAGGTCGTGCGATATTCGTTCGGAATGTAGACGCGGTACTTCATATCGCGCTTGAGCGCCTCGCTATACAGGGACATTTCCAAGACGGCGCTACCCGACTGCCCTTCTTTCGGCTCGAGCGATTTCTCCGTCTCGCGCAATTTCGCGAGCGCTTCGGGATTCTCGGGCAGCGGCTCGCTCGACGTCATCGCGGGCAAGAGGGTTTCAAAGAGGACGTTGAGTTCCCCTTGATAATTATTGCAGTCGGAATTAATCGCGACGACGGCGTTCTGATCGGGCATAACGACGCAGAACTGCGAATACATTCCGTCCCCGCGATAGACGTTGTGCCGGCATCTCCAGAACTGGAAGCCGTAGCCTTGCGCCCAGTCGCTATTCGGATTGTCCCCGTTGGAGACGTGCTTCGCGGTCGCCGTCTCGACCCACTCTTCCGAGAGCAATTGCTTGCCGTTCCACTTACCCTTCTGCAGATAGAGCTGCCCCAATTTCGCAATATCTTCCGTCTTAACGAATAGTCCGGTCCCGCCCTTATTGATTCCTTGCGGCGAAACCTCCCAGTAAGGGGTCTCGATATGCAGCGGCTGGAAGAGACGCGGCACGAGGAAATCGCGCGCCGTCTCGCCCGTAACTTTCTGCAGAATCGCGGAACACATGTACGTGCTCGCCGTATTATAGCAGAAATGCTCGCCAGGTTGGAATTCGAGAGGGTGCGCGAGGAACTTCTGCACCCAGGTCGGCTTCGCGTCCGAGAGAATCGGATCGAGCAGGTAGTCGGTTCCGATCATACCGTCCATACCCGGCTCGGAGCCGTGCCCGCAGGACATCGAGAGCAGATGCGCGAGCGTTACGTCCTTGAGTTTCGGGTCGGGGTTCTCCGGCAGATCTTCTGGGAAGAACTCGACGAGTTTCTGGTCGAGTTTGAGCTTTCCTTCGTCGACGGCGAATCCGATCGCGGTCGAGCAGAAGCTCTTACTGAGGGAGTATAGCGCGTGCGGCTTATCGGGTCCGTTTGGCGCGCGCCACGCTTCTGAAATAACCTTTCCGTCGCGCAGAATCATCACGCCGTCGACGCGATTGAACTCGCGATCGAGACGTTGCAGGGTCGCCATGACCGCTTCGGACGAGACGCCGACCGACTCCGGGGTAGCGCGCGGCAACGCGCCGTTTTCATCGAGATTCTGCCCGTAAGCGGCGCCGCATAGGCACGCGAAGGCGAAAATGACGTTCGTTAAATTGAATAATTTCATCTTGTTATCTTCCTTAGTCCAGTGTTCGCTACGGTCGCGCGTTATCGTGCGACCGTAGCCTATCATAGCGCAATCTCGTGCGAAAATCAAGTCTCGAGTATACGGAAAAAGCGCTCTCGAGCGTCTCGAAAGCGCTTTTCGCCGAGCTAGGATTGCGCGCGTTAATTAACGGCGCCGGAATTAGCGGCGATCGAATCGCGAAAGAACGTCGCGTAGAGCGCGAACTGATGCTTAAGGTAGTCGGAGAACCCATGCGAAAGCGCGTCGACTGCCGAAATCTTCGACGCGACGCTCTTCGGATGGAGAAAAGTAACGAGATCGGACATATTCGACGCGACGTCCAAAAAGAACTCTTCGTGCCCTGAGACCATGCAGTCGACGTAGTTGTCGCATGAAATCTCGAGCCCTGTCAGTCCTAGCGGCGCGCGGCGTTCCGCGAGACGATAGAAGTAGCCGAGCGCGCGATCGATTCGACTGAAGAAGTTGCAGACGGGCGTCAGGGAGCATGTGCATGCGAGCGCAATATCGGGGTCGTCGGCGTTGATCGCGGCGCCCATGAGAAAGGTCTGCGCGACGCGATTCGTCGTTTTCCGCGACCATAGCGTCTTCTTTTCCGGCTCGCGCGTTAGTTTAGCGAGCGCGCGAACGGTAATGCGCGCGCCGAGCGAATGCCCGAAGATCGCGGTGTTCGCGAGATCGACGGAGGAATCTGTCAGAAACTCGCCGAACTCGTCGGCGCCTGGTCCGTCCGCGAAATCGCGCGCCTCGTCCCACGGAATATTGGAATGCCAGCGGAACGACTCGAACTGCGCGTTCGGAAAGACCGGCGCGAGCGTCTCGACTATCTCGTCGCAAGATTCCGATTCCGTAAGCCAGCCTTGACAGAGCGTTACGCGTTTAATTTCGCGGAATTTCGGCAGATAGGACGCGAGCGCCGATTTCGCCGCGCCGAGGCGCTCCCACGTCCGAAAGCTCTGCAATTCCGTCGAAAGGCTTTTAATCGTCCACGCGAGGACGAACGCGTCGTCGAGCAGTCCGAGCCCGGGAACGACGTCCGGAATAACGTCGGCGGGAGAAACGCAGTATAGCGCCGCGGCGACGAGCGTCGCGATCGCGGATTTATCGAGTCCCTGATATTCGCCGCGCCACGTCGCTTTGAGCAGTCGGAAAATCGTCGTAAGGCTCTCGATCGAGTTCAAACTGAGTTTCGTTGCGAAACGTTCCATCCAGTTTTTAACGGAATCGAGCGCCGTTGACAGCGCGTCCCGATCGTTCGCGATCGCTTCCGCTTCAGCGCGCTTCGTTTCAAGGAGCGACTCCGCGCGCGCGCGCAATTCGCCGCTCAAATCGGAGGATGGCTCCTCGGAAAAATTAGCGTCCATGATTCTATTCTCCTACTAATCCGCCGTCGCGCGACCCGTAGCGACGTCAAACTCGTCGATCGCTGGGATCAACATAGCGAGCGAGGCAAAGAAATAAGCCGCGACAACCGCGACAAAGACAAGGAACGGCTTGCCGAGCATAAAGCTGGTCGCCGCGTAAAACGTCGCAGGCGGCAGCGCAAAGGACGCGAGCGCGATCGCCTTCGAAGGATTACGCGCGCCAAGCGATACGTAAAGACCTATCCCGCCCCCGAGCATGAACGCCAAGAACGGCTGCAACTGCGCTTCAAAAGAGCCGCTGAAAGCTAGCATCGTCCAGATACAGACCGCGACCCCGATAAAGAGGAAAAAGACTATCCCCAAACTCATACCGGCAGCCGTGCGCGTATTCTCGTACTGAAGACCGATATGCACGCCGATCATTGCGACGAAGAAGTAAAGCGTTATGATACCGAAGAAGAGGTACCAGGTCGTCGACGTCGAAACGCCCTCCTTCCACCCGAGATAGAAGCACAACGCGAGCGGAAAGATCACCGCCTCCTTCATATTATAGAACGCGCCGAGCAACTTGCCAAAGACGAATTCCTTCGGCGACAGATCGCTAACGAGGAGGAGCGGAAACGCGCCCAAATCGCGCTCCGACGTCATCGACGCGATCGCCTGCGCGTTGAGCAGGAACATCGAGAGCAGAATGAGCGGGAGCGTCGGCAACGCGAGCTGACCGAACGTCGGCGTCGCCGTCGTCGCAAACGTCGTGTGCAAAGAGTACGCCGCCAACAGGAACAGAACAAAGTAGATCAAGCCGACAAGGAACGTCTTGCGACCGTACGCGCGCGTGCGAATCTCCCTCCATAGAATAGGATTGTCCCACACCTCGCGCGCCTTGCCAATCGAAGAAATGGAAGGATCGATCGCGTACTTACCCTCCGGCGCGACCCCCGTCTCGATCGACTCCTGCGTCGTCGCGCCCGACATGCCGAGTCCGGACTCGCCGGCGTGCAAACGCGCCGACGCCTCGCGCGCTACGACCGCAATGCCAGCGACGCCCTCGCGCGTCTCAACGTCCTCAAGGGTCTCCTCGACCGCAAAGAGATTGTCCGCCAGCTCCGCGTACGGCACGTCGTCCCGGACGCCCGTCGCCTGCGCGCGACGTTCCGCCGCTTCGCGATCAAGCCGCGCTTGGATCGCTTCCTGACGCCACGTGTCCTGCTCCATCGTCGTGTTTTTAATCGTTTCGCGCGAAGGGTTCCAGACGCGGCACATAATAATCGCGTATAGGTTAATTAAGACGGTAAGACTCGCGTAAACGAGTAGGAAATCCCTAATCGGTCCGAGCGCGAGCGTTATCCAGTCAAGCGCGCCGGACGCGACGCCGAAATCGTCGGGCCGCGCGGCGCTAAGAATCGCGCGCCACGGACTGAAGACAGCGGCGAGCGTCTCCGTCGAGTAGCCGAACCACGCGGCGCCCAACGCGCCGCGTCCGACCGCCTCCCAGAACCCTAACCATAGCGCGAGCGCGAGAATCGTCGCGGAAAGCGCCTGGAACGTCTTATCGCGCCAGAGCGCTATGCACGAGCCCAACGAGCCGCTCGCGAGCGTCGCAAAGACCGTAACGAGCAAGACGCGCGCGACCTGCGCGTAGGACACGCCGCCCAAGAGCGCCGTCGCCAGTAGAATCGGCGCCGAGACGAAGAGAAAGACCAGTAGCGACAGCAGCGCCGACGAAAGCTTGCCAAGCACGAGCTCGCTATTAGAGAGGCGCGTCATGAGGAGTAAGACGAGCGTCTTGCGATCCTTCTCCTGACCGACCGCAGCCGCGGCGAACATCGCGCCGAAAAAGAGCGCGACCACAAGCTGCAAAGGGGCGAGAAGCGTAAAGAGCGAAGCGCCGAAACGTGCGTAGTCGCCAACGTCCGTGATCTGCTGCGACCCGCTCGTGACGAGCCACGCCGCCGTAATCACAAGGAGTAGAAAGCCGCCGTAGACCCCGCGTCCGAAGTACGTTTTATCGCGCCGAGGCGCTATCGTCGCCTCGCGTGCAAAGACCGGTCCTATTAACATGGTTCGCACCTAATATGTATGGAATCTTCATTGCCGACGCCGTCCGCGACGTCGAACAAGGGATATTATAGCAAGGCGCCGGTCAAAAGGCAATAGCTGCGCAACAACGGTTAATGGCGGAAAATTCGTTCTTTCTGGTAAAAGCCGTCTTGTTTTCAGCGCCGCGAAATATTATAATCGCGCGTAAACGTCAATCCGGCGTCCAACGCGCCGGAAGAAGAACATACGTCATGGGAAAGGAATGAAGATGACTCGAAACTGGCATCGCCTAATGGCGCTCGTCGTAGCGCTCGCGACCTCGCTCGGCGGCGCGCTATACGCGCAAGAGCAATCGGCGCAGGAAAACGCCGAGGAACAGAAGAACGAAGCGCAGGCTCAGGAGGAACCGCAAGCTGAGGAGAAGAACGAAGGCGCAGCGGCGCAAGACGACTCGCTACAGTTCGACGAGAACCTACCGCCTGCGGACGAGAGCGGAGACGAGAGCGACGCCGCGTCCCTCGAGCAAGAGCTGGAAAAGGCGGTCGACGCCGACTTAGGGGACGCCGTTAAAGAGAATTCGGCGGAAGACCTACTCAATCTCGCGACGGAAACCAAGCTAGGCGCGACAACCCTACTCGATCTAACAAAGGTCATTTCGCTATGCAACAAAGCGGAACAGCGCGGACTAGACGAGGTCAATCTTGAATTCGCCAAGCAGTTGCGCATCTCCGCAATGCTCGATCGCGGGCTAGCTATCGCGCAAATCTTCATCGATCCCGATCTCCAGCTCGACCAACTCCCGCGCGGCTGGCAGGGTCTGCGCGATCACGCGATCACCGATCTGCAGACCGCGCTCGACGAATACCAGGACATTCCCGTCGCGCAAATGTCCCTCGGGCGGCTCTTCATGCTGTGCGACAAGCCGGAAGACGCCAAAAAGGCGTTCGACGCCGCGATCAATAGCGAGGAAGAAGACGACGGAGGACCCGACGTGCGAACCCTAGCGCTAATGTTCCGCGCTATGCTGGAAAGCGACCCGAGAAAGGCGCTGCCCTACGTCGACCAGGGAATCGACAAGTACCCTGAACACGAGCCGAGACTATACGCCATGGCGGCGGAATACCTCAATCTCATGAATCGTGTCGACGACGCGATCGTTAAGATCAATAAGGCGATCGAACTCGATCCGGAGAACGCGAGCTATAAAAAGGTCAAAGCGGTCATTCTCGCGAAGTCGCAACGGTTCGAGGAAGCGCGAAAGATATTCGACGAAGCGATTAAGAACGAGCCGCAGGACACGGTCGCCGTTATGCTAGAAAAGGCGCAATTCTACGCCGACATTCGCGCGTACCAGGACGCGATCAACGTATACGACGAAATGGCGGAGAAGTTCAACGGTCCGGGAGTATACTTCCTACGCGGAGCCTTGCGCGCGCAAATGAAGGAGTACGACAAGGCGTTGCAGGACGCCGACGAGGCGCTCAAGCGCGACCCGAATATGCTGCAAGCGATTCGTCTCAAGGGTGTCGTGCACATACAGCGCGAGGAGTACGACGAAGCGATTCGCATTCTGGAGCAGTTGCGGCGCAAATCGCACGACGACGCCGAGAAGCGCGAAGCGACCTCCCAGATCGCGTACGTCATATCGAAGCAGGGATACTACAAGCGCGCCTCCGACATGCTCAAAAAGGAGCTTGAAAAGACCCCGGACGATCCCGACCTACTGCGCTCCCTCGCCGATATGGAATTGCTCTTCGGGCATTGGCAGAACGCGATCGATCTTTATGAAAAGCTCGTCTCGATCGATCCGAAAGATTCCGGCTCGCTCAATAATTACTCGTGGCTGCTCTCGACCTGTCCGGACGAAGCGTTCCGTAACGGCGAACGCGCGTTAGAGTACGCGAAGACCGCCTCGGAAGAGACGTTCTATAAGCAGCCGCACATTCTTAGCACGCTCGCGGCGGCGTACGCCGAGCTAGGCGACTTCGAGACCGCGCGAAGCTGGTCCCAGAAGGCGGTCGAGCTGGGCGAGAAGATTCAGCATGAGAGTCTGGACTCGCTCAAGAAGGAGCTAGAATCCTATAAGGAGAACAAGCCCTGGCGCGAAGAAGCCTCGGAAATCCAAGTGGAAAAGGAGGAAGAGGCGACGGACGCTGAAGTAAAGGACGACGAAGCGACGGAAGACGCGGAAGAAACGGAAGAAGCGGACGACGACGAACAGTAAGACCGCGCGAGGGAACGGAAACGAATCGACGAGTTCGAGCGAATATTACATTGAATAGGAACATGATATGAAGAAGACACGTTTCGGCGCGTTACGCGCGCTAGCGTTGGCGGTTCTCGCCGCCGTTGTTACGACGACCGCGAACTTCGGATTCGCGCAAGAGAATTCCGACGTCTTGCAGGTGCGCGATATCGTCTATAAGAAGGTCGGCGATCGCGAGATCAAGCTCAATCTCTTCCTGCCGACAAATGAGAAGGGCGAAACGATTAAGGGGTTGCCCTTGGCGATATGGTTGGACAGCGGATGCTGGTACTCGGGCGAGCCTGGGGACGGCGGACTATGGCGACAGACGGACGCGCTGAAGCGCGGGTTCGCGGTCGCTAGCGTTTCGCACCGACCGATTAACGAGGCGCCCTTCCCGGCGCCGATGGAAGACGTGCGCGCCGCCGTGCGGTTCCTGCGCAAGCATGCGAGCGACTACGGGTACGATCCTAATCGTTTCGTTGTCTCGGGCGCTTCTAGCGGCGGTCATTTATCGCTAACGCTTGGCATTTCGGACGAGAAGACGCCGTTCAACGTCGGGGACAATCTCGACGTTTCGGGCGAAGTTCAATGCGTAGTCGACTTCTTCGGACCGGCGGACTTTGAGGTCGCGTTCGAGCGTTTCGGCGACGAGTGCATCGACTGCATTTATATCGCGAACGGCGTCTCGCGCGACGCGCTGAAGAAGGATCATCCAGATCACGCGAAGCTCATGGCGAACGCGAAGAAGTACTCGCCGATTACCTACGTCGACGAGAAGTTCGCGCCAACGATTATACTACAGGGCAACGACGACAATATCGTCCCGTTGAGTCAGAGCGCGCTAATGTACGAAACGCTCAAGGTCGCGCAGGTGCGCTCGCAATTCATCGTATCCGACGGCGGCGTACACGACCCCTGGTCGTTAGGCTCGAAGATCTTTCTAACGCGCGAAATTTACGAGTTCATTAAGTGGTAACCCGCGAGGGCGCGGTGCGATAATAACACGCGTCCCCCTTCCGCGCCGCAGGCGCTCCATTGGAGCCCCACTGCTTTGTGGCGGGGGAAACCTCGCGTAACAGCGCCGCGTTGAGATTCTTGCTTGCGTTATTCGAGATCAATGAAATCGTGTTGGCGCAATAAAGGGGAATCAGAGACTTCTGTAGAACAGCGAGTCCAGCGGGTTGCCTTCTAAAGCTCTGCGCGCTAGGAATGGTTTTATACTTCGAATGACGCTGGTTGGTTATTCTCTAACCCCGGACGACTGGGCGTAAACTGAAGTTGACGCGGGTTGTCCGGGGTTTTGCCTTCGGAAGCGCTGCGCGCTAGGAGTATGAGCGCTACGCGCTGGGGATTGTACTGAAACGTATGACATATTTATCCAAGACTCAGGATGATCTGTGCGATGAACCATCCTGCCGCAGCGCGCAACGGGAACGCGACGTTTCCCCCGTCAGCTATGACGCGGAACGGCGCCGCCACAGACGAGGGCGAGCGCGCGTCAATATGCAACCGTAGCCGCCGAACCGTTCTCACAACCAAACCGCGACGCATTAATAAAAGGCTTTCCCCTTCCGCGCCGTAGGCGCTCCATTTGGAGCCCC
>ONJR01000024.1 GCA_900318195.1 uncultured Planctomycetota bacterium
ACTCGTCTCCACGTCTTTCAAACCGTCAGACGCTAGTTCGTCTTCATTCTCCTCATTTCCTTCTTCAAGGTTCGTCGACGATTCAATCGCCACTAATGAATCAACCTTATTGGCAACGAGCGGCTCGTCACGAGTAACTTCGAGTTCGTTGTCCTGCAAGCTAGGCTCGAAACTTGCAACTTTGCTTAAATCAATTTCGTCGTCAAGAGCAATCGTCGACTCTTCGTTCACGACGGCGAGCAACTTTTGAGCGACGGACTCGTCGACGTTCTCGAACGCAATTTCAAGGTCTTCGAGCGCCGACGGCTCAGTAACGTTCAGTTCCGGCTCGGCTTGACTCTCCTGCGCGAGAGACATTTCCGTGATTGCGTTCGCTTCGCGTTTGCTCTCGACGATAAGATTCTCACGGTTATCACGATCTTCAACGTCCGTTAGCTTCGACGCGTCCGCGCTCGGGAGCGTTACGGCGTCCGAATTGTCTATTTCCGGTAGAACCCAATCCGATTCATTTACCGCCGCAGGTTCATGCTTTTCCGCGATCAAGGACTCCACGTCCGCTAACACGGCGTCGAGATCGGTTAGTCGCTCGTTAGGTTCGTCGCCAAGTTCCTCTACATCAGTATTCGCGACGTCGAGCGCCGCTTGCATTGTTTCCGCGTTGCGGGTCAGATCGATCTTCTCTTCCGCAAGCGAGTCTGCGTCTAGCAATCCGTTCTCTCGATCCTGTAGCTCGGCCAACACTTGTCGCGAGGTCTTGACGGGTTCGCTATCGTCAAACACTATAGGCTGCGCGACTAGCTTCTCGCCGCTCGGAACCTCCTTTTTGAGGGTCGCAATTTCGAGCGGCGCTAAATCAGGCGGCGCTTCTTCGGTTCTTTGCTCCTCGGGCTCAATTGTCATTTCAACGAGATCCGGCGCGCTGATCGTCTGTTCGTTCATCCCTTCCAACGGAACTGAGACTTCGTTGGGTTCAGGCGTTTTCTTAACGTCTTCCGCAATCGCAGTGGTTCTATTATTGATTTTACCGCTCGTTTGCGACGTGTTGTCGAAAATCGGCAGTCGCCATCTTCTTGGCTCGACGCCGTCGTCGTCATTGGCGACGAGCGAATCCGCCGCAACGTCGTCATTAAGAGAGTCTAGATTCCCGTCAATATCGTTTGCGGAAGAAGCGTCAGCAATCGTATCTGATTCAAGGTTGTTTTTCGAAGCGCTCGCGTTAAGAGAATCTGTGGATACTGTATTTTCTGCAACTTGATTTTGCGCGTCGTCGGAATCAACAGGGATAATATCAAATTCAAAACCGTTATTGATTGAAAGCAGATTGTCGTCGGCGAAATTCGTTTCCTCATTTTGGTTATTCGCTAGCGTCTCCTCAGAGGTTTCCGCGATTCCAGCGCCGTTAATCGATTCGTCTTCATCGACCGTTTCAAGGACGTCGGTTTCGGATCGGGACGACTTGCCAGAGGCGGTGATAAACACATTGTCTTGCACAAGATCATTCGACATAATCTCGCGCTCGTCGTCATTAGCTAGGCTTTTACTCTCCTCGTCGTCGCTAAATGGATCGCGGTATTTCTCAAGGATCTCAGTATCGTCGTTATTACTGATCTGCGCGGACTCGCCTTCCAGAATCGGGTCGCGATTAAGGCGCAAAATCGCATAGATTGAAGTTGTGCTTAACAAAACCGTTATTAGAATCGCAAACAACCATTTTTTTGTATCGATTAACATTGCAGTATCCTTTCAATATCCATTAAGGCTTCACTCATTTCAATTAAGTAGCCTCGCCAAGACGCCAATGTATTAGGGACGCTACGTCTTTTACAATAACGGCGTTTGGAGAATCAAAAGAAAAACCAAACAATAAACAAAAAAGAAAAGACAAAAAATCTTTTACAATTAAACCCATTTTAACGATTATACACATCTTCCGATTTCCCGATCTGTTTTGTACTAAGCGTCTCATTGACGTCGAAGATTGAATTAACTATCAGTTCTCATAAGCGAAATATTCCAGTAAGTAGGTATATAACAAATACAACAATTACCAAGCAAAATAAATCGTTTAAAGAAGCGACGCGTTAAATTTTTCACTAGTCTTATTTCTCAATTTGTCCGTAAAATAATAGTGATTGGTCTGCGCGCCATATGGTTCGGCGCGTAGTCGGACGCACGGCGACGACCACGAATGGTTGAGATCCGTGCGTTGCTCACATTGATAATAAAAGTTGACGGACTGCGTTTACTATGAAAAAACTTCTAGCGTTCTCGTTAATCGTGTTACTCGCTTCCCCTATTTATGTCGGTTGCAAGAGCGGTACCAACTGTTTTACTCGCAATGGTTCGCGCGTTCCGATCTTAGGCGGCTCGACCGCTACCGCTTTCGACGATTCCGCCGTCGCGGCGAGCGCGGCGCCGACCGGCGCGCGCGTTGTCAATGCGTATCCTACGAACGAGGTCATGATGATGAACGCGACGAACGCGTATTCGCAATGCGAGCCTTGCGCGCCTTCGCAATGTAATCCTTGCGATCCATGCTCGCCGACTCGTTCCGGCGCCGGCGTAACCGGTTCCGGCTATCCTAGCGCGGCTGGTTCGTACGGATTATAATCTATCGCTGGGAAAATTTGTCGTCGTTTAGCGAACGTCGCATACTTAGCTTTATGGGGAGCCGACAAGAAACGCGTTGCTTGGGGAAGGGCGCGGCTGAGGTTACTTGGTTCTAATGTCGGCTCCCTCTATTTTAATTTCTTGCGCATAGCTCGCGAGTCGAGCCAGCGCAAACTATCGTCATGAAAAAAGCGCCGCACGCAGCGACGCTTTCTTTTTTTCTTGACTTTCGTCTTCGTTTACTTCTTCTCTTGCGCTCGCCTATTCTTCTCATTAGCGGCTGCGACATAGAGCATTCTCAACTCGCTGAGCACGTTCTCGATCATCTTCGTTTCCTCGTCCGTAGCGTTTCCCTTCACTTTCTCAGCGATCACCTCGACCGAATCGATCAAGTACGTCGCTTGATTCAATAGGAAGACCGACTTGCCAGTCGCAGGGTTCGGAAGGACGCCCATCGAGACCATCGCCTGTTGCGCGATCGTTGATACGATCGTAATCAAAGTCGGCTTTGGAAGCGGCACGTCGTGCGCTTCGTAGTCGAACTCGTCCGCTTCGTCATGCTTATGTCCGCAAGCGCATTCCTTGCCGTCCTCGCAACAGCTTCCATTATCGCGCCCGCCGCAGCAATGATCTGAATCGCCATGACCGCCGCAACATTGATCTGTATCGCCGTGCTCGCCGCAACAGCATCCTTCTTTCTTTAATTCTTCTTCACTCATTATATATCTCCTTTAACGCGCTGACAACCTTTACTAACCTGAGCGCGTCCTAATTTTCGTTTAGCAAGCATGACGCCAATCGCGTCTATATGCTGATTATACCAAACGACAACTATCGTTCAAGTTTTTTACCAAACGTTTCACGTGAAACATCTAGGATTTTAACTTGAATTCGATCAGCTATTTCATGATCTTGATTATTAAAGCGCGTCCTGTATACTAATGGTAAAACGCTCACAACTAATTCTTCTATTAAAACAAATCGCATACAGATGACCAACGAACTTGCCGCCTACAAACAATCGTTACGTAAAAACGTCAAATCACGTTTGAGGGATCTACAATATTCCCCTAAGGAGGTTGCGCGCGACCTCTTACGGAATCTTATGACGCTATCAAGTTTCAACGCCGCTCAAACAATAGGACTCTTTATCGATTTCCAAAATGAAATTCCCATCTCGCAACTCCTACCTGAACTCTTCGAAGCTCGTGGAGAGGAAAAGCGTCTGATCGTAGCCGCGCCGTACTGCTTTCAAAACGCTATGTTCTTCTATAAGATCGCGCGCCCGCGCCGAGATGAAAACGACGTCATTCATATTCCACACCTCGCGCGAAGTCGATACGGCGTTCAAGAGCCCGACTTGTACGCGCGCGCCAATCCTCATGACTTCGTAATGCCGAATAAGTTCGACCTATTAGTCGTCCCAGGGCTAGCTTTCGATAGAACCGGCGCAAGACTCGGGCGAGGCGCCGGGTACTACGACAGGTATCTACCGCTGCTACGCGCCGACGCGCGCCGCGTCGCCGTTGCGTTCGACGAGCAAATAGTCGACGCCGTTCCCACAACGCCGGAAGATCAGCCGGTCGACTTTATCGTAACGCCAAGCCAAGTCATCGCGACTAACGCGCGGCTAGCGTCTGACCTGTCGAGTTAAATATTTAAAAAAAAGTAAAAGAACCGCTTCTTTCACTTGGTTTTTTAATGAAACCCGATACAATTAAACTCGGCGCGTATCGCTCGATTACGTCATGCGGCGCGCAATAAACTACGCGCGTCAACGTCCCCCAAGTTGACGCGGTCACTCTTAACTTAAGAAAGCAACGCCATGTTAAAGCGCTACACTTGCCTATTGCTAACTCTCGCGCTCTTCTGCGCATACTCTTCCTATTCGTTCGGTCAGGACGCCGAGAAACCCGCCGCCAATAACGACGCGCTCTCACTCGACGGACTCATGGTTGACGACCCTGCCCCGAAATCGGAACCGATTAAAATCGATCAAGAGCTGCTGACCCCACCGAAGAACGCGTCCGTAGACGAACTCTTTGAGTTCATTGAAAATCTTCAAGACAAGTTGCCCGAACCGAAAACGCAAGACGACTTCATTAAGATCATCGACGCGTACTCTCAAGCGTGCCTAAACGTCTCAGAACTCGTTCTGCAAAAAGACGAGCTCGAACCCGAACAGCGCGAACGCGCCGTACAACTCAAGGTAGTCGCGCTCACTACGCGCATGAAGACCGATCCCGCCGCAGAAGCGCAACTCGATCAGTTCGTAAAAGAGAACCTTGATAGCGCCAAGAGCGACGAGGAGCTCATTAAGGCGTATCAGCTTAAGTTGCAAGTCCTCGCGTCAAAGAGCGACGATCTCGACGAAATTAGCGCCTTTGCCGACGAACTATACTCCAAAGAGAAAGACGAACTCAAAGTCTTTGCGATCGAAGTCAAGGCTCAAGTCTTCATCACCGGTCTTCAAAAAGACAACGAACCGAATATGAAGGTTCTCGAATTCGTCGATTCCGTTATTGCCGACAAGAACGTCGCCAAACGCGTTAAAGAAAAGGCGTACGAAATGAAGCTCGTCGGCACGATCGTACTCGCGCAACTCCAAGAGGACAAAGAAGAAGCTGATCGCGATCCGAAATACGAGCAAGAGAAAGAAGAACTCTTCGCGAAACTACTATCCGATCCAGAGGCGTCCATTGAACTCAAAAAAGACGTCTATCAGCTCCGCGTGCAAACGCTCTTCGACCAGTCTGGCGCTATTACCGACGACAACGAGTCTAAGATTGTCGACGTCGCCGCTAAACTGCTCAAAGAAGAGGATCCGGAACTCTATCTGCTAGGCGTCGCCGTTAAAGGACGACTACTCATTACCAAGGCGCAAGGCAATAAAGACGCCGTGAAAGAACTCGCCGACTTCGTCGACGAACTCAATAAGATTGTCGAAGATAAAGAGGATATTAAATCACAGGTCGTCGCGCTCAATATCCAACTCTATCGTCTTCAGCAGGACACGAAAGGACTACTCGCTTACGTCGACGCGCAACTCAAAGCGAACCCCGACGACGAGCTTAAAGAGCGACTCACACACGCAAAGGCGAGCATTATCGCCGGCATGATCTCAGAAGACCCGAGCGCGTTCGACGCCAACGCCGATTTCATTAAAGAACTCGCCGAAACGGAAGGGTTCGAACAAGACGCGACGAATCTCTATATTTCGCGCTTTACCGGCGTCGTCTCGAAACTCGCGACGAACAACGGTTCGCTCGACGACTTCAACGCGGCGTACGCGCAGTTTGAAAAAGATCTGATCGCGCGTCCGGACGCCGTGCGCGCTATCATTATTGTCCGCGACGAAATCAATCAGCTCGGCGAAAAGAACAACCAGCCGAACCTCTATATCGACACGATCACCAAGCTCGCCAACTTCTGCAAGGGCGCCGATAGCGACGAACTCAATGAAATCGGTCAGTCCCTCGACGGACTCAAGCGTCAGCTGGAAGCGGAGCCGAAGGACGACAAAGCTGAAACGAAAGACGCGCCTGACGCCAAAGACGCTAACGCCGCTAAATAACGCCAATCGCATGAACTTGCGCGACGCGTAAACAAGTAAACACATAAAAAACGCGTTCCCTACTCTTTCCGAGTCGGGAACGCGTTTTTCTTTAAATTCCAGGGCGTTCGTTTACGCGACCTTACGTTCGCGGTCGATCTGCGGCGTCTCTTCCTCGCTCGCTATTTCAGCGCGCACCACTGGCGTCGATTTATCCGCCGTTATTCCAATCCGCACTCTTGCGCCTTTGATTTCAACGATAGCAATATTAACGCCGTCGCCAATCTGTACGCTTTCGCCCAATTTCCTGGACACCACAAGCATATTTAATCTCCTTATGTGCTTTCGAGCGTTGAAATCCTTTCCAGCGCCGCGTCCTACAATAGTATAATCACTAGTTATTTCCTCGCGCCGTTCGGGACGTGAGTCCCTATTGTATCTTGGCGCCAACCAGCTTGGTTTCGCGATAGCGCTCGCCGGTCGGACCATAGAAGAAGACGCGATTATCGTCTTTTTCCCACAGGGCGTCGAATTCGACCGCGCGCGGTCCGTGTACGCAGAAGATCATACCGCGCAACTCGCCGTTACGTCGCGTTAGCGGCGCAAAGGACATGGGAAACGCGTCTGACAACAGGTCGTTGTCTGCGCACAAACTCAAATACACGTAGTCTTTCAATTCTTCGATCGTCTCGATCGATTTCTCTTCGACTGTCGCCGTCATATTCACGTTCTATACCTAAGGTTCGCAAGCGCCCAAGAGCGCGCTGAACCAATCTCATAATTAAGCGCCCGACGCTATAATGGACGAGCGGTTTTAGTCGGTGAAGCTGGCAATCTTATCGTCCTGGATGATCGACAATCTTTTCACAAAAGAAGTCGAAATCACACACATCGCAAAATGACGCGCGTTTAGACAATACAAACGGTACAAAGTGAATTCGAATCGCGACGATTAACGTATAACCTCCACGATTATTCGTCGACCGGAAGTTGTGAAGAAAGTACCTCGCTACCAGTCGGCGTTACTAAAACGTCGTCCTCGATACGAATTCCGCCCCAACCCGGAAGGTAGATTCCCGGCTCGACCGTCATAATCATGTTCGCTTGCAACGTCGAGGACGCGTTCGGAGAAAATCCGCCGCTATCGTGAACGACGCGACCGATTCCATGACCAAGCCCGTGTCCAAAATACTCGCCATAGCCAGACGACTTAATAATATCGCGCGCTATCGCGTCGATCTCTTTACAAACGGCGCCCGGTTTAATTGCCGTGATCGCCGCGTCATGCGCTTCGAGAACGATCTTAAAGAGCTCTGTAAATTTCCGGCGATATTCCGCGCTCGACGCGCCCAACCCGCGCTCGGTAAGGTACGTACGCGTAAGATCGCCGACATAATAATCGCGTTTCGCGCCCCAGTCGACGAGAACCATATTCGCGTCGCTGAGTCGTACCCTGCGGCTAGGGATCGCGTGAGGAAGCGCCGTGCGCGCGTCGTACGCTACGATCGAAGGAAAGGACACGTCGTCCCCGCCGCATTTGCGCATTCGATACTCCAACTCGTCCCTAAAATCGACCTCGGTCGCGTCCTGGCAGATTATGCGCCGCGTCTCGCGGTACGCGGCAATAGAAATATCGATCGACAGACGTATCGCCGAGATCTCCCATGCGTCCTTAATCTCGCGCAACTTCTCGACGTCGTTGCTACGAGGAACAAACTCCAGCTCGGAAAACGTCTCGCACAATTTAACGTACAGCGCGAGCGTCGTCGAAGAACTCTCGATCCCGACCTTTTTCGGTACGCGACTATTGTATTTCCCGACGCCAATCGCGTCCTTTATAAGTCCATACGTCGTCTGACCGCTCACGCGAATCGCTGCGTCGACGTCAGGAGACTCCTCCTTTATCTGTTCCGTAAAGCGAGAGTCGCTCAAGAGCAAAGCGTCGCTATCGCCGAGCCATAAATAAGAATCTTCCCCGTTGAAACCCGTTAAATACGAAACGTTGACAGGATCGACGATCAAATATCCGTCGAGTTCGTTCTCCAACATAACCTGTTGTAATCGCTCGCGACGACGCTTAAAATTTATTGTCATTTTACCTAATATCTCGTTTTACACCAAAATTCTTATTTTATCTAATCAAACAAAAAAAACGGAACCAGACTTTCTTTTGCCCAGTTCCGTCTTTCGGGATACGCTATCCTATCGATTACAATAGGACTATTTCTTATTCATCATTTCAATCACGCGGTCGGCGATCGCTTTAACGAGCGCTTCCGTTTGGGGATCTTTACCGACTTCAACGTTATTATTCAGGATCGGATTCGACGCGCACCCGCACGGTTGCTTATCCTCGTCGTTGCGACGGAAGCGCGGCGGATCGAACGCGCGGTGCCCGACGCCGGTCTCTTTCCAACTGTCGCGGAACATATCGTTCGCGCACAATTCGCAATTCTCCGCTTGGAGTCTCGGGTCTTTAATACCCCATTTCGTCTTAAGCTGTAGTAGCGCTTCCGCCTCGTCCTTGGAGAAGTAGCTCGTCTTGCCAAGGTCGTGCGAGATCATGAGAATGCGGCAATACGCGTCGAGAATTTCAGTGAGCCAGTACGCCTTCTCGACCGTCGGCCCCAAGCTGACCGTGCCGTGATTCGCCAAAACGATAATATCGGACTTGTGGATATACGGCAACACGGTGTCGGCAAACTCTTGACCGCCCGGAATAGCGTATTTCGCGATCGGCACGTCGCCCATGTAAATATCGACTTCTGGCAAGACGCATTGCGGAATTGCTTCCTTAGCAATACCGAACGCCGTCGGATACGGCGGATGGCAGTGCAGTACGGAACGCACTTCCGGACGCTCCTTCATAATAGTGAGGTGCAGGAAGATTTCGCTCGTACGCTTGCGCGTTCCGGCAATTTGATTGCCTTCCATATCGACGATGCACAAATCCTCGGGCTTCATAAAGCCTTTACAGATTTGCGTCGGCGTGCAGACGACGCGATTCTCGTCGATTCTGTAGCTAATATTGCCGTCGTTAGCGGCGGCGAATCCGCGGTTATACAATCTGCGACCAATATCGCAAATCTCGTCTTTCACCTGATGTAAATTGAGCATACGCTATTCCTTTTGATATAATAACGTCGGCGTCGACTCGCGTTTGCGCGCCTTTCGCCACAAATCGTCGTTAAAATTCTATTGATACCGCGCCGCTTGCCGTCGCGACGTCCGGTTGTCTGGCTTCTTCTTTTTCTTTATTTCTTCTTCGCGCGCAATTCGGCAACGACGTTAGGATCGATCGCCACCGTGTCGAGTATAGCGCCGGCAAACGCGTCGACAGGCGCTTTCTTATCGGGTCCGAACGCTGCGGCAGCTTCCGCGCCCTCGCTGAACGCAAGCCATTCCCCAATCGCGGCGGAGCAGTTGTCGTATACGACGAGGTCGTTCCCCCACTTGCTCGGCAGGTCGGGATTGAGCAATCGATTCACGGCGTCGGTTGCGCTCGTCCCTCCTGTCAGCGCCGTCGCCTCTTCGGCGGGATCGGGAGTCGCGAGGTCGTCGAATCGCAACGGCAGCACAATCTTGAACTGCGCGCCTGTCAACGACGGATGAACGCGACTGAGCACAACTTTACCGATTACCTGCCCGATTCGCATCTCTATTCTACCCTACTTCTGTTCGGCGCGCACAAAATAATCGAGTATGCGTCGCAATTGGTACGAGCCAAGCGTTCGCGGATTAACGATCACAACGTTTGCGTTCGTCGCGTCGATATCGGCGCGCGCCTGATCCGCGTTAAACGCGGCGACCGCGCGCACGCCGCGATAGCGATTAGCCCAAATCAACGCGATCGCCGTATCGCTCGTCGCAATAACTACTTTCAAATCGCGCGCGGTCGCTAGCTGCTCGGAGACAACGCGCGTCGTCTCTTTGAGGCAGTCGAAGATTCGCTCGTCGAGCTCGGCGTTGCGCGCGAGGTAGTCCGAAATTGCACGCGACGGCGATTCGCCGTGCGGCGCGTGAGTTATCGCGAGAACGCGCGCGCGACTCGACGGCGCGCTATAACGCGCGCTTCGACCGCGTTCGAGGATCGCTTTCTCGCCGGCGCCGTTCTGCGCGCGCTCTACCAGTTCAACGCCGAGCTTTTTAAGTTCGTCGCGCGCCGCCGGCGTAATCAACGCCTTAGTCGGAACGCTCCAGAGCTTACACGTCGTTCGCGCCGCGATCGCGCGCACCGTTTCGACGACCAGCGTACGCTCTTCGACCTTGTACTGATCCGAGTCGCGCTCGACCGCCGCGGCTTCGTCGCGCGAAACCGGCGACGAATGAACGACGCTGAAATCGTGCGTAAGCGCGCGACTCACGGCGCTAGCCGACCCGTCGACCGCGACCTTCGCCGCGCGAAGATCCGACATAACGTTCGCGACTAACTCGTCTACGTTCCAGTTCGATACGTTCATTCCTCAACTTCCGTCTCTTTGCGCGAATCGACGATTCCAACCACCCCCCATCGGGCAGGGGTTAAACGCGTTCCAATAATAACCGAACCGGTATAGGAACCGTCGCTCGTTATAACGACCGTGTCCCCTACTCCGGCGCCTAAATAATCGTACACGATCGTCGGTTCGCCCTCCGGCGCGCCGTCAAACCCGATCGGCTGCGCTACGAGCATCTTCTGCCCGTATAACGACTCGTGTTTAACAACCGACGTTGCGTAACCTATGATTTTCGCACGATTCATTTTAATTTACTTATTCTGTCGCAACGGCGTGCTAGTCCGCGTCCTTCTGACTCTCTTCCGCCAACGGATCGTCGAACGCCGGCTCCTTAACGTTCAAGCCTAACTCCGAGTTCGCGCTGGCGTCGCTACGCCGAGAATGAGACCGCCGTCCCCAGCCGCGTCGACTATGACGTCCATGCTCGCTCGATTCGCCGTCGCTGTGACGATGCGAACGCCGCACGCTAGAACGACCGTGACCTTGATTCCCGCTGAGCTCGTCCAACAGTCTGCGATCGTCGGCGGCGCGCCGCGCGCGCGAACTGAGCGCCGCGTCGAAAAAGGCGACGACCAGCATAATCAAGTATCCGACGATCGCAACGTCGAACGCGTCGAAAAGTTTATAAGCGACCCCAACCGCGCATCCCAATAGAAAGATCGCGCGCGCCCAGACCGTCTCGCGGTCGATTTCACGACCGACCATAATTCGTGCGATCGAATAGCACGAACTTATTATAAAGCAGGCGCACATTCCAACTTCAAACCAGCTCGTCTGGCGCGAAGTCGCCCAAAACGCCTCCCAATCGAACGCGGCTACCGGCATGACGCTTATCAGCGCTCCTTTACTTTACTCACGTCGCGTCGCTCGACAATGAACGACGCGACTAACTACAACTCGGCGCCTAGCGCGCAGAACCTAAACTATTTGCCAAGGATGTGCAGACTCTCGACCATAGCGCAACGTCGGCTACGCGTAAAGGTCAGAGGTCGCGTTATCCCCTCGCCCGTCGGACCCGCGATCGAGTACGAGCCGTACCCTTCGCCGCCGCCGCCGTTGCCAGCCGTGCTCGGTCCGTTCTTAACAAAGATCGTCGTGTCGAGCAGCTTGCCCATCTTCGTCATATTAACGACGTTATTCGAGTGAATAATCGCCGTATGACGGAAGCCATGCTCCATTTCGTACGCGCGCTGAATCGCCTCGTCGACGTCCTTGCAACGCACGAACGGAAGGAACGGCATCATTTGCTCGACTGGCACGAACGGATTCTCGTAGTCCGTCTCGCCGTACAGCATTTCGACGTCGTCCGAAACGTCCTTGCCGATCCCAGCGGCGAGAACAGACGCGTCTTTACCGAGAAATTCGCGACTAGGCGCGTCGTGCCGCGCGGCGCCTTCCCCGACCTTAACGATTCCCTTTTGCGTCATCGCGTCCGTTTCAGCCGCCGTCAGACGCACAGCGCCAGCGCGCTCCATCGCGTCCATCATCTTATCGAAGACGGAATTCACAACGAAGACTTCCTTCTCAGCGAGGCACAATAGGTTATTGTCGTACGCGCCGCCCAAGATAATCGAGCGCGCCGCGCGATCAAGATCGGCGGTCTCGTCGACTACGACGGGAGGATTGCCCGGTCCGGCGACGATCGCGCGCTTGCTCTGCGACATAGCCGCTTTTACAACGCCCGAACCGCCTGTTACGACCAATAGATTGACTTTCGGATGCTTAAAGATGACGTCCGCCGTCTCCAAGGTCGGAGTCGCGATGATCGTCATGAGGTTGTCGATTCCGAATTCCGCGTAGATCGCTTGATTGAAACGCTTAACGCCTTCGACCGCGACCTTGCGTCCGCCTGGATGGGGATTAAATACGACCGTGTTGCCAGCCGCTATCATATTGATCGAATTGTTCGCAATCGTCGGCAACGAGTGCGTAACCGGCGTAATAGCGCCGATCACGCCGAAGGGCGCGTGCTCGATAACCGTTAGTCCGTAGTCGCCGCTAAAGACTTCGGACGACAACGCCTCGACTCCCTGCGCGTTGTAACCGACGTTGAGCAACTTGTCGATCTTATGCTCAAGACGACCAATCTTCGTCTCTTGCATTTCCATCGTGCCAAGTTCAACGCTCTGTTCTATGCAAATGCGTCGAATCTGATCGAGCATCTTTTTACGTTCGGCAATCGTGCGCTTCGACAATTCCTCGTACGCGTCGCGCGCTGCGGCAACCGCTTCGTTCGGATCGTCGAAAATTCCGTAGCGTCCGACATAGCTTACCGGCGCGACCCCGCCGCCAACCGCGCTCGCAGCCGACGCCGAACCGCCCAATCGCGACATCACTTCTTGCACTACGCTCCGAACAAGAGCTTCAGATAACTCCGCCATTTTACTATCGCTCCTATGCAGGACGCGCCGCGATTCGCGCGCCGCGTCGTCGCGCCGATCACGACGCATACGACTCGAGCTTCGCAACTCGCCCGGACGACGCCTACTACTACGCAACCGTTTCGCCATCGCGTTTCGTCCCGCTACTCTATTTCAATGTTGTTTCACGCGCTATTCCAGCGGCAGATTCTGGCGTTCCATCGTAATCGAGTCGATCACGCCAATTATGGTGCAGTCTACCGGCAACGCCTTGGTCTCGGGCGTCATTCTTGCGCTCGACCCCTGTACGGCAAGCACGAACTGTCCTTCGCCAACGCCGACAACGTCGACGGCGACAAGCGATCGGCTCGTCGTAATGAGATGGTCGCGCGTTTTCGGATCGATAACGTACGGCTCGATCATGAGCAATTTCGAGCCGCGCATCGACTCGGTCTTCTGGGTCGAGACGACCGTTCCAACAATCTTTCCAATAAACATCAGCGCTCCTCACACGCCGCGCGCCTAAAGCGTCGCCGTTACCGCGCGTTATTACATACTCGCCAAAAGTTCTTTCGTTTGACGCCCGACAATAATCTCTTCGTTCGTCGGTATAACCCAGATCTGCACGCGACTGTCCGGCGCGCTAATCTTCGCTTCTTGACGGATCGCGCGCTTATTCGCGTCCGCGTCGAGAACGATTCCAAGCTCTTCTAGCCCAGCGAGCGCCGCCGCGCGCACGTCGTCCCGATACTCGCCTATTCCGCCTGCAAAGCTAATTACGTCCGCGCCGCCAAGTTCGACCAAAGACGCGCCTAGGTAACGACGAATATCGCCGACAAAGACTTCCAGCGCGAGCTTTGCGCGCTCGTCGCCCGCGTCCCGACGCGCGGAAATATCGCGCATATCGCCGCTAACTCCGCTAACGCCCAAAAGACCGCTCTTCGTCGCAAGCGTCTGTAGGAGTTCGTCGAGCGACACGTTCAGCTTGTGCATGAGATAATTGCACCAGAACGGATCGAAATCGCCGCAACGATTGTTGTTCAGCAAGCCGGTCTGGGGACTGCCGCCCATACTCGACGCGCGACTCATACCGTCTGCGATCGCGCAAATCGAACTGGAACCGCCAAGGTGACAGCTCACAATTCGCTTGTCTTCCCCGAAAAGCTCGCGGCAACGCGTCGCGATATAACGATGGCTCGCGCCGTGGAAACCGTAACGTCGAACGCCGTACTTCTCGAACCACTCGTAAGGCACGCCGTAATATCGATTGCGATCGGGAATATTCTCATGGAAGCCCGTTTCGAACGCGGCGACCAACGGAATCTCAGGCAACGCCTTCTTGAGCATCCGCATAGCGCGCACATACGGCGGATTGTGCGCCGGCAAGACGTCGTTAAACTCTTCCATAGCGGCGAGCACGTCGTCGGTAACCAACTGAACGCCGGTATACCCCTTGGCGAACACCGCCTTGAAGCCGATTCCCGCAATTTCGTCCGCGCTCGCAATACAGCCCGTTTCCGGATCCGTTAGCTGACGCAGGCACTCGCGCACCGCGACGCCGTGATCCGGTGCCAAGACGTCTTCTTCCTTTTTAAAATCGCCAATTACTATCTGACACGGGCTCGACTTATCGCCGATCCGTTCTACGCGTCCGTTTGCTAGCAAACGTTCGCCGTCCATGTCGTACAAGCTGTATTTAAAGCTGGTCGACCCTAAGTTAGCCACCAAAATTTTCATCTCAATCGCTCCGCTCGACGTCGCGCGCTCAAACGCCTTCGACGCGCCTTATTACTCTGCAAGACGGCGCTAGAAAACGCCGCCTACGCAACGTTCATGTTCACTAAGCGGTAAAAGCGTCGATGAGTCCCGCAGAAGGACGCGGAATAACATGAGCGGCCTTGAGTTCTCCAACCGCTTCCGCCGCTGCGGCGCCAGCGTCTACCGCCGCGCGCACGCTACCGACGTCGCCGCGGACGATCGTGGTTACAAATCCGCCGCCAATTTGAATTCGCTTGACAACCTCGACGTCGGCGGCCTTCGCCATAGCGTCCGTAGCGTTCACGAGCGCCAACACGCCCTTCGTTTCGATCAATCCAATCGCGTCGTTCATTTCGTTTTCCTTCAAAATATGGTAATGGAATGAATCCTTAATTTACGCCTTATCGCGCGCCTATTTGAACCCTAAAGTTCGTTTAACGCGTGTGCTACTAAGATCTAGTCTCGCTCGATTAGCCGCTTATTTCGCGACCGGCGCCGTCTTAATGAGCTTCGGAAGAACCTTCTCTACGTCGGCGTTCGGACGTGGAATCACTTGCACGCCAGTGATTTCGCCAATTCGCTGCGCCGCCGCAACGCCAGCGTCGGTCGCCGCCTTCACAGCCGCGACGTCGCCCGTTACGAATACGGTTACGATACCGCTACCCGGCTTATCCCATCCGAGGAATTGCACGTTCGCCGCCTTCATCATGGCGTCCGTCGCTTCAAACAGGGTAACGAATCCCTTGCCTTCGAGAATACCCAACGCTTGC
>ONJR01000267.1 GCA_900318195.1 uncultured Planctomycetota bacterium
TCGAGGTTGATCGGTGGGCCTCGTTAAAAGCCGATTATAAAATTTCAATTGCCAATAACCAAATGGCTATGGCCGCCTAAGAACAGGTTGCCCCGGATATGATCCTTAGCCGAAGAGGAGAAATATTCGGTCGCCAAATTCGGATCGTTCCGCGTCGCGTCGGACACGCGCGGAATTAAATCTTGCTTTCGAATCGTCCTGGCGAGACCGTCGTCGATAAGGGCTCAACGGGATTAAACTTTAAAGAATCGACTACGCGCGTAGACGTTCTCGTAGAGACGTCGCAGGACGCGGGTTCGATCCCCGCCGCCTCCACTGGTGTTTGATCGAAATTAGGACGGGTTTCCTGAAAGGGAAGCTCGTCCTTTTTGCTTTAGAGCTCGACCATCGCCTCACACTTTTCCGTAAACGCGCGCTATTTTGTGCCCAACGCCGAAGTTGGGGACGCTCCAGACTTCCTCAGAGGACGTCAGTCGCCGCTAGCTTCTCCCTGGGCGCAAGACCTTTTTCGTTTGCCCACGACCCGACGTCGCGCCCGTTAATCGCGGCGGAAATGAGTTCGGGAAAGAGGTCTGGCGTACACGCGAAGGTTGGCGCGCCCATATTGGCGAAGGCTGCGGCGAAGCGTTGGTCGTAGGCTGGCGCGCCGTTATCGTCTAGCGCGAGCAGACATATCGTCTTAACGCCAGCGCGTATGATTTCACGCGCAGTCGAGAGCATAACGTTCGGTTTGCCGCCTTCATAGAGGTCGGAAATTAGTATAAGGATCGTCTTGTCCGGTCGCGTTATAATGGAGCGGCAGTAGGTTAGCGCTTGTCCGATATCGGTGCCGCCGCCCAATTGCGCGCCGAATAGTAGGTCGACCGGATCGCTTAACATTTCCGACATATCGACTACTTTTGTGTCAAATAACACGAGTCGCGTCGAGAGCGCCGGCAACTTTGCAAGCGTCGCGGCGAAGATCGACGAATAGACGACGGACGACGCCATTGACCCGCTCTGATCCACGCACAATACGACGTCGTATAGCGACCGGCGTTTGTGTCCGTATCCTGCGAGACGATCCACGACAAGTTTCTTCTGGTCGGCGTTCCAGTTCTTTAAATTGAGTCGTATGGTGCGATCGAAATCCAGTTCGTTATAGCGCGGTCGATTCGTACGATTTGCGCGTGAGATCGCGCCGGTAATAGCGGAAACAGTTTTCGCCGAGACTCGCTTCATAACGTCGTCGACGAGCTTTTGCACGATCATGCGCGCGGTCGCTTTCGTTTTCTCCGGTATGAAATTCTTGAGCGAGATTAAAGTCGCGACGAGATGAACGTCGACCTCGACCGATTCCAGTAGTTCCGGCTCGCCTAGCATATAGCCTAGTCCCAGTCGATCGAAAGCGTCTTTCTGCATGACCTGGACGACCTGTTTCGGGAAATATTTCCTAATATCGCCTAGCCATCGCGCGACGCGCGGCGCCGAGGAGCCCAGATCGCCGCTGCGTCTGCCGGGCTCGGAACCGCGATAGAGACTGCCTAAAATATCGTCGAGCTCCTCGTACAGCGGCGTTAGCTTGGGCGCAATTTGATTCGAGCTTGGTCCGAGTATGAGACGCCATCGTTGCAGACGTAGGGTTTCCGCGTCGTGAGACGCATGGTTAAGGTCGGCGGACGGCGAAGAAGGCGCTAGTGTCGTCATGTTTTACTCCTTGTGATCGACGTCGAGAGACTTGCCCGAGAGAATGAATTCTAAAATCGGAATGAGCGCGCGCGCGTTCGGATCGTCCCAGGGCGACCCGGCGTCGGCGACGTCCGAGTGCGACCGCGCCGCGTACAGATTCGCGACCGTTTGTCCTAGCGCGCGCCGTTCGGTATCGGAAAAGGACTCGAACGCGCGTCGTAAAAGCGGCAGAAGTTCGATAAAGACCTCTTCTTCCAAGTTCGCTAGCCAGAGATCGAAGACGCGCCACAAGGCGTCGAGCCATAGAACCGTCTGTCCCGCGCCGTACAGAAATCCCTGGAGCCAGGACGCAATTTCCAGCGGCGGGGTAGCGCGTCCTATGAAGAACGCGAGTTTTTCCGCCAGGCGCTCGTCGGACCAGCGTTTGCGATCGTAAAGCGTTCGCGCGAGCGCGCCGACGATAAATTTCGACGTTAGCGTCTCGAGCGCGACTCTTTCATACGTGTCGAGGAGTTGCGCAAGTCGCTCGTCGTCTTCTAGCGTCATAACGGCGTCGACAAGTTTTGCAAGTTGCTCGACGACTCTTTCCGCAAGGTCGTCGGTCAGATTAACACAGACTTCATGAAGTCTTAACAAGACTCGTTCGAAGAGCGCGTCGAAGATTGTTGCAAGTCGTGAATCGGCGCGACCTCGCGTTGAGCCGTAGCGTAGCGCGCGCGCGAGCGCCGGCAACGCGGTGAGCGCGTCGTTGACGTCGCTTGACACGGCGACGTCGTCGCGCAGTCTTCTGAAGATTAACGCCATTGCCTCGTCGTTCAATTCCGCAGGTAACGCGCGTTCGACGAGCGCCATAACGCTGGCGAGCGATTCTGCTTTTATTAGTTCCGCCGCCGCCATATTAGACGCGGCTTCCAGTAGCGTCGCGCCGTATTTACTCGCGTCGACGATCACGACGTCGTATTCCGGATTCCACTTGAGAGTCCAGGTCTCGCGAAAATCGCCTTGCGCGCGACGTTCGTCTTCTCGCGGAATAGCCCAGGGCGCGTTGATAAACGCCATACGGCGAAAGAACTTACTCTTTTCGCGACCAGCTTCTTCGCGCAGATCGAGGTCGAGATTGCGTGAAAGTTCCTCGCGCTTAATCCGCAAGCGTTTGCGTTCCGCCTCGATATTCTTTGCGAGCGGGGTCGCGGGCGCGTCTTGCGGAATAGCGCCGAGTTCTCCGCCGACTTCAAGCCGTTGCTGTATTGAGCGGTATATCGTTTGCTCGCCGTTACATAGCACGACGACAGCGGCGTCGCGCAGGTCGTCGAGATTCGGCGTCGCGCGCATACGTATCGCGGCGAGCGAATTGGCGAATCTGGCGGAGTCGACGACGTTTGCCGCCGCCGCTTGTAATTTATCGTCGCGTAGAAAACGAGCGGCGCGCGCAAGAAAGGTCGTTGCGGCGTCGTCGTAAGTTCGCGCGCGATCGCGTTCGCTTGTCGATTTACCGCATATCTTATCGAGACGCGCGGCTTCCTCGGATACGCGCCAAATTTCAGCGAGCCATGCCGGCGCTTCGACGCCGGCGCCGTAGCCTGTGCGGCGATCGAGTCTCGAGTTCGTCCATGGAATCCAAGTCGCGCTCGTCTTGACCTTGGGCAGTTTGGCGAGCAGCGCGTCGTCGTCCGATTTTTTCGGAATAAGCGCGCGGCGTTTCGGATCGGTCGAGTCGAGTTCAAGCGCCGGCGCGTGCCATGCGCCGCATACGACGGCGATCCGTTGCGCGCCGCTTTTAATAGCCGCTCGTAGACTACGTCGCATCGCGGCTTCGCGCAACGGTTCGAGGTCTTCTACATTTCCCCCGCTCGCACGCGCGACGGTTTGCGCAAGTTTAGCGAGCGCTACGAGATCGAGTCCTAACGCGTTTTCCTCCCGCTCGTTCTCCGGACTTTCGTCGTCGTTATTCGTCTCGATCTTTTGCCAGCATTCTGCGTCGCTCATTGCGCGTCGCAGTTCGGTCATAGCGTCCAGAAAAATCGGAAAGATAGCGCCTGGTCGAGTCGCCTGCTCGATAACGCGTTCTTCCCACCGTTGCGGGTCGGTTTCGCCAGCCATTCTAGCGAGCGTTCCCAGCGGATCTTCGCGAATCGACTCGACGAGCTCCAAGTCTTCTTGGTCGTTCTCAATTTGCTCAGCGATTTCAACTTGCTCTTCTGCCTGGTTGTTTTCGCTCGCGTTTTCCTGAGACCGATTAGCGTTTTTCGCTTCGATAACGTCTTCAATAGCGTAGCGATTAGCGACGGGCAGATCGACAAACTGCGCGGGAATATTGCGCGCGAACGCGTAGCGTAGCGCGACCCATTCGGGCGAGAAGTCTGCGAACGGGTAGATAGCGGCGCGTTTCGGATCGGCTTCCGGGTAGACGATGAGCGCGACGGGCGGTCGCATCTCCTTTGCCGCGACGTATTTAACCACGTCGTTTCCCTCGGGCGGACCTTCGACTAGTATTAAATCCGGGTTGAACTCTTCGAGCGCGGATACGAGCGCGCGCGAGCAGCCGGCGCCATGATGACGTATTCCGAAGATCGATACGGTCATTCGTCGATTTCCTTGCAAGCGTTAAAGAGGTCTTTCCAGTCTTCGCGATTCTTCATAATCGTCTGCCGATATTCTCGCCATGCAACGGCGTCGGCGGCAGGATCTTTAACGATCGCGCCGACCAGACTGGTCGCCAAATCTGCGGCCGTGAGTTTCCCGGACCCGAAGTATCCGGCGCACGCTAACCCGTTGTTGACAACGGAGATCGCCTCCGCCGTCGAGAGCGTTCCGGACGGCTGCTTAATTTTCGTTTTACCGTCGAGCGTAACGCCGGCGCGCAGTTCGCGAAAGATCGTAACAATACGCCGCAATTCATCCGCCGCCGGGGTCTCGACGGGATATTCAAAAGCGCGTCCTAGCTGTTCAACGCGTCGCCGTACGATAGTAACTTCGTCTTCTAGCGTCGCCGGCGGCGGTAGTACGACCGTGTTGAAGCGTCGCGCGAGCGCGCTGGAGAGTTCGTTGACGCCGCGGTCGCGGTTATTTGCGGTCGCTATAATGTTAAAACCCTTTTGCGCTTGGACTTCGCTCGATAGTTCAGGAATCGGCAGCGTCTTTTCCGATAGAATTGTAATGAGCGCGTCTTGCACGTCGCTCCCGACGCGCGTGAGCTCTTCCACGCGCACGACTTTTCCAGCGCGCATACCGCGCATCGTAGGACTTTCAACGAGCGCTTCCGGACTCGGTCCGTTGGCGATGAGTTGCGCGTAGTTCCAGCTGTATCGTAGCGCGGACTCGTCGGTTCCGGCAGTTCCTTGAATTAGTAGCGTCGAGTCTCCGCTTACGGCGGCGGCTAGATGCTCGCTGACCCACGATTTCGCCGTTCCAGGCAGACCGTATAGTAGTAGCGCGCGATCGGTCGCGAGGGTAGCGATCGCCATTTCCATGAGCCTTGGATCGCCGACGTATTTGGGCGAGATTTCTTTTCCTTTCGGCGTCTTGCCGCCTAATAGATAGAGCAGCGTCATTTTGGGCGAGGTCAGCCAATTCTCCGGCTTGGGGAAATTGTCCTCTTCGCGAATAGCGGCGAGTTCTTCTGCGTATTCCTGTTCGGCGTGTTGGCGAATAACGGCGGACGGCGCTTGCGCGCTAGTTTTGGACGTTGAGCTTTTTTTAGTCATTTTGTGTCGTCTTGTCTTGTAAAATGTTGGTATGTAAGCGCTATATCGAGTGGATAGCTTGTCAATCCGAAGTTTCGCGTCCGATCGCTTCTTCGAGGGACGCGAAGTACCGGCGTATTATATCGTATGATCCGATAAGACTGTCCGACTCCGCGATTTGTTTGAAGCCTTTTCCATGTTTGATTTCGGTAAAGAAGGGATGAGGGTTATTATAAACGTAGTCGTAGAAGTAGTAGCTTTCGCGTTTAACGGCGCTAAGGATCAGATAGTATTTAAACTGTAGCGGTTTTGTAATCTGTGGATAGACCGGCGCAATGAGATCGGCGACGTATCGACCAATGTCCCTGGCTGCCCTTGCGTTCACGACGGGCGGCGTAGAGAAATCGGTCGTAAAGTCGTTCGAGAGCTCTTGTATCGTCCGATAGGTTCCTTCGTCGATATCTTTAAGCGCGCGGGTCGCGACGTCGTCGAAGAATTGAGCAAAGGACTCCCGCCACGGTTGCGGCTCGTATACTGCGAGGATTAGCGCGAGCGCTTGTTGGAACGGTTGCGAGGCAGTTTTGGAGTATAGAAACGCTTCGTCGACGGCTTCGCGCGCGCCGTCGACGTCATACGGCGCGATATTAGTCAGCGAATCTTGTAGCCATATGAGCGCTTTCCTTAGGTCTTTTTCCGCTTCAGCGGCGCGTTCAAGGGGCGCGCGCCAGGGTTGCGGACCGCCGAAGAGCGCGAGGGACGCGCGAAATCCGTTGAGAACGAGCGGAAAGTTTCGCTGGTTCGCGAGCTTGTCGAGGATCTGGGTCGGACTAGCGTTAAAGACCGCCTCCCAATGCTCCAAGGGAGTCCTCCTTAACGCGCACGCGACGAGTTCTTTGGCGTTTTCACTTTTCTTTTGCGGCGGCGTTTTAAACGTGAGGACGCCTAGCTTTTTGAGTTTCGGACTCTCTTCCGGCACGGTAATTTCGCCGTTTTTCGCGATAATATCGTCGGCTACTTTTACGATCTCAGCGGCGTAGTTCGTTTCGCGCAATTTGGCTAGTAAGTCGTACGCCCGCGCTTTGACGTCGTTCGAGCGATCTTTCTGTACGATTTCCTCCAGAAAGTGCGCGTCGTCGAGTTCTAGCCGTACGTCGAACGCGTCGAGTAGTCGCAGGCGTCTTTCGGGCTTATCGTTTTTAAACGATTCTTCGAGCGTATCGCGCGCGCGTTTTGGATCGAGAAAACGTAGCGCGGCGAGCGCGTCTTCGCGTTCGTTAATAGCGACCCCGGGCTCGAGCTTTGCGGCGAGCGTGTCGAGCGTAACGCCTTGCGGTCGGTCGTATGGCTCGAGAAAGATAGGAATGAGTCTGCACGCGCGGTTAAAGTTGACTTCCAGCTTAGTGAGATCGCGCGTAATGGCGGAGCCGACGCTTGCCGCTAGCGCCAGTCTTGCGTCGCACGCTTTGGCGTCGCATAGCGCGAGCGCGCGTATGAATTTCGCGGCGCGTTCAGGCGGAATTTTGCACCTGAACCTTGCGAGCGCGCGCAGTAGCGATTCAGCAGGAAAGATTCGCGTTTCCTGAACGTTGTCGGAAATAACGCAGTAGGCTTCGGCGTAGAGCGCGAGCGCTTTAATGATTTCGTCGGCGACTTCGATCGGCATGCACGCATTGCGATCGATCGTCTTGAGTCGCGCGAGTTCCGCGCGCGCGGAGTTCGGTGCCAGTTGGCGCGTTTCGTCGAGCAGCGTTTCGATTCCAGCGGCGAGTAGGGGCGCTTTGGGCGGCGAGCTACGCAGCGCGTCGGCGAACGGTTCGAGACTTGGCGTGTGGAGCTCGAGCGGTTGCGAGTCTGTTCCGAGAACGGCGAGTTTGAGTAGGTTAGGGTTCATTGTATTGATCGTGTGCGCTAATATCGTCTTGGACGTCTAATTATCATAGGTAGCAATGAGTCGTCCGTCGCGCCAAACTGAGACGGGGTCGAGTTCTCGTCCGTTCCATTCAGCGAAGACGGTCGCGGTCGCGTCGTAGGTCGCGCCGTATATTTGCGCGTGTTGCGCGTCTTTTTCCGGGCTCGTTCTTATCGGTATAGCGCGTCCGTCGCGATCGATCGCGAACCACTTCCGCTCGAGTTGGTCTGAACCGCGCTCGAGTTCGGGTCTTACGACGACGTTGCGCAGTAGCGCGGGAATAGTCGTTTGCCATGGAGCGCGCGCTAGGCACGCGGCCGCTTGCGCCGGGAAGTTTGCGAGTTCGACGCCGGCTGCGATCGGCAGTAGCGCGCGTTCGAGCTGATCGCCGGATATATTAACGCTATCAGGAGTTTCCCAGGTCGCGCGTAATTTAACGACGCCCGGCCAGAATCGCATCGCGGCGTCGTAGCGCGCGGACGCAGGGTAGAATTCCGGAAAAGAGGGCGCGTTTGGCGTGAATTGGAAATATTGCGCGAATCGTTTCGCGTCGGGGTTCCAGAACCAGTCGCACGCGGCGAAGATTTGCGCGTTGCGTGAAAGCGAGCGTCCTAGCGCGATCCAGGGACCTTCGACGCGTTCGCCGCATTCGAGAACTTCCTGCTTGGGCACGACGTACCCGATCGCCTGGCGTATTTCCGAAGCGAGCTCGTCCGGCGCGTCGTCGATGCGGCGGTACGCTTCGAGTAGTAGCGATAATTTCCCGAGCTTTCGCAATAGCTCTTCGCGTCCGAGCTCGCCGAACTCGCCCAGAGGCGCGCACGCGGCGACCCAGCGCGCAAGTCCTGGCGCTTGCGCGTCGATCATTCTTCGCGCGAGATCCTGCCAGAAGCGCTCCTGCTTCGCAAGCGACGCGAACCCGAGTCGCACAAGGTCTTGCAGTTGCGTCGCGAGTAGTTCGACTCCCGCTTTAACGCGCGCGTCCCTCGTCGCCGCTCTCTTTTCCGCCGCTTTCGTCGTAGCGGCGTCCGGCTCGTTCGCGGCGTCTGTTTGACCGGTCGCGGTTTCCTGAGCGACCGCCGCTTCTTCTTTCGCTTTTTTCTTTTCAGCGCGTTCGTCGCGCGCGTTGAGCCATTCGACGACGCGTGTCGGCTCCTCGCCGCTCGCGTCGTGATTCTCGGCGCAACGCAGTAATAGTCCTAGCACGTGCTTGCAGGGTAATTTCCGACTGGGGCACGAACATCTATATGCGAACGCGCGTAGGTCGACCATAACGACGTAGGGCGTTTTGCCGCTACCCTTGATTTCGCCCCATAGCGCGCGCTCCGACGCGCCGACGACGTTCCACGTCTGCTTTGCTATCTTCTGACCTGCGGTAAAGGACGCGGCGTCCGGCGCGGTCGAGCGGATTTGTTCTACTGACAACACGGTTGACTCTCTCTTGTCTTCGGGTTATTTCGGGGAAACGCTCCCGGTCTGCGTCTATTGTATCCTGTTTCAAGCGCAATTCAACTCATTGGGAAAATTTGACGTCAGCATTCCGCAGTCGCTTAGGCGCGCTTATGATTCGATCATTTTTATTGATTTGACGCCGACGTGCCCTTTACTTGTTCTTTAAAAAGAATAGACTCTGTTACGTGGCGTTGCGGCGCGTTTGTTTACTCAGATAGAAATGAAAGGATGAAAATGTTCGGCATACCAGGATACGCTCCATTGGATTTTACCGGGGCTAAAGAAGCCTTGAGCTTGTGCGCGTTGCAATCGATTATATCGCATTCGTTCGGCGTTTGCGAGCCAAGCGGTCGTCAACGCGATATGATGGGGATTGACTCCATTTGCAATTTCGAGTGGCAAGACGAGGCGGGATTCCGTTGCGCTGAATTCAACGTTCAGCTCAAAGGAACCTCGCGGTTGCTCGAGACGAAGACGTACAATGGTCGAGAATGTTGGAGTTTTCCTATTGAATCGAGGCAACTGGAAAAATACCGCGCGAAAACTAACGTTCCGCTTATGTTAATACTTGTCTTGTTTCCAGGCGACGATGAGTACGAGCGGTGGTTAGAGATCTTGGAGGATTCGTCTGTATTGAGACGTCAAATCTACTGGGCGTGGATCGACGAAATTGGCGACTCAAAATCTACAGCTTACGTCCCCAAGTCGAACAGACTAACTCAAGAGACGGTACTAACGAAGATCGTTCTCCCACTAACGGAGGGAAGATAGTATGGACTACGAATCAGATAAGGACTATCATGCGGCGCGGACAGTATCGTTGGATACATTGCGGTCTTATCTTGACGCTAACGGTTGGACGCTTGTTAAGACTCCGCGTCCAGACGTCGACGCATACAAGCGCTCGAGTGAGGAAGGTCGTCGGGGCGTGATTCTTGTCCCCAAAGTTGAGAACGAACGACGAATACCTGCGATTCTGGACGCCGCTCGGAAACTCGCCGAGTTTGAAGGGCGCGACTATATGGCGGCGCTCTACTCGCTCCAAACGTTTTTTTACGATAGAGTCCAGTGTCGACTGATTTCTCCGTCGAGCGAGGACGGCGCGCTCACGCTTAATGTCGCCGTCGCTTTTGTTAGACGGCTTGCGACTCTATTGTCAACGTCAGTCAAAGACGTTGTCTGTCCGGAGTTCGTACACAAACGGATTTCTTCAACCGAAATAACTGAGCTTCTGAACGCGGCGAAATTCGGTCAAACAGAGCGCGGTAGTTTCGTCGTCAATATCTACGTTCCGCTGCAAGGAGACGATAGCAAAGGTAGCTCTTCGTTATTATTCGAGCGCAGAGTCTTCCGGCGAAGTCTTGAACATTTAATGGTCTCAATTAATCGAGCGACCTCAAGCATAGATTCCGGCGATCCCGACGCGTTTTTGCGCGAGAATGCCAGCGCCGAAGTCGTTACGAGCGCCAATCTCCTTGAAGCGATCGATAACGCGCGAGTTGTGGACGATTCAGAACTTGACGTCTCTGTCTCGTGGTCGGGACGCATACCAGTAGACACGAGCGTTCCCTCGATCGCGCGCGTTGCGAAAAGACATTCTTCGACGCTATGGAATTGGGCGGCGCAGTATCGTCCTAAGAATGAGAAGAAGTCAATGAGCGAGTTTATTGCCAAAGTAACGGGCGTAACCGTAGAAGATCGAGACGACGCGGATCGTCCTTGCGGCGTCGCTACGTTTTGCATAATTAACTCCGACGAACCTTTTGACGCTCAGGCGAGACTGACAACCGAACAATTCCGAATCGCAACCGAATGTCTCATGACCGACCGTTCTGTTGCTTTTCTTGGCGTTTGCGAGCGTTCGAGAAGTAAGTCGACTATTTCGAATATTTCCGATTTGAAGGTTGTGATTCCGTAAAGCGACGCCGCGTTCCTACCTAGCGGACGCTTGCGCCCCTTGAGAACGCGTTCTTTTTCCGTTACAATATACGGAACGCTTCGAGCCCCGTCCCCACGCAGTGAAGCGTAAAGGTATTGTCGTCGTGCGATCGCGGCGTGTGATTATTCGATGAAACCATTCGGTTGAGGATGAGACCATGGGCTTATTTAGCCGTTTTATGCTCCGCGTGGGCGTTGCAAATCGGTTGGGACTTTTCGCAGTTTTGAGCGTGCTGATTTTGTTTGCGTCGTTATTTCTCGCGCGCTCGTATGAATTGCGCGCGCTTGGGGGCGCGGAGGCGCTTTGTCAGGAGCAAGACGAGCGGGGAATGATCGTCGAGACGTCTGCGAGTTACCAGACGGAAGCGATGGCGGAATGGCGGGTCTTTTTAGCGGCGACGAACAACTATACGTCTGAAATTGGCGAGTTGAGGTACGCGGAGAACGACGTCGACGAACTCGTTAATATCTTTCGCGCGCTTGGAGTCAA
>ONJR01000184.1 GCA_900318195.1 uncultured Planctomycetota bacterium
ACGTTAAAGGAATACTGTATCCGGACAGCGTCGTCGGCACGGACAGCCACACCGTTATGATCAACGGGCTTGGCGTGCTCGGCTGGGGCGTCGGCGGTATTGAGGCGGAAGCGGTCATGCTGGGTCAGCCGTATTATATGCTCGCGCCGCAGGTCGTTGGCTTTGAATTGCGCGGTAAGTTGGGCGGCGGCGTAACGGGCACAGACCTTGCGCTCACGATTGTGCAGATTCTGCGCAAAGAGGGTGTTGTCGGCAAGTTTGTGGAGTATTTCGGCGAGGGCGCGACGAATTTGGACGTGGCGGATCGCGCCGTACTGGCGAATATGGGTCCGGAATACGGCGCGACGACCGGCTTCTTCCCGATCGACGCGAAGACGCTCGAATTTTTGCGCGAGACGGGTCGTTCGGCGGAGCAGGTCGCGATCGTCGAGGCGTACGCGAAGGCGCAGGGGCTCTATCGGGACGCGACGTCCCCGACGCCGGAGTACACCAAGGTACTTACGCTCGATTTAAGCGAAGTCGAGCCGTCCCTTGCTGGTCCGAAGCGTCCTCAGGACAGGATTCCGTTGAGCGGCATGAAGAGCGCGTTTGCGCGTTCGTTACGCGCGCCGCTTGCGGAACGCGGGTTCGCGCTTTCGGACGCGGACTGTGCGAAGACGGCGACGGTCGACTGGAGCGGGTCGGACTGTCCGGAATCGCCGCGACTACCGAAATTCGGCACGGAGGAGATTGGGCACGGCGCTGTTGTTGTGGCGTCGATCACGAGCTGTACGAACACGAGCGCGCCGCGGCTCATGATCGCGGCGGGGCTATTAGCGAAGAAGGCGGTCGAGCGCGGTCTTCAGCCGAAGTCGTACGTTAAGACGAGTTTCGGACCGGGCTCGCGCGTCGTGGTGGACTATCTTAAGAAGGCGGATTTACTCGCGCCGCTGGAAGCGTTGGGCTTCAACGTCGTCGGGTACGGCTGTTTAACGTGCATTGGCAATAGCGGACCGTTGCCGGCGCCGGTCGCGCAGGCGGTCGTTGAGAACGATTTAGTCGCGTCTGCGGTACTGAGCGGCAATCGCAATTTCGAGGGTCGTGTCAATCCGCTCGTTAAGGCGAACTATTTGGCGAGTCCTCCGCTGGTGGTCGCGTTTGCTATTGCTGGCACGACGGCGATCGATCTAACGACCGAGCCGCTAGGAACCGACGCGCAGGGCAACCCGGTTATGCTAAGCGAGATTTTCCCGACGAACGAGGAGATTGACGCGATTGCGAAGGACGCGCTCGACGCCAAGGTATACGCCGCCAATTACGCGAACGTAGGCGACTCCAATCCGTTGTGGAACGCCATTCCGACGCAAGCGAGCGAACTGTACGAGTGGAACGCCGCGAGCACGTACATTCAAGAGCCGCCGTTCCTTGCCGAAATGACGCGCGAGCCGCAGGGTCAATCGGCGATTACCGGCGCGCGCGCGTTGCTCATGCTAGGCGATTCCGTTACGACCGATCACATTTCGCCGGCGGGCGCAATTAAGAAGGACTCGCCGGCGGGTCGATTCCTACTCGACGCCGGCGTTTCGGAGCGCGACTTCAATAGTTACGGCTCGCGGCGCGGCAACGATCGCGTTATGACGCGCGGAACCTTTGCCAATATACGGATACGCAATCTATTGGCGCCGGGCACGGAAGGGGGCGTAACGAAATATTTCGGCGCGACCGCGAACGACGGACCGGTTACGAGCGTATACGAAGCCGCGACCCAGTATCGCGCGGCGAACGTGCCCCTTGTCGTACTAGCGGGCGCGGAGTACGGCACGGGCAGTAGTCGGGACTGGGCGGCGAAGGGCACGACGTTGCTCGGCGTGCGCGCTGTGCTCGCGACGAGTTTCGAGCGAATACACCGCGGCAATCTTGTCGGTATGGGCGTATTGCCGCTCGAATTCGTCGACGGACAGGGCTGGCAGTCCCTCGGACTAACCGGAACCGAGCTCTTCGATATTCCCGAGATCACCCCGGACTTCGCGCCACGATCGGAACTCGAAGTCGTCGCGACCTCGACCGATCCGGCGACCCTCGGGCAAAAGAAGACCTTTAAAGTACGCGCGCGAATCGACGCTAAGGTGGAATTGGAATACTATCTTAACGGCGGCGTACTGCAGACCGTGCTAAGGCAACTGCTGAAGTAACGATTCTTTGACCTGGACTGTCCAGAAAAGAACCGTTGCGTCGGTACAAAAAGTAGCGTAAGCGGACGAGCAATAGCCCCGGTTCAGTCCGTGGTTGACACTACTAGCGACGCCAGCGACCAACGGGAGCGGGAACCGACCGACGCGCGCGGAAGCGCGAAATGCCCGTCCGGCTTCGGACCCCTTGCCGCAGGCAAAACCCCGGACGCAGCGCGATGACTTCAGTTCACGCCCAGTCGTCCGGGGTTAGAGAATGACCAACTAGCGTCGGGTAAATAACGCGCGTTCACCTTCCGCGCCGCAATCACGCCGTCATTACCTATGCGCGACGTCTACGTATCGACGAAATTACATCCCACCGAAGGTCAATCGGGCCCGGGCTTTGCCCGGGCGCCTGGGACGCCGCTCAACACTGCGCCGCGCCGCTAATCCGCGCCGCGTTGCGATAATCACGGTCATTTCCCTTACGGTCGCCGGGAACCGTTCCCGTCTTTACGACCTGAAACGATTGACCTATTTATCCGTTTGAGGTCTCCAGCGGCGGGGGTGAACCCGCCCTATCGCCGCTATGGGCGGCGGTTCGCTTCGCGAGGAGACCAGGTTCGGCAGTTAGGAGTAATCCGTTCCACGTCGTTTCGTCTATTTCTTACGCATTTCTCGATAGAGAATATCAGCGAGCGCGCGTTGGATAGCGTTATATTTCGTCTCGTCTTCAAAGAGCGAAATAAAGGAGTCCTGAGCGTCTTGGTAGCAATTCCCAGCGATCTCCTTAAAGTATTGTGGAAAGACGCTATCGATAAATATTTTGGGGTCGCTACTACGCGCGATCGCGCGTAACTTATCGTTTTCAATGAGTCTTTCTCGCAGTATAGCCAGGACAACGCGATCGCCGTCGTTGAAGTCGCCCTTATAGAGTTCGTTTATTCTTTCGATGATTTCGTCAATAGGCTTCTTCTCTTGCGGCTTACCGACGTCTCTTCCGCCGCCGGGCTGATGCGTACCAGGCTGTTTCTCAAGTTCGATCGCGCCTTGGAAAGTCTTCTGTAGCTTGTAATATTCAAGTTTCAGTTTGCCCTCGAGATCAATCGTCTGCTCCGGCTCGGGCGGCAACAGATCGAGCAGATAATTCAGAAAGACGGACTCCTTATGCAGCTCTTCGTCGAAGATACGAGCCACTTGCGAGATATAACCGTACCATTTAACGATATTACGGCACAACCTTCTGAAATGATAGCGTTCGTCTTGAGTTAACGCGTTATAGCGATCAGCGACGGGCTTAAGCGCGCTCGTCATTCTCCCGAGCGCATTATTATCCTGCTTGCCGAGTTTGAAATATTCAGTTGTAAAGGCTTCGATATCGTCGTCCGAATAAGCGCCGTAGGATCGAATCTTGTGCTGTTCTTTATAGATCAAGTCGACGTTGACTTCGCGTTCGAGTATAGTTTCTTGATAGAACGGCTGGAACGCCGCCTGAATATCTTCGTTCGTATTAATAAAGTCGAGCACAAAGGTATCCGTCTTACCCTGGCATGTGCGATTAAGGCGCGAGAGCGTTTGAACCGCTTTAACTCCGCGCAGCCGTTTATCGACGATCATCGTATGCAGTAGCGGTTCGTCGAACCCGGTCTGATACTTTTCCGCGACGACGAGCACGTTAAAATTCTCGTGAAACTCCTCTTTCGTCTGCGTTTCGCTTATATGCGAGCCGTTTTTACGCACATTGAGTTTCGATTCCGTAAACTCGACGCCGCCGTCCTCCACAGCGCCGGAGAACGCGACGAGCACGTCGACGTCGTCGTAACCTTGCTCTTCAATATATCGTTTACACTCGTGAAAATACCGCACAGCGGCGAGTCGCGACGAGGTTACGACCATCATTTTACCGCGTCCGCCGATCTTATGGCGCGTCGTGTCGCGAAACGTCTCAACGATAATCTGAGACTTCTGACTGATATTGTAAGGGTGTAGCTCTTCGAACTTTCGTATAACCTTAGCGGCGCTGCTAGCGGGCGCTTCTGGATTCTCGTCGGTCGTTTTCGCTATTTTAAAGCATGTCGCGTAGGTCATGTAGTTCTGTAGCACGTCGAGAATGAAACCCTCTTCGATCGCTTGGCGCATAGAGTAGATATGGAACGGATGGAACGTTCCGTCGGAATACTCTTCGCCGAAGATTTCGAGCGTGGTATTCTTTGGAGTCGCGGTAAACGCGAAGAAAGACAGATTCTTATGTCGTCCGTGCACGAGCATTTCTTTTAATAGCTTATCGTTTGGATCGAGTTCCTCTTCGGTTTTCCCTTCAAGTTCGGCGTATTCGCGCAGCGCTTCCTCGGTATCAGCGAGCGCGGCTTTCAACTTGATCGCGGCAGTACCGGTCTGAGACGAGTGCGCTTCATCGATAATAACGGCGTAATTCCGTCCGGCGGCGTGTTCTACTTCCTCGTAGATTACGGGAAACTTCTGGAGCGTTGTAACAATAATGCGCGCGCCGGAATTAAGCGCGTCGCGCAGATCGGCGCTCGTCTTCTTCTCGTCGATCGTAACGACGGCGCCTTTCGTGTGTTCAAACCCGGAAATCGTCGCTTGAAGTTGCGCGTCGAGCACTGTGCGATCCGTTACGACAACGACGCTCGAAAAGACCGCTTTATTCTCATGATCGTGCAACGACGCAAGTCGATACGCCGTCCACGCGATCGTATTCGACTTACCCGAGCCGGCGGAATGCTGGATTAAATAATGATGACCAGACCCGTGAGCGCTTACGTGCGCTAGCATTTTACGCACGGCGTCGAGCTGATGATAACGCGGAAAGATGAGACGCTTCTTCTGCGTAACTTTATAGCTTCCGTCAGGCTGTAACTTCTTTTCATTCTGAACCTGCAGATGCACAAACTTCTGCAGAATATCCATCATACTGTCTTTCTGAAAGACTTCTTCCCAGAGATACGCCGTCGGGTAGCCGGTCGGATTCTTCGGATTACCTTTTCCCCCGTCCCTACCGGCGCCGGCGCTACCCTGATTGAAGGGCAGAAAGAAGGTGTTCTTTCCATCGAGTTGCGTCGTTGTCCAGACTTCGGTATGATCGACGGCAAAGAAGCCTAAAATGCGACGATTGAACTTAAAACACGGTTCAAGAGGATCGCGATCGTACATCCATTGTCGTTTAGCGTCGTCGACCGTCTGACCGGTATACTGGTTCTTTAGCTAAAAAGCAAAGACCGGAATACCGTTCAATACGATTACCATATCGACGCTCTTATTCGTATCGACGCTATAGTACCACTGGCGATAGACCGCGATATTATTCTGTTCATAGAGCGCCGTCGTCGTCGCGTTCAGCGTCGATTCGGGCTTGAAATAGCAGACCTTATAATGTCGTCCCTTATGTTTAAACCCGTTTCGCAAGACGTTCAGGATCCCGTATTCATTACACGCATTATTGAACGCCGCGCAGAACTTCTTCTTAACGTCCCCGGGATTTAGCTTCTCGAACCATTTCCATTCGATCGGCTGCGTACGCTGAACGAAATCTATCAGCGTATCGACGAAAAGACCTTCTTTCGCGTCGTACACGTCTGCGCCTTGTACGTAACCGCCCGTCGTAAGGAAAGACGCTTCAATGTCTGATTCAAATCGTTTTTCGGTTGAAATATCTATTGACATTGAGATTATCCTTTAAACCAGTTTATTATATGTAGGATATTGTTTAGAATAGTTGTTAATATAGCAGAAACGACCGTTGATGCAATCATAATACACCATTCACGTTTGGTAATCCTGTTAGCTTTTTTGTTTTCATAAACAACCCAATTCTCAAATATTTCAATGTTTCCAAGTAAATAATAATCATTTCCTCCATCATACGATAGTTCTCGTAGAAAGCCGCGTTCTATCATTAGGTTTAAAACATCTTGCCATATAAGCGCTTGCTCATTTGTCGGTCTTATATGTTTACTAGAATTAAACATACTCTTTATATCTCTAATATAATTCATTTCGTTTGTTGAAAGTGGAAATTTCATTAAACACTCTTCTTCCCTGTTGTATATTCGTAAATCAGACCTTTTTTATAGGTCTCACACTCTCTGATCAAACTTTCTTTTTGCGCTATCAAATTGTCGATCTCTGTGGTTTTACCATCCAGGTAGAAAACAATATCGTATTGCTCACTTCTAGTTGGTACGAGTACATTAATTGATTTTAGTCCATCCCAGTTCAATGACTCTCTAATTCCTGCGCCCATGCCATAAAATCCCTTTGACACGTCGAATGCATGAAGGAAATAGTATAGGTAGTTAACAAACACGTTGCTCCTGTTTCTCAACGTTATATAAGCAGACGTAATTATACCGCGTTCCTTTGCTAATCCGACGCGAAAACTTTTCTGATCATTTTGCAGATCTGTAAGTCTTAGAACTATATCGCCATCTTCTATAATGTTGTAGCCTTCAAAGCTAGCGGGTAATAAACCCTCTGTAGTGTTAATGTCCTTCCTTTTAATTGTACCATAGCTCAATGACAATAAGTTCCTCTCCTGCATTCCAATATTCACATTCTTTACTTGAGTGAAAATCTGAAATACAGTCTTAATCTCCCACTCCTCCGGAATCTCCCCAATCCACGGAATCCCGGAATCCTTCATTTTCCTTTTCCCTCGCACGCCCTTGGTAACCGCCTCGGTAATCATCGCCTGCTTCAGCTTTTTGTACTCTTCGATCGACGCGCGGGTCTGCTCGATGAGACGGTCGATCTTCGCGCATTCGGAGTCAAGGAAGCGTGATATGCGGCGTTGCTCGGAGAAAGGGGGGAGAAGTATTTCAAACCTTTTCAATCCATTCCAGTCAAGACTCTGACGGACACCACCTCCCATTCCATAAAAACCTTTTGAGATGTCAAAGGCATAAATATAATAGTACAAATACTCCGCCAGAACAAAAGTATTTCGACAACGAAGCGTGACATAAGCAGAGGTAATTATTCCTCGTTCCCTGCTTATACCAACCCGCAGACTCTTTTGGTCATTTTGAAGGTCGGTCAATCGTAACACTATATCGTCTTTTTCAATTACATTGTACCCTTCAAAACTAGCTGGGAGTAAACCATCAGTTGTATTAATATCTTTCCTTTTAATTTTACCATAACTAAGCGAAAGGAGATTTTTTTCTTTCAAACCAGTGTTTATACACTCAACTTGTATTAGAATCTGAAAGGCATATTTATTTTCCCACTCCCTCGGAATTTCCCCAATCCACTCGATTCCCGAATCTTTCATCTTCCGCGTCATTATTTCGCCTCCTTGTGAAACAGTTCAGCGAGCGACTTGTCGATATCCGCTTCAAGCGCTTTAATCCTGGCGACAATTTCCTCGACGGGCTCTGGCTTCTGATATTCGTAGAAATACCGCGTCATAGGAATTTCATATCCTTTTTTCGTCTTATTATGATCGATCCACGCGTCGGACGCGTAGGGTAGAACTTCGCGACGGAAGTATTCCTCGACGTCTTCCGTTAACGGGACGTTTTCCGTATCGCGTAACGCCTTATCCGGGACGGGCTTGCGTTTTTCCATAACGACCTTGCCGTTTTCATCGCGTTTGGGGCGTTCGACAACGATCGTTCTATAGCCGAACTCTTCAGTTTTAAAAATCTTACTATGACAATAGATTCCGCCTTTATCGCCATAGATCTCGTCATTTTCAAAAGCGCCGTACGCCTCGACGATAAGCTTGCGGCATTTCTCAGTAATATCGTTGCGCTTATTGCCAAGTCCCTTTCGGCGCGGCTCGAAGCAATGGCTCGCGTCGATGAGTTGCACTTTCCCCGACCGCCAGATCGATTTCGATTTCGAACAGATCCAAATATACGTCGCTATGCCCGTGTTCATGAACTGATCCGTTCCAAGCTGAATGATCGCGTCGAGCCAGTCGTTCTCCAGAAGATAGCGTCGAATTTCACTCGAACCGCTTCCCGCGCCGCCGGCGAAGAGGGGCGAACCGTTTTGAATGATCGCCATTCGCCCCTTTTTCGGCGCAAGTTTCGCGAGTCCGTTGAGAAGAAAGAGCTGCTGACCGTCGGAAATCTTCGGCAGACCAGGCTCAAATCGTCCTTGGGCGCCGAGTTTATGCTCTTCCTCAACCTCATCTTTTTCACGCTTCCAATCGATACCAAAGGGAGGATTGCTAATGCAGTAGTCGAAGGTATAGCCGACGAACTTGTCGTCGGAGAGCGTGTCGCCGAATTTCATATTGTCGGGATTGCCGCCGCGAATCAGCATATCCGCTTTCGCGATCGCGAAGGTCGAAGGATTGATCTCCTGACCAAAGCAATTGACGTCGAGTTCATCATTGAGAGCGCCAATCCGCTCTTCCATGCACGTGAGCATCTGACTCGTACCCATCGCCATATCGTAGACGGTTACGTTGCCCTTGCCGCGAAGACTCGAATCGCAAAGTAAGAGATCCGTCATGAGGTAGATAATATCGCGACTCGTAAAGTGCTCGCCAGCCTCGTTGAATTCCGAAAAACGACGCACGAGCTCTTCAAAGAGGTAGCCGCAATCAAGCGCGCTGATTTTATCGGGTCCGAGATAACCTTTCGGCGTATTGAATTCCTTAATCGTGAGGTACAGCGTATTGCTCTCGACCAGGCGTCTAATTATGGGCGCGAAGTCAAATTTTTCGAGAACGTCCTGGACATTCGGGGAGAAGCCGTTGAGGTAATCTTGAAAATTCTCCTCGATATTCCTAGGGTCGTTGAGCAGTTTAGCAAATGTAAACTTGCTCGTATTGTAGAACTGGTAACCGGTCGCTTTGGTGAGAAAAACGTCGATTACTTTGATCTTTTTACTCTGTAGCTCGGCGTACCTGTCCTGAACTTTCTGCCAAGTCGGCAGTAGGCAGTCGTGAAATCTCTTAACGACCGTCATTGGTAGAATGACCAGTCCGTATTCGTGCGGCTTGAAATACCCGCGTAGCATATCGGCGACGTTCCATATCATCGTCGCCTTTTCCAAATACTTCTTACCGACCGCACTGATCTGTTCGTTTGACATACTCGACTACGTTCCTTTGCTACCCATTCTGGTCAACACGTCGGAACGACCTCCTAATCTGCGCCGAATGCGCGACGCAAGAGGGTTAGCGCTCGTCCCGACAAGAGCGAGTTCGACGCCGAACGCTACGACAACGACGCTACGCGACTTTCTAGATCGTGCGAATAATCATGAAGGTAAAATTATCCACATAACAACTCTGTTTTTTACGTGGAAAAATTATTTCATGTAAACCAAAAAACATAGGTTTTGAACTCTAGAAAAAACGTTCTTTTTGTTATTTTTGATCAGAAAAAACACCAAAATACGCGGCAATTCTATTGAAATCACCGCGTATTTTGCTAAAATGGGCTAGAGGAGCGATTCGGGGCGCCGGATACCAAAACCTATGTTTTTCGGTTTTTACCAAAACCTCCCCTATTCTTCCAATTCGCAATTTCCTGGCGCGTCCTTTTCCAGCAAGGTAGAGAACAGCGATCCCCATTCTTTTGCGGATCGCTTGGCGAAAGTCGGCACGGCCCGGACGCTTTTAACCCCGGACGACCGGGCGTGAGCTGAAATCGTCGCGTTTCGTCCGGGGCTTTTCCTTCGGAAGCGCTTCGCGCTAGGAGTATGAGCGCTACGCGCTGGGAATAGTACGGAATTCATTACTATCCATGTGAGCGACCAACGGGAGCGGTAATCGCACGCTACGCGCGGTAGCGCGAATAGGGAACCCGCCCTGCGGGCGACCAACGGGAGCGGAAATCGCACGCTGCGCGCGGGTAGCGGGTGAACCGGGAACCTGCCGGCGGGTGGGTCAATGATTGCATAGGCTGTTCGCTTGCGCAATCTGGATCACTTTCTCTCGGGACACTTCGGCGATCGCGGCAATTTCATCGACGTCGTAACCTCGTGCGAGCATATTCTTGACCATCTGAAATTCCTTCTTCTCGATCCCTTTCTCGATCCCTTTCTCCATTCCCTCCTCTTGCTCTTCCTGTCGCCAAATTTTCAGGATGTGTTCAATTTCGAACTGATTATTCAAGAGCGTCATAACTTCTTCCTCCCTTTCCGCCATGAATTTTGCGAGCAGGTTGCGATCGCGGCAAATACGAATCGTTTCCGCGACGGCAAGCGCCTTATTGTCTTTGTGCAGTTTCATCTGTTCGTCGAAGACGCGTGTGAAACCGACGTACTGATAGATTATATCGCCCTCGCGTCCGTTCCGAATCACGTTCACCGACATATCGACGCCGCATGGAATTCCCTGGAAATGCGTGTCCGTCAGCGTTAGTTGATTCGGATACTGCCCGCCTTTACCGGTGTAGAGGACGTGAAATTCGATTCGCGGAAGAACAATGAGTTTCTTCTGCATCGGATCGAGTCCTCGTCGTTTAAGGTAGCGTTGCACCGTTGGTCCGAGATAGAGCAATTCTCTAAGCACGATATTTTCACACCAGGTCGACTGCGCTTCGACGAAGACGATCAGGCGGTTCTTAACGATGAACGCTAGATCATTATAGATCGTTATGACAAGCGCGTTCTGAATCGTTACGTCTTCAAGATCGCGAACCGTCGTCTCGCGATCCTCTGGATAAAGGCTCTGATAGAGCTCGTACATATAGTACGGATCGGAAAATAATCGCGTAAAGACGCTGTCTTTCGCCGTTCGATTAGCGAGAAAACTTTCTATGGATTCCATGTCGTTTCTCCGAAGCGCCCGTTAAACGCCGCCGCACAATGCGTCGACTACTCTAATAGATAATACTCAAAAGAAGCGCGTTGCGCAAGCGCCTGTAGAGCGTTCGGAGAAAAGTTGCGACGGACAATGACGCAAAAAGCGCGACGTCTCGCGAAAGCGCGAAAGTAAGCGCGGGTTAGCAAATCTTAACCCCGGACGACCAGGCGTGAGCTGAAGTCATCGCGTTTCGTCCGGGGTTTTTCCTTCGGAAGCGCTTCGCGCTAGGAGTATGAGCGCTACGCGCTTGGGGATGTTTGTACTTCGGCTGACGCTGGTTGCTCCTTTTCTAACCCCGGACAAGAATGCGATCAATTGCTCCGCCCAGCGGATCCGCCCTGCGGGTTTACCAATAATTCATCACCAACCAGGCAAGCGACCAACGGGAGCGGAAATCGCACGCTACGCGCGGTAGCGCGAACCGGGAACCCGCCCTGCGGGCGGCGGGGCTTAGATTTGCTTCAGGACGCCCTGTATAATCTGATTCATTTTCGGCTCCGCTTCCGCGGCGTTTTTGAGAATGCGTTCGAGACTAGCGGGCTCGAGCGCGTCCGGCAGCCCCATATCGGTAATCACGGAGATTCCGAGCGTGCGCATTTTCGCATGAGCGGCGACGATCACCTCGGGCACAGTGGACATTCCAACGGCGTCGGCGCCGATCATACGTAGGTACCGATATTCCGCGCGCGTTTCAAGATTCGGACCCGGTACGGAAACGTACACGCCCATTTGCGTCGGTATCGCATTTTGCAGCGCGACCTTTCGGGCGAGCGCAATGAGCTCCTTCGAGTAGGGTTCGCTCATATCCGGGAACCGTTCGCCTAAGCGATTGTCGTTCGGTCCAATGAGCGGATTAACGCCCAGGAGATTAATATGATCCTCAATAATCATCACGTCGCCCGCGCGGAACTGCGGATTGAGTCCGCCTGCCGCGTTCGAGACGATCAACGTCGACGCGCCAAGCTCCTTCATCACGCGCACAGGATACGCTATCTCGCGCGCAGAATAGCCCTCGTAATAATGAAAGCGCCCCTGCATCGCAACGATCGACTTACCCTCCAGCCGCCCGAGAATAAGGCGTCCGGCGTGCGATTCGACCGTCGAAATCGGAAAGTGCGGGATCTCGCTATATGGTATAACCGTCTCCTGCTCAATGCGGTCGGCTAGCGCGCCTAGCCCTGTGCCGAGAATAATCCCGACGTTCGCGCGTCCACACCAGCGGCGCATAATCTCCGACGTCGACTCTTGCAGCTTGACATACTCGTCGTTTTGCATTACCATACTACACTCCTTAACTTAATAAATCACAACGTTTACAAACAGCGCGTCAAATGAGATTCGACCCATCCGACGCGCGTTATAACCTAGAACATACGCCGTCAAGAAATACTACTGCTCCTTGACCGCAACGCTCTTAATCGCAAGCTCCGCAAGCTGCTTCTCTTCGACCTCGGCGGGAGCGCCGGTCATGAGATCCGACGCCTTCGTCGTCTTCGGGAACGCAATGCAGTCCCGAATATTGTCGATTCCGGCAAAGAGCATCACGACGCGGTCGAGCCCTAGCGCGAGCCCGCCGTGCGGCGGCGCGCCAAACTGCAACGCGTCGACCAAGAAGCCAAACTGCTCCTTCGCCTGCTCGCGCGTCATACCGAGCAGATTAAAGACTTTATTCTGAACCTCGGGATCGTGGATACGAATCGTACCGCC
>ONJR01000042.1 GCA_900318195.1 uncultured Planctomycetota bacterium
AGCTTGTTCACGACAATCTTCCTCTTGAACGGCATCAGCTTACTCGCCTATATTGTCTATCCATACTCAACGTTTCGTAGGACCTAAAACGAGACTGACCTGACTTCCAAGGCGTTGCTCAAGACGCGTGGAAAGCTCAAATCGCTACGTTGTCCCCAAGCGAACTAAATGAACTCGGCAACGACCTTCGACGCGCCGACGAAAATATGCGCATTAGGGTTGATCGACAGAAACCGCAATATAGTTCATTCCGAACCGAGACGGAAAAAAGAAAAGAATTACGACGCATGGCTGGCAAACTGCGAAAACGTCGCCGCCTATTTCAGAACGCTCATAAAAACGTTGCAAGACGTACGCGACGAGAACGCGGTAAAGGAAACGATCTATGCCCCTTACCGGCGGTCGTCTCAACGCCCTTAGGAGAGTTCACACACGATAACGTCACAACGCTTTCCTCCATACTCGCCGATAAGGCGAGAACCGAAGAAAGACTCTTACTACTCCTTGCCAAACTACAGTCAGACCGTCGTCCTTTGGAAGGATAATAAATCGGATATTGGGAAACTGTTTGACGAGCTACATAACACACTTGACGCGGAGAAAGAGCGGAGGTTTGGAGAGAATCAAACAATCAGCGATATGAGGCTCGACGGTAGATTCCGACGCGCCACTACGCTTCCTAACGGCGATCAGGAAGTCTTTCGAGCCGGGAATATTGAAGACGCTATGCAGAAAAATAATCGTGAGCAGCTCAAGGGTTTTGAGGAAAAAAGAAACGTCAGAAAAGCGGCAATTTTATCAAAGAGTGGTTGGATGTCGATGCGGCGTATAGTAAACTAAAAAAAATCCAGAGGTTGCGGACGACGTTAATCAGGAGTTGATTTGAGCGTTCAACGTCTTTGGAACGGTTGGAAATATAGAAAGAATCGAGGTTGACAATGACTATGTTAAAGACGAGAGATTTGCTTCGTTTAATCACGAGACTCGCACCATATTACTGCGTTCAGATCGCGGTCGAGCAGGAACAGCCGTAGCGGTCAAAACCTCCAATCGCCAATTCTCAACGGAGTCAGGATTACATCCTTATCGTCACGAAATCGGGCATGCACTGTGGGATTATTTAAAGAGGAGTGATGGAGACTTCTTAGATAAAATGCTAAAAGTATACACAGACAACTTTATTAAAACAAAAAGAGGGGTTACGCTTCTATCAGAGTATGCAAAAGAAAATGCTTCTGAAATGTTTGCTGAGGCAATTGCTGAGATACTAAACGGTACCCCTGGCGAACTGTCGAAACGAATACTTGCGGATATTCAAGGAAGAACCTATGACGAATAATCCAACATTATTTAAATTGTTAAGATCGACCAATCCCATTATTGCCAAAAAAATGGTTGTGTTTATTATCCCCGAAGGTCAGTTTACACCAGAAGAGATTGAGATTTTACGTAAAGAAGATTTAGATCGCCAATGGTTGGGGAAGATCCTTTTATCGCGAATTTTCTCCCCGACGACATTCGCCCTGAGGGCGTGAAAAAGCTATAGGCTCGAAAAGGGCAAATCTTGAACTCAGCGCCGTGGGTACGAGCTCAAGATTTGCTCTTTTTCGATATATATCGAGCGGCGTGATTACAGCCGCGCTTCAATAGCGCTCGACTCCACGCGCACGGCGACCGAGGTCATTTTTGCTTTCTGTTTCGCGACTCCGCGCGCTATCATGCAGAGGTGTTGCGCGGTCGCTTTGACGTAGACTCATGCTCTTTGATTGTACGCTCTACCTACTCGCGTAATCGTTACTGAATCTGCATCTCATGATAAACAATCGACAAACCGGTCTTCCAGCTCATAATGACTCGAAAACTCTTTCGATAGGATTATCGCCGATATCTTCTATTTCACGGCAAACAATTCGTTCTATATAGTGTAGCGCCCACTGTAGGCAAGTAGCCCATGTCCTCCGTCTGCTCGTCGTAACAGGTTGAAGATTCACTGCGTCCCTTAAAGTGTAGAACGACAGTGTCAAAACGTTTTTGCTGTTGAAATAGCGAATCGTGCCTCATTCTAATACTTCGCCTGCACACTGTTAGGAGAAGCGCGAGTCTCAGATAAACAAAAAAGTTGACTTGAGGACGTTCTGAAGGTAGAATCAGCATAGTTCTGTGCGATAACGCACAGTCGAATTTGGCAAGACGACCATGGTTAAATTATCCGCCAGCGCCTCGATTAAGTCAGCGGACGTCGGCAGCATTTGTCGTCTCGTGGAATTCGATCATCAGACAAGAGATTGCTTGCAACAACGGTTGCCAACACATCCAGCGTGTTTTTGAACACGCCTAATGCTAAAAGCGTTCACACGTAAAGAATCGAGTGAACGCGTCAAAACGCTCGAGGATAATTATGACGGATTCAAACGAACCGAGAATCTCACGCCATTCGACGTCGCTCCTGTTTCATACGATTCTTTACGGTTCTTTTTTCCTCTTCCTAGTCTACTTTTGGGCAATTCGCTATCGTGATTTTCTGTATGTCTCCCAAGAATACGACCTCTTTTTATGGCGTTGGTCGTTTCTTTGCGAGGCTCTTTCGCGTCTCTCGGGCGGTTCGAATTGGCTCAGTTCCTTCATGATTCAATTCTTTTACTACCCAACCTTCGGTGCAGTCATACTATCCGGGTTCGGTCTCATCATCGCGTTGGCAAGCTCAAAGCTCTTCGATTTACACGGACGCCTTTTACCGCTTGCGTTTCTTCCGACGTTGACGCTCCTCCCGCAAATAACGAGCGTGAATTACTATCTCTTCGAGCGAGTCGACGTAGCGCAAACGTATTCGTACGTCGTCAAAATCGCGTTCATGCTCGTCTTCGCGCTCCTTTTGAGTCGAATCCGAGCTCGCGCCGTGCGCCTCGTCTCCTTTGCCGTCTGCTTCCTTGTGAGCTATCCAATATTTGGCTTTTTCGCTCTCTTCGCCGCGTTCCTCTTTTTGTTAGTCGAACTCACGCGCTCTACAGCGGGTAGCGCGCAAGAGACGTCGTCCAGCGTTACCCAATCGTCGCAAGCAACCGCGCGCGTTCAGTCAAAGAACGTTCAAAAACGTAACGAGAGCGATCGCAGTAAAGCTCGGGACAAATCGAAGAAGAAGGAAGAAGAAAAAAAACGCGTTGTCAAAACGGAACAGCAACGTAGAAATGAGCAAACCCAAATCGTCACGCTCGCCATCCTATGTTCGCCCGCGCTCTTCTGGCTAATCTATAAAGACGTCGTTCCAAATTTCAACGCTATGTTCACCGCAGGTCTATGGGAAGAGTCGCCTCTCGTCGCCGGGCGCGATCCTTCGACCCATTTCCTCATGACGCTCGCCGTGCTTGGCGGGTTACTGCTCATTGCTATCCTCGCGGTCGTTGCGGCGTTGCGGCGAAAAATCGGTCGCTCGCGCTCGACAAAGCAATTGTCCCTAAGCGGTCAAGCGATTGTCTTTATAATCGTCGCCAGCTTTTGCGCGCTTACTCTGAAACTCTCCTACTATTCCAGTAATTTCCAAACGCTCCTTCAGGTCGCGCGCGCGCTTGATCGTGAAGATTGGGAGCGGGTCGTCCAGTTGGAAGCGAACGTTTCTGCGCCAATCAATCCTTTAATAACAGCGCGCAATCTTGCATTATCGCGCCTCGATCGACTCGCAGACGAGATTTTTCTACGCCCCAACTCGCCTAAAAGCTCGCCGCAACTTGAAACTGTCTCTTCGTTCGGAATGTGCGGCGACCGCGTACTTTTCGAGAGCGGACTTACAAACGCCGCTGAAAGAGTCGCCTTTAATAATTACGTAACCAAACGCGAACGCTCGCGCTGGGCGCTCAAGACGCTTGCGTTATGCGCGCTGACAGATAGACGTTTTCCTCTCGCCGAGCGGTACCTGTATCGGCTTCAGGGAACGCTCTTCGACGACGGTTTCGTCGAAGTGGCGCTAGCGTATCTCGAGTCGGAATCGCCGCGCGGTTTAGTTTTCGATCGGTACCTAAAGTCGCCTGGTCAAATTTCAGAAGCCCAGGTTGCGGAATTTCGTCGGAAATTAGACAATCTACGCAAACTTGCGCCGGACAAAGACGAACTCGCCTCATCAGAAACGGTAAATCACGCGCTATACGGAGTCATACAAAACGACAACCTCGCACGACTCAACCGCAACGAGCAAGAAAACAGACTCGCCTACCTGCTTCTCATGCGCCATTTAGCGACCTTCGCAAAATACGCCGATTCCTATCTTGAATTGAATAACGAACGACCGCTACCCAGGTATATTCAGGAAGCGTTACTCTTTCGCGCAGACTATCCCCAATACTTCCACGACTCACCAGACGCGCGCTGGTCAACTGAAGATACGAGCATTTTTAGCGACAGTATTCGCCAAGCTTACAAGGAAGCTCGCACAATTCTAGACGCGAACTCTTTAACGAATGAGGAAAAGTATCGACAAATGGGTCAAAACTTCGGCGACTCGTTCTGGTTCTTCTACTGCTTTCCTGATAAGATCAGCCACTATTAATGGAAACGCTGTCCGATAAAAAACTCGAGCGGGACACGTCGTTCATCAACGACACTGTCCCGCTCGTGAACGCTAGCGCTCTCAGCGCGCATTATAAACCTGCGCGACCTGGAAGCGGAGAGTAATATTTCGGCGCAACATTATCGTGCGTCTGGACGCGGGTCGCCGTGCCGGCGCCGTTGGCAAGCACACTCAAACTGCTGACGCGACCGGAGGGAACGCTACGATTTAGAGATTGTGGCGTCTCTAAAGCCGATCGCTCGCGCTGTGGCGTTTCGCTTGTCGACACATTGCGTCCGGCGAACAAGCGAGGAAGATTAGGGAACAACCCGCCCTTTTCCTCCACGCGCGTTTGACCTCGCGTAACAAGATCGCGCGACGCGACATTCGTCGAGGAGCGCGAAATTGGCGCGCTAGCAATTGTCGGCGTATTAACGTCTGTGTGAGCTATCATTGAATCAGGTATAATCGGTCGATCAAAATGCGGCATTTTGCGAGTTGGGGGCAGCGTCGCCGTCTGGCGCGCGTTCGTCCAGTTCCTAATCCAATCGTTCCATTCCGTTTGAAGATCGCCTAACGACTTGCAATCGTAGTATTCCCTTAAGGCGAGATTCCAATCGTTGCGTTCCAATCCATATTTCGCAAATTCGACAAGCCTTCTATGTCCGCCGATAAGGATAAGGTATTCGCACACGGAAAAAGCCTGGGAATAGAACGGCGTGAGATCCTTAGGATACTCTTTCATTGCAACCATATCGTTAAAAGAAATGCCGCGACGGTCATACAGAAACGAGACTAGCATATTCCGATAGCCAGACCTTTCCGAATCAGCTTCAACCGAAGTAGCCATTCCTTCGTCAATCCAACGCGGCGCCGGCGCGCGTAAATAAGACGCTAAGATCGTATGAGTTATTTCGTGCGGTAAAACCGAGTCTAGAATTCGCGCGCGAGTTCCTTGGACGCGCATTTTCCAATCGAAAACTTCGCCGCGCGCAAAGGTATAAACCGTTTCGCCCGACGCAGCGACGTTCTCGCCCTCGACTACGGTAATGACGCACGGTTCAGCCCAATTCCGCATTGTCGCGCCCAGCCATAAATTTGAGAGCTGATCGCGATACTCTTCGGCATATTCCGCAACAAGCCTAGCAAAATCGGCGTCGTTCGCTTTGACAATAAAATTATCCGACTGAAAAGTTGCGCCGTACGCCGTTGAGGCGATAACGACAATAACAACCGCTACCAGTGCGAACAAACGTCGCAAGACTGGGGAAAGAAGGAGAGCCTCCGTGCTCACTGTCGTCCTCCATGACCAAATAGGTTCGCGTAACGCCCGCGATCCTGCGGCGCGCTCACAATGCCTTTGATCGCCGTGCATCCTCTTGCGATCAACTTGCGCCGACTCTAACGCGCGCTTGCCACTCCTTAGCAAAGCGTCCGCGCGTTCCGTCAACGTCAAGGTAGAGTTTACCGTTTTTCTGATCCTCATGAAAGACCGTTTTTTATCGTTGCGAGTTTTCTTAAGATGGGAAGGATAGAGCGTCTGAAATTCGCTCTTCTAACGGCGCGGCGCCTGTGGTCACTTTGAGCAACGCTTTACCGCGAGCGGATAGTATCGGTCGCGCTACGATTCGAAATTGACAATCGAGATTTAAATCGTCAAATTGAAACGCGCGCGCAAGCTCGTCGACCGTTGTTTCACAACGCGGCGTAATCCAAAAGATCACCTGTCCCGGCGCAGGTTGCTCGACCTGAATGAAACGCGCCAATTGCCACGTCTCAGGACGACATGAGAGATTCAAATGCGTTATCGAGAAGCGCGCGCCTTTCTTATCAATCAAATAGTCCCCCATTCGACCTTCTGTAATACGAAAGGAAGAAAGAACGCCATGATCGTACTTCAAATCCCCTATTCCATCGTCTATGCGGTAACGAATCAGCGGCGACGCGTAGTTGTAATACGACGTGCCGACAAGTGAAGTAAAACCTGCGGCGGTCGTCGTCGCCTCGCAGAAGCCGTACGACTGCATTGGCGCGTATTCGTAGGACCGATCGCGTTCGTATGCCAAAAGAACGCGCTCGCTAAGTCCATACCAGGAAATTGTAGGACGTCCCGTTGTGCGTTCGATTGCGTCGCGAAAACTAGGATGAGGATATTCCGACGCTAAAAACGAACCGCGTATTGTCGTGCGCAACTCCGCTAAAATATCAGGCGCGCTTCGCTCGCAATATTCCAAAAACTCTGCGATCGCGCTCGGATATCCGCGAAAAAAAGACGCGCGGCGCCGACGCCTAGGAAGCGCGCGATATTCGCGCGCGACGTGCGCGCGATCAAAGTGAATATTAAGCGCCAACGTGTGGCGAAGCGCGTCGTAGAAAACAGGCGGTCGTTCGGGTTCAAGGCACACGGTCAGTAATAAATCGTTCGAGCGATAACCCAGTCGCGACCAGACGTAGTGCATATGAGCCCACTCGTTGCCCAACTGTCTATAGTCGGAATAAAATTTAAACGGCTCGCCGGTTGAGCCGCCGGTAAATGTAAGAGTCCGCCCCAATCGACGAGCCGAACGTTCCTCGAGCGCGATCTCTTGCAGAATCTCTTTGGAGATGATCGGAATTGAGGCAAGATCGTCGAAATTGCGCAAATCTTCGAGTTTAAAACCGTGTTCACGATAAAAAGTTCTGTAGAACGGCGTTGTCCTGATCGCATATTCGACTATCCTGCGCACCGAAGCGAAGATGAACTCACGCCGTTCTTCTGGCGTGGCGCTTTCGTCGTACCAGGCTCGAATTCTTTGTGCTTTCCGGTACGCTCGACCAATCGTCGGACGAATACCATAAGGCGTGCGCGCCATGAGATTCCCTACTGGTCGAGGGAGATTCGGCGCGCGACTTTTGATAAAACTCAAAATTGACATTTTTGCGCTCCGGTATGATTCGGGTCACGTCGTAACGTTTCGCGATAGATTTCAAGTAAGCGCGCAATATTCGTACTCGGCTCGTTGAGCGTTTCATACATTTTGCGCGCGCCTGCGGCAAGCTCGTCGCGATAGCGCTTATCCGTTAATATGCGTTGCGCGCTCTCAATCAACGCGCGACGATCGCCGACGTCAAATAATTCGCCAGCGTGAAACGTTGCAATTTCGGTCGCGCGCGCGCCAAGTCTGCTCGCAATTATAGGGACGCCCAGCGCGGAGGCTTCAACGATCGCCAAAGGCTCGCCTTCGTACCATAGCGAAGGAAAGAGGAGCGTTCGCGCCCGGCGCATAATTCTGAGCGTTTCCTCGCGGCCTCTCTGCCCCAAGAAGTCAACGTTCGACGGCGCTAACGTTCGAACCCTCGGCAATAGAGGACCGTCCCCAACGACAAGAAGGTTAAAGGGAACGTCGCGCCACGCGTCGATTAATAACTCGATTCCTTTTTCCTCAGCTATTCGACCGACAAAAACAGCAAAAGGTTCTTCTCGGAAATTCTCGGCGACATGCACGCTTTGGCACGTCGGCTCGTCCGTAAAATTGTGTTTAACGTAGACACGATCTTCAGGAAGACCCGCGCGACAAAAGAGAGCTTTGCCAAACTCAGAAAGCGCAATAAAGGCGTCGACTATCGAAACGACCTTATCTCGGGTCGACCAAAAATACGCGTTCTGAAGCGCCCGATTACGCAAACTCGACGCGCATCCGGGAGTCCAAAGCGCATGCAAAGCGCAGGTTCCAACGCATCGCTCGCACACGCGCGTCCCGCGTCGAAGTTGACCGCATGGCGCTATTAATCGGTAGTTGTGCAAGGTCAGAACAGTTCGAACGCCAAGATCGCGCGCCGCTTGAAAGACCGCCGGAGTTAAAACGTATTTATAATTGTGAACGTGCAAAATTTCCGCGCGCGTTCGCTTTAAAAGCTCAGCAGTTTCGCGGTAGACGCGTTCAGACGATTTAAAATGAAGAGCGGCGCTCAATCGCGTTGTCCATCCAGCGCGCTCAAGTTCGACATTAGCGTGGACGAGCGTCTCGACGTCGTGCCCCGTAGCGCGAAGCGTTCTCACCTCTTGTTCAAATACGGTCGACTCGCCTCCGACCGCGTAGTCTCCATAATAATTGTGCGCGACGACTATCTTCACGACTCTAGTTCGCCTCCGTCTTCGTCAAGCGCCATTGATTCTAAAACATCGATAGCGTCGGAGTCGTTATTCCAAACCTCAAGAAACAACGCCGAATCGTTCAACTCATCGCGCGCGCTTACGGGACTTTTCGAGTTTGCAATCTGTTCTGAGCCGCTCGCGTTTGAACTTGAATCACTTGACCCAATATGTTCTGATACTGACGTCTGCGTGAGACTTGTTAAATCGATTGGTTCTCTTTCCGTCGTCTTCATCTCGTTTTCGTCGACTCGGTCTTCTTCGTCGTCCACGTCAAAGCGTTCGTCCTCATATTCTTCAGCGTATGCGTCGTCCTCTGCATTTGAGTATAGATAACGACCAAGCTCGTCTGGATCACGCTCTGAAAGATACGGACGTTGATACCCTAGTTGTTCGCGGGACTGAACAGTTCCAAATACAAAACTTTCACGAGCCGTCCGCCAATAATATACGAACGTAAAGAGCATGATGAAAACGTAGGAACTCTGAAAAAGACCGGTAAAGAGCCCCATGAAAATAACAAAAAAGGTCGATACGCGAACGCAAAGATACTCCCAAGAGTGAAATTCTATTCCACGCTTCAAATCAAGCAGACGCACGACGCACCAGAAATAGAAACCTAAGCCGACAAGACCGTAAGTCGTTAAAAAATCAAACAAATCGCTATGCGCGCCAATTCGCGATCCGCAAGCTTCATACATTAGGGTCTTCGTGTGCTCGTAACCTTGTCCAAATAATAAAGACGCAAGCGAATGAGGATTCATCGCGTTGTGAAGCGCCGCTCCAATCAACTTATCGCGACCGCTACCGCCGTCTTCATGAATATTCATCCACCGCACCATGAACGTCTCGTCAAATAGCGCCACGAGGAGCGCGCCGGAACTAACCAGTACCGCGACAAGAAACGTCGCAGTCTTAATGCGACCCGTACGAAACAACCAATATAACGACCAGATGCAGACGAGCGCGAGGCTGAGTTGTGCTGAACGATTATAGCTAAACAGAATAACAAGCGTCGCAAGCGCTAGCGCGCAGAAGTAGACAATGCGTCGTCGACTATCTCGCACAAACCAATAGATCGACATAAAGGCGCCAAGCGTTACAAACGCAACCACCATCTTACCGGAAACATAGGCGCCGCCTGTCGTTGCAAATACCTCGCGGTAGATAGAACCGCCAGATCGCGTTATAATCGCCGTAGCGGCAAGCGATCCTTGGATTAAGCAACCCAGCCAAAAAGAAGTCGCAAGAGCCGCCAAACGGCGAGGTTCAAATGAACCGCGCGAAATAATCGACGCAAAGAGAAACCACAAAATGAAACGACCGCCGTACGCAAGCTCTATCATTCGACTAGTAGAGTCATAGGATACGGCGAAACATAATGTCGCGCTTGTAAAATACACCACCCCGACAATCCAAACGTCCAAGAGTCTATGAAAACTCTGACGACCAAATTGCCCGACAAAAAAGAGCGCGACAAGAACCAGCGCCTGGAACACTTGCACCGAACTTGAACCGACCCCGTTAGTTCCCTCTTGAGGCATGAGCAAATGAGCGGCCAACGGATAAAAAATCGCATACAAGCAGATATAAAATACGGCAAGCGTTTTTAACGACGTCTTATGTTCACCCACGAACCTTCTGCTCTACTCCTATTACTCGTCTTGATTCATTGCACATAATACGACTACCGTAACGCGCTCCACAATGATCGCCATTCCGAACCCAGCGTTGCCAGAGAATACCGCGCGCTAAGCTCTGTGGAAAACATTGCGCTAGACGAGTCCGCCGACAACTTCAACGCGCGGTCAATTGCCGACCCGTACTCTTCGGGGGAACGACCTTCTACAATGTAACCGTTGCGACCTGAACGCACCATATCTCTAGCGCCGCTAACCGCCGTCGACACGCACGTCTTACCGCAAGCCAACGCTTCAGCACACGCCAGCGACCAACCTTCGCAATGCGACGCGACCAAGAATAAGTCGGCGGCGATCAATCGACGGCGAACCTCCTCCGGCGTGAGAAACCCGTCAATAATCACTCGTTCACCCAGCCCTAGCTCAAGCGCGCTTGCCGTTATCTTATTGCGATCCTCACCGTCGCCGACAAAGCGCAACGAAATGTTAGGGTACTTTTTCTTCAATATCGCGACCGCTTCCATAGCAAGTCGCCATCCCTTGACCCAGCATAGTCTCCCCACCATAACAAGTCGCGGGTATGCGCGCTCCCAATTTAACGCGCGCCGCTCCGGTTCGGGCGCGCTGGGATAAAAGGTTTTTGGGTCGAATCTAGTCGGAAAGAACTTGAGCGGCGCCTTTGCGCAAAAATCTCTGTTCTCACGCGCAAAGCGTTCGATCGCGTCTTGATCCGCAGACGCTAGCACAATCTCGGGCGAAAGCGCCGCAAGATTGCGCAACATAGCGCGATGGAAAGGCGACGCGAATACGCGCAACAACGGATACCGCGAGACGCCGACAGGATTGTTGAGTCCGGCAAAACGGTAGCATACAGACTCCCATTCGTATTGTCGCAGTACGCCAAGCGTTTCAGGCGAGTCGCAAAAGAGGTTGCGCGTAGAAATCTTACGAATTCGTGGCAAATAGCGCGCAATGAGTCTGCGAAACACAACGCGACGCGGTATAAATGGGCGGCGAGCTTTATTTCGGGGCGCGTAGTCGCCGATATTGAACCGCCATATTGGCGCCCCCTGCCACTCGTCGAGGAACCATTCTCCGCGCGGCTTTCCGCCAATTTCGTCGGGAGAAACGAGCGCAAAGCTACCGCCAAGCGCGTTGAGCGCCTGGCGAGCAAACGCAGTCTGTCCGCCCCGCGGCGAGTTATATGGGTCGCCGGGGCAAATGTAAATCGCGCGCAGTTCCACAGCGTACCCCCGCTACGAATCAAAACCCCACGTCAGGCGCGTCCGAACCGACTCGGACACAAAACGCCATATCGGCAATATCGGATATTCAGGCGTTAATATTCAAATAAACCGGACGCGACTTGTCTGGTTTCAGAAAACATGAAACGAGTTTATCGATTATAATCTTTGAATATCCTCTGCACGCACGCGCAACAACGCTCGCACCCTCAATGCGAATCCGATCGTCTGGACGACGTACGCCAGCAACATAGCGAGCGCGACGGCAAAAGCGCCGCTACGAACAAGAGAAAACGCCAACGTGCCGAGAATCGCCGTTCCGCTCCAAGCCAAGGTGTAAAAAAAACGCGACCATAACGCGCCAAGCGCCGTCAACGCGCTCGCGTATACGTTCGCAACGCTCATCACAACGCTTGTCGCCACAAGCGCGCACAGAACGTCGGCGCCGCCGTCAAACCCGGCGCCAAACGCGCGCATAATCACACGCGAACAAACGATTCCAAGACTAGCAAGCGCGCCGGTAAAACACGCGTTCATCGCTATATTAACGCGCAACGTTTTCGTATAACGTAGAACGTCTCGACTCGCGTTGAGTTCCGAAAGCATCGGCACCACGATATTAGCCGCAAGGGTCGGCAAATAAAGAATCGCCGTCTGAATCTGGCGCGCCGCGTCGAAGATTCCAAGTTCGCTTGAGCCGTTCGGTTCGCGCGCTAGACAGATCGTAATAACCCAAGTCGCGCCGCTCATGAGTAGCGAGAGCAACGTCGACGGAAGACAAAAATTCCACAACACAGGAGTCTCGCGCCAGCATCCAATGAATCGTCCGCGCACGCCATGCTTCCTGAAGAGTCGACCAAGATAGAAACTATTGCAAAGGAAATTCCAAAGCGTACCGGTGGTAAAGCCCAGCGTTGCGCCAGTAAGACCGCCATAGCGCGCGCCAAGCGCGTAGAAAGGTATCATAAGAAAACCGCTAATCGACGCGCCTAGCGCTATTTCGCGATACGCTTGGAACCCTGTCAGAACGCCAACCTGCGCTCCTACGAGCGCCGTCAAAACAAGTAACGGCGCGCATAGACGAACTTGAAATACCAAATGGGGCGCGGAAATCACCGACGTGCAGAGGTAGTCGGCAAAGAAAAAGAAAAAGATCGCCGCAAGTGCGCTAGTAACGAGGGACGACACGAGATTGAGACCTATGATTCGACCGACTCTCTCCTTATCTGTAACGAGCAGTTCTGCAACGAACTTCGCCGCCGCGCGTCCCATTCCAAAAGTCGCCACAGTAACAAACGCGTTCACCGTCGACCGCGCAAGCGTTAGTTCGCCATAGGTCTCGCTACCAAGAATGCGGGCGACCAACACAGTTGCTAAAAGCGCGGCCGCGCGCGACGGCGCCGCGCCGAACGTTAGCCACATCAGACCGTTCACGAACTTGCGCGCAAGCGGGGAACGTCGAGCGCGCGCTAGTGAGCGCGTGATAAAACGAGGCGGCGTCATTAACGAAAATTGGCTAGGAATGGCGGAAAGGAACGCGCGCGATCACACTATTCATGGACGCAACGCCGCGCGTCATGACGTCGACGTCCTTTTTCCGTATTATATCGGACGGCGTGAAGTGGTAAATATACGACGCCTGACCTATGAAGAAAATGCGTCCGCTCGACATGCGCAAAAACGGTAATCTATAAGCGAGCTCAAGACTCCACAGGAGTCGCCGCCTAGCGAGGATAATGAAACGACCGGTCAAATCCACATTTAAGATTTCGACCGGTCGTCACAATTTCAGTTTGACAAAGACCCGCTTGCGCAGATCGATCACTTAGCGATGATACTCTTGCAACGAGCAGACAGACTCGAGACCTCCGCGAATCGCTTCTATACCCTTAAGCGCGGCGAACGCGGCGGCTAGCGTCGTCATATAGGGAATACGTAATCGAATAGCGTTTTTGCGAATATAGGAGTCGTCGGTTTGTCCGCGTTTACCAAGCGGCGTGTTCACGACCAGTTGCACTTCGCCATTCTTCATGGCGTCAACGATATTAGGACGACCTTCGTTAATCTTAAAGATCTTCTCGCTATCGACGCCAAGCTCTTGCAACGCCTTGTACGTGCCTTCCGTTGCGAGAATCTTGAAACCAAGGCGCGCGAACCCTTGAGCAACGGTGCGGAACGTACCGCCGAGCTTACGATCATTTTCCGAGATTGTCATAAGCACGGCGCCTTCCGTCGGCAACACGCACCCGGCGGCTTCTTCAGCCTTATAGAACGCGAGACCAAAAGAGTGCGAAAGCCCCAAGACTTCGCCGGTCGAGCGCATTTCGGGTCCCAAAATGGGATCGACTTCGGGGAACATATTGAACGGAAAAACCGCTTCTTTAACGCCAAAGTGTCCGATGACCTTCGGAAGAAGATTCAGTTCAGAAATCTTCTCGCCGAGCATGACGCGCGTCGCAAGCGCCGCCATTTGGATGTTGCACACCTTGGAAACGAGCGGCACGGTTCGGCTCGCGCGAGGATTCGCTTCCAGGATATAGACAACGTCGTCGGCAATCGCGTACTGGATATTCATGAGTCCTACGACGCCCATTTCGACCGCGATTCGCTTGGTATATTCGCGTATCGTTTCGATATGCTTAGGCGCGATACTAATAGGCGGAATCACACACGCAGAATCGCCGGAATGGATACCGGCCAGTTCGACGTGTTCCATAACGGACGGGACGAAGGCAGTGACGCCGTCGGAAATAGCGTCCGCTTCCGTTTCGATCGCATTGACAAGGAATCGATCGACGAGAATTGGGCGTTCGTGCGAAACGTCGACCGCAGCTTCCACATATTCTACGAGTTGTTGCTCGTCGTGCACGACTTCCATAGCGCGCCCGCCGAGCACGAACGAAGGACGCACCATAAGCGGGTAGCCTATTCGCTTAGCGATCTCGAGCGCTTCCTCAACGTTCGTCGCCATTCCAGATTCCGGCTGGGGAATATTGAGTCGTTGCATCATGTGCCGGAATTGATCGCGGTCTTCCGCCATATCGATCGTCTCGGGCGACGTGCCGATTATCTTAACCCCGTTCGCAGCGAGATCGGCGGCAAGATTGAGCGGCGTCTGACCGCCAAACTGCACCACGACCCCGTCCGGCTTCTCCGCCTCGTAGATACTAAGCACGTCTTCAAGCGTGAGCGGCTCGAAATACAGCTTATTCGACGTGTCGTAGTCCGTAGAGACCGTCTCAGGATTACAGTTGACCATAACGGTCTCGTATCCACATTTGCGCAACGCCATCGCACAATGAACGCAACAGTAGTCGAATTCAATTCCCTGACCAATTCGGTTAGGACCGCCTCCGAGTACCATGATCTTCTTTTTAGGACTCACAACGTTCTCGTCGGTTCCGTTGTAAGTCGAATACCAGTAGCATGCGTCTTCCACGCCGCTCACTTGCACTTTGTTCCAGACCTCTTTAACGCCGAGCTTATAGCGTTGGTCGCGAATCGTCTTCTCGGGAATATCGAGTAGTTCCGCGAGATACTTATCGGCGAAACCGTCTCGTTTCGCTTGGGTGAGCAAATCGTCGGGCAACGCTTGACCTTTGTAGGCGCGAATCTTCTCTTCAAGCTCGACAAGTTCTAGCATCTGCTCGAGGAAATAACGCTTAATCTTGGTCTTCTCATGAACCTGGTCTATTGTCGCGCCTTTGCGCAACGCTTCGTAGATAAGGAAATAGCGCCAGCTATTTGGAATACTAATGCGCTGAAGAAGTTCGTCGAGATCCAGCTCGTGGAAATTCTTAGCAAACCCTAGTCCGTATCGCCCCTTTTCAAGAGATCGAATCGCCTTCTGGAACGCCTCTTTGAAATTCTTACCGATACTCATGACCTCGCCGACTGCGCGCATCTGAGTTCCGAGTTTATCCTCGACCCCGCGGAATTTCTCAAACGCCCAACGAGCAAATTTCACAACGACGTAGTCGCCGTACGGCTCGTATTTGTCGAGCGTACCGGCGCGCCAGTACGGCATTTCGTCGAGCGTCATGCCGGAGGCGAGCTTCGCGGAAACGAGCGCAATCGGGAACCCTGTCGCTTTAGACGCGAGCGCGGAAGACCGGCTTGTGCGTGGATTGATCTCGATAATAACGATTCGATCAGAGACCGGATCGTGCGCAAACTGAACGTTCGTACCGCCGATTACGCCGATCTTCTCGACGATTTTATACGCGTAGTCTTGCAGACGCTTCTGCAATTCGGGGCTAATCGTGAGCATCGGCGCCGTGCAGAAAGAGTCGCCGGTGTGCACGCCCATGGGATCGACGTTCTCGATAAAGCAAACGGTGATCAGTTTGTTATTCGCGTCGCGCACGACTTCCAGTTCGAGCTCTTCCCAGCCGACAACAGACTCTTCAACGAGCACTTCCGTGACGAGACTAGCGGCGAGACCGCGCTGTACGATCGTACGAAATTCGTCAAGATTATAACAAATCCCGCCGCCGGTGCCGCCCATGGTGTATGCGGGTCGGACGACAACGGGAAAGCCCAATTTCTCGGCGATCGCTTCGGCTTCTTCGAGCGTGCGAGCAATCTCGCTACGCGGCGTCTCGATTCCAAGTTCCTTCATAGTGTTCTTGAACTCTTGACGATCCTCGCCGCGTTCAATCGCGTCGAGCTGAACGCCGATTACGCGAACCCCGTACTTACTGAGCACGCCGGCTTTTTCAAGAGCGGTCGCCAAGTTGAGCGCGGACTGACCGCCGAGGTTCGGCAACAAGGCGTCGGGGCGTTCTTTAGCAATAATGCGTTCGAGGGAAGAAACGGTAAGCGGCTCGATATACGTCGCGTCCGCCATGACGGTATCTGTCATAATCGTCGCGGGATTGGAGTTCACGAGCACGATCTTGTAGCCGAGCTCGCGCAACGCCTTACAAGCCTGCGTACCGGAATAGTCAAACTCGCACGCTTGACCGATAACAATGGGTCCGGAACCTATAATAAGAACCTTCTGAACGTCGTCGCGACGTGGCATCATGAGCCTCCTTAATTGTTATTACTATGCGGCAAGCAGACCCGACGTCGACAACGCCCGCGCACTACTTCGTCAACAGGACGAAATATCCTCGGAAAAGAAAAAACGCCCCCCGACCGCGACCCTTTATTAAAAGAATCGAGCTCGAAGCGCGTTCGGGAGACCAACAGTCTCGCGGCGCCGAACGAGTACGAAACGTCGCGAACGGCGAAAGACGGCGTTTTATCAGTTCCGACGTCGCTTTTCAAACGTCGTTCCTAAGCTGAACGCCCGGCTTAAAAAAAGCCCGCCTAAAATTGTCGTTATTATAAAGATTTGCGCCGGCGCGTCAACTGACCTTCCGAAAAAAAGGACTGCATTCCGCGAAAAAACGCTATTGTCGTTAAATATTAATATTAGCAATATTAATACTAGCGCAAACTAGAATCACTTCGTCTAATATTAAATCCGGCGCGATCCAATCAAGAGAACCGACCTTTATTACACACTACTGACGAATAAGGCGCAGGTATGAAAATTTAAGGACTTTCGTTTCGCCAGGCTCAAGAACGGTAACCCACTTCATCTCGCAACGTTTGTTAACGAATTGCTCCCATGAATTCTGGTACCCAATTTGCGTCGTCTCGGGTTCAAAACCTTCAAAGGACTCCTGCAACTCCTGCCCAGTAAACTGGCGACTCAGGCGCATTTCGACTTTATCTTTTCTCGTATTAATGAGCGTAATCTCCGCGTCGTAGACGGCGATCCTGTAATTGATTCCACGAAAAACGAAGAATCGTCCCCAGTTCGACTCGTTGGTAACCCAATTGAAGTCGGTCAAGTTATTCGGGTCGACTTGCGTCGGATTGAAATTAACCTGAGCTTGTGCGAGATCTCGTTCGTTTTCAATGGATCGCACTTTAACGCTTAGCGATTTCGTAATCGGCAGAAGCGTTTTTTCACCGGGGTTTGTCCAGTAGAACATATCCTGGGCAATGAAGGCGTCGTTTGCGGAGATTGTCGTCGCAGGTCCGGTTGTAATCGGGTAGTTCAGAGGATTGTTGAATTCGATAACGTCCCATGGTTCAACGAAACGATTGGTATGCTCGAATGCGGCTTCTCCAGCAGTCGTTCGCGCGTATGCTGAAGGAAGTAGCTCCGAAGAGGAATTAACGTTAGCAGGGTTGAGATTGCCGTTGGCGTCGCGCGCGTCGGCGATATTCCAGCAGACGACGCGTTTATACTCGGCGTCTTTACGCGCTAACGTAAAGAGCGCGCGTTCATTTTTAGCGAGCGCTTTAGCGCCGACTTGCTTCGCGTAGACGTCGACGCCGTCGGCGTTCTCCTCGCCGTCTTGAATTGCATACGTCGGAGCGGTTCCGACGTCAAACCCAACGGCGTTATTCAACGCCAACTGTTGCGTAACGATAGCGCCGCGCTGACTTGCACCCAAGTAATTACCGCCGAGATTGCCATTCAGGGACGCGAAGTAGCTTGCAAGCGAGACCGACGGATCGATCGGCGAGAGCGCGTCTTTAAAGAGTATTCGCGGGAAGCCAGAATAGAGCGTAAACTTCTCCGCTGAAAAATCGCGCCATTCATTCACGACAAGCGCGCTTTGCGTTAATTCAAGAGTGTTGTCGTCCTTAAGCGTGACGCGATACTGCGGCGCCCAACATAGCCCCTTGGTAAGATACGAAATTTTAACGACGGCGCCCTGGTCGTTCGGCGTCTTCGTGATCTTCAAGCGCAGTCGACTTCGCCGGCGCACGACTTTCTTCGGCAACGCGTCGGGAGGAAGAAGTATTTTTGTTATCTCGCCAGGGTTAGCGAGCCAAATCATTTCATGCTCTTCGGTCTCGAGAAAAACCCCGCTACGCAACGCGCGAACTGGAGCGTAATTTGACCGCAACGCATAATCCTGCTCGACATTATCAGCGCTTTTCGACACAAAGGGAACGCGCACGGTCTTGGGGGTCGTTTCTCCCGGTAAAACGACCTGGAACCATTGTCCGGCGAGATCCTTGGTCCAATCAAAATCATTAGCGTCCGCGAGGTCAAGTTCAACGTTTCCGAAATCGGCGCGCGCGTCTAAGGTGGCGTCGCTCTGAACGAAAAAGGCGCCGTGCAGCGGTTGCGGAGCGGTCGAAATTACGTATTCGCCAGCCTCGGGCACGTCGTATCGCTCAACAATAGCGGCGACCCCATTTTTAAAAACGCCGATTGATTCGACGCTCCCCAGCAGTTCGCGCGGCGCGACAGAATCCTGTGCAAGCGCGAACGGAACGGATAGCGCGAGCGCTACGCAACACAGAGCGCGCGTCGCCCATCTCTTGAAATTCGTCATAACGTTCCTCCTTGTAATTAAGTTGGCGCGCACTACTACTGTCTCGTACGGCGCGCGCGTTTTTTTAAGTAGAAAATGGCGAACGCAAGGATCAGAAAGAGCGCGTTAATCGCTACGACCTGATTAACACGTTTACGTTCGACGACCTGGCGCGACTCGCCCGAGGCTAAGCGCGCCTCTTCGCTCGGCTCGCTGTACGGCGTGAGGTCGCGATCGAGTTCAGAACCTACCTGCTCGCTTAGCTCGACTCGTGCAAGCCCGAATGGAACAGTGTCAGAATGACGCGCTACGACTTGACCGCCGCCGCTAGACGCCAACGATATAATCAAAGCAAGCGCAGTTATGAGTAGTCGTTTCATCGAGTTCACATCTCCCGTCGATTATTTTCCAAGGTCGCCAACGCATTCATTTATCGCGCCAAGACTAGTATAAATCGCCGAAGACTCAATTGCAAGCGCCGGCGCGCATAAAGCTGCGCATATACAAATTGATTTTAGACATTGGACGCCAACTCTAAAACGGCGTGAGGCGACGCCGCTAATGTTTCGACGTCGCCTCACTGGGTAATCCATAACGCTTCACAAGTTCAAAGGACGTTACTGTACGGCTAAAGCCTGACCAATCATCCAGAAAAAGGGATCATAGCGCATAACGGCGCCGACTTCACTCGACGGATCGACGCACGCCATAAGCGCGTTGTCGAACGCGCGCTTGTCTAGTCCGTTGTCAAGAGACGCGTAAGAGTTCGACGCTGTCAAACGTCTGACGGTTTCGTCCAATCTTTGCGTCGGCGACGTGAACGCATAGTCGCACGGTCGTTCTTTAATAGCGCCTACCCCGCGATCATAAAGACGACGCAAAGATTCCCAACGCCGTTCGCCGTTCGACGTCTCATGCGGCGTTTCATAATCAACGACGGTCAAAATATCCGCTATGACGCTCGGCGCGCGCCGCGTCGCGTCGGGGTCGTGCGCCGCAGGGCTTGCAACTGGTCTCGCAACGGGTTGACGCGCTAGATCGCTGTTCCCTTGAAAGGTACGCAACGATTCAGGGCGCATATTCCAAGCGGCAAGGCACGCAATTACAAGCAGACTGACCGCGCAAATCGCTTTAATAAACGTACTTGCACAGATACGAGTTACGGCGTTCGTTTTCGGCGCGGACTCCTGCGACCACATGAAGGCGGAGTCGTCGGCGCTCGCTAGGAACTCGTCAAGTTCGTCGCGCAGTCGTCGTTCGAGCGTCGAGTCGAGCTCGTCAAAGAAAGCGTCTCGGTCGTTTGTATTGTCAGGTTCGGCAAGTAGTCTTTTTTTCATAGCGCTCCTCTTATGAGCGTGCGCCGTTGCGACGCGTTACATAATCTTCCGGAGTTTTTCAGCCAGTTTCACCTTAGCGCGGTGCGCGCACGAACGAACGGCGCCGGACGTCTTACCAAGCGCTCGTGCTGTCTGCGCGTCGTCGAATTCGTCGACGTACTTATGCCATAGTACTTGGAATTCGTCCCGAGTCAATGTTTCGCGCGCAATCTTCCATAGATTTGCACGATCTTCAGATTGAATCGCCGCGTCTTGAGGTTCAGGCACGCTTAACGAGCGACCGCTAGGTCGTCGCAATTCGCCCAGTTCGCCGGGATTAACGGTTACCGCGCGCCAGCGCTCTTCGCGGCGATCGTCGGAAACGGCGTTCTCGTCGTAGACGATCGCGCCGTTAAAACGCGTCGACTTGCGTAGCCAGTCGACAAAAATGCGATACGCGATGCGATATAGCCAGCCGCTCAGAAAGACGCCGTTTTGGAGTCGTTCGAGCGCGGTAAAGGCGCGCGTCATTGTCTCCTGCGTTAATTCTTCGGCGGATTCGCGCGATCCCGTCTTTTTCGTAAGAAAGAAGACCAACTTCGCGCGATAACGCCTATCGATTTCGTCAAAGACGCCGCTCTCGCCCGACTGAAAGAGTCGCGTAAGAGTCGCGTCGTCGAGGTCGCCCAGTTTCTCGGTCAAGGTTGTCGTCTGCTATTAGTTGGAAAAGCAACGCGGCGCGCGTCTCGCTTAACGCCGACGCGCGAGCGCATTATTAGGCGGTGAACTTTGCGCGCTCGAAAGCGCGCGACAAAAGTAATCGCTTATCTATCGCACTTCTCTTTCGCGAACGCAAAGGCTTTCCTAAGGAGCTCGACCGAAACGACGGCTTTCGCTTTCGCTTTAACGCCGTCTCGTTCTATTTTAACGGTCGAAAGAGCTTCAAGACCTAGCTCTTCTTCTGGCTTCAACTCGCCCTTGTCTTTTTTATTGGAAGCCGCGAGTTTCATCACGGCGACGCCGCCGTTGAGCAGGTCGACGTAACCTTGCGCCGTCTCTTCGTCCTGAACTTCAACGCAGAGCTGGCTCGTATAGCCGTCTTCGTTTGCGGTTACTGTAACGCGCGCCGCTTTAAGAGTATCGACAATCTTAATTGACGTCTTGATAGCGTCGTCGTCGGTATCGCGAGTCGCCGCGATCGCTTCGCTGAGAACCTTGAACGCTTTTTCTTTAATGATGCGTTCGTCGACAAGCCCGGGTTCGGCTAGACGCTTTGTAATGAACTCGCTCGTCTTGAGGAGGCGTTCCGCTTTCTTTTCGGTATTGGCGCGCGAGCCAAAGACAACGGCGTACTTGTCGCAGTCCGACAATTTAACGCCGGCAAAGTATATCGTCGCGAGCTTATCGCCGTCGTCTTTTTTGATCGTAACGTTTCCAGCCATGTGGTTCTCTTCTTCTTTCGTAACCTCGACGGAGACGCGCGGATCGTCTTTGAGGTATTCGCGCGCGTCAAGCGCGGAAGGATTCGCGTTGAAGAAGACGGTCAAGGACAGAGGATCGGCGCCCATATCCTTGGTCTCTTGGAAGCTGTCGCCCAATTCGACCGCAACGACGACCCCGTCGACATACTTGAAGTACGAGACAAGCAGACCGCGAACAAACGAATCTTGCCCCGTCGCCTTTTGGAAAAGTTTGTGATAGTAGTCGAACTGTTCCTTCGGGAATTCCTCGTCGTTGTACAACTTTGCGAGTTCGGCGTCCGCTTTGTCAAGCAACTTATTGACGCACGCGAGTTCGTCTTGGAACCCGTACTTCTTATTCATGGCGATTCCCGCCTTCGCCAAAGAGGTAGGCGACGAGTAGAAGATTATTGAATCGTCGTTGAACGGACAGACCGGCTCTTGCGCGCGCACGGCGGCGCACGAGCAAAACGCGACTGCGGTCAAGATAGCGAAAAGAGCCCAACTTGCCGGGCGTTTCAAAAGAGTTGTCATTGTATTAATTCTCCTGGTTAATGGTTGGAAGTATTGCCAAGTCCGGAGTCTTCATGAAGAACTTTCTAATCATGGTAGACGTGGCAAAGAAAGAAAATGTCGCGTTCATTTAAAAAAAAATACGCTATTCGTACGACGACGTTAATTTGGGCGCTACGTTTGAAAGATGCGGAAACATGACATAGCGTTAGACAAGACTATCGTCGGAGCTTACCGATTGGTTCAAACAAGTTGTAGACGCTCCAAAAGCTCAACGACAGCCGTTCGCAAGCCATTTAGAGCTTCGTTTCTTGCGCGCGACTTTCTTATATAACCCGGCTGAAGGATTGACTCTTTATTTGAGCTTTTGTTAGCTCAATAGGGAAATCTGACAAAACATTGAGGATGGGCACAAAAGGAACTTTCACCGCGCGAACTGTGGGAAGACTGTTAGTCGAGCAAAAGAAGACGACCTGAAGTCTGTCAAAAATCCCATAAGTTGACAAAGACAGAACATTCCCCAATCAAGAGCGCCTAAAACTGCGCCTTGGGGTTGAAATAGGAGAAAACACGGTAAAATAAGAGGAACGTTGAAAACGCGGCTATTGCCGCATAACCCCGTAAACCACCAGATAACCCGTCAAAAAAGCTCCTATCGGCTAGAAGCCAATAGGAGCATATAGCACCCCCTAGGGGAATCGAACCCCTGTTTATGGACTGAGAATCCACCGTCCTAGGCCACTAGACGAAGGGGGCGTGCGCTAAATCTGACGAACATTATGCCACAGGATCCCATTTTGTCAAGGAACCTTTTTGAAAAAAAAACTTTTTCTTCTTGGGCGCGATTTCAGTCGGTCAAACGCCGAACCGAACTTGACAAAAAAGAGCCGAGAGAGTATTCTAACGCCGCCTGCGCGGACGAGCGTCGAACCGCGCGCTAATCAAAGATAGAGTTGAATTCATTCAATGATGCGATCCATATGACGGAAGAATATTGGAACCCGAACGGAAAAACGCCGCGCACTATTCGCGCTATACTCGCGATATGTTGCGCGACTCTGCTCGCTATCGGTTGCGGACGCTTTCACGCTAAAACGCGTTGTTGCCTACTACCGTACCAAAAGTCGAACGCCGAGATCGTTCAAGACGACCCGGTTGTCGTTCATCGTCCTGATCTCATTCTGAGCGTCGACGAGCGCGTCGCTAGCATAACGCTCTCGCATGATTCCAAACGTATGATTCTAGAAACTTTGCTCGAAGACGAGCCCGAAAATAATGAAGGCAAGCTAGCGGAATCCTACGGGGTCGAAATTTGGAATATCGAATTCACAGAAGCGCGACCGGAAGCTTTCACCCAAGCGACGCCGTATCTAGTCGCAAGCGATCTTGGTAGCGCGGCGTTCGACGAAGACGGCGGACGCGTCTTTTGGACAGGGCAAGAGACGCCGCGGACGCTCGCGCGCGCGTACGACGCGCGTTCAGACTACGAAGTTGTGCGCGGCGCCGACGCGATTGCGCAAGAGCTCGATCAACTCGAAGCTCAACGTCCGGTATACGTCGCGCGAGCCGCGGAGGAAACGTCCTTTCCACAGCCGCTCTTCTTTGACGGCTCTTCCAACTCGTCCCCCAATCTACCCGAATCGACGTCAGAGCCCTATTATGTCGAGCTACCCGATACGACGTCGGCGACGCCATCTGAGCAAACGCCGAGTCAAGAATCGCGCGTTGCGGCGACGCCGGAGACCGACGCGTCTCCTATCTGGAATTCGTCTTACGGCAAGCGCGCGCTGGAAAACGTCGTACTCACGAAACCGTTCGATTCCGACCAGTACATCATGGGCGCGCAGGCAATCGGTAAGAAAGTCGATCTCTCCGCTAAGCGCATGAAAATAGCGGACGAAACGCGGTACGCCGACTCCGTGCGCTTCTCGCCGAATGCGCGCTGGATTATATGCGAGGCGTTCAATGAGGAGCAGTACCAATTCATAACGCTCGCCGAGGCGCAAGAGGCGGCTAAGGACGAATCGGACGCGGCTGTACAGAGCGCGAATACAGAAGGAGCTGACGCCAAAGAAAAGACGCCCTCGGTCGAGCCGGAACCTTTCGAAAAGAATTGGGCGATTATTCCGCTACGCGATCGCAAACGCGTCGTTCGATTTCCAGAAACGATTAAAATGACCTTCGATTCCTCCACGTCCGACGAGGAAATTCTCGGACGCGTCGTCGACGTCCTCGACGTCTCCGATCAGGGCGATCTCGTCGCAACGCTCGTCGTAGAATTACCGGCGAACGCCGCTACCGGGTCAACGTCCGGCTCGGGCGCAAACGGCGCGTTGCGTTATAAGATTGTGATCTGGGATCTCCTGGTCGCGAAGACGGTCGAGTTCGAGAAAGCGAAGCTCCCGTTGCGCGCGCTCGAGGTCGCGCAAATAGCAATACCGTACCCCGTCGAAAGGCGATTCTGTAAATTTTCGCCGAGCGGTAAGACATTCGCCGCGAGAGTCGAGCCGAAATGCGTCTCGCTCTGGCAGTCGGCGAGCGGTCGTCCGATTTCACTTCTGGGCGATCATAGCGGAATTGTGCGCAGTTTCGCCTTTGCGCCGGGCGAAACGAAGATGATCGTCGGAATCGGAGGCAAACGCGCGCAACTGACCTTATGGGAGATTCGTAAGGAAGCGATCTACCGCACGCTTGAGGACGACGCGTACGACGCCAAGTCGATCGACGCGGTCGCATTCTCCAACGACGAGCGATACGTCTACTATGCGAACGACGTAGGCGAAATCAAGAGGTGGAACACGCGTCCGATCTTTGCCAATAACTAACGCCGCTCTTTACACACGCGCGAGCTTGTCAATTCCACGAGAAAAAACTTGACGGGCGCGCGCGTTCTTTTTACAATACGCCGCTATAGGAAATGGGTTGATCGCGCGCGAGTCAATTCAACGCGACGCGTTTAACGATCGCGCGACACGAGGACACACACGTCATGACAGATGAAAATAAAGCGGATATTCCCGACAAAGAGCTCTTTCAATCGCGAAAATTTAAGGTCGTCGAAAGAATGCAGATCGGACGGAGCGGCGCGTTACTAAAGCGACAGGTCGTTAAGCATCCCGGCGCGATTGGAATCGTACCGATCCTACCGGACGGGCGCGTACTCCTTATTAAGCAGTATCGGATCGCGCTCGAAAAAGAAATCTACGAGATACCGGCCGGGACGCGCGAACCGGGCGAAGAGCCGATAATAACAGCGAAACGCGAACTCATTGAAGAAACCGGATATCGAACCGATAACTTTACGGAGCTAACGACGATCTACACCTCGCCCGGAATCCTTCAGGAGGAGCTCGTACTTTACCTAGCGCAAGATTTGACCCCAGGAGAGAGCGCGCCAGAGGACGGCGAGAAGATCAATTTGACCCCTATGACATGGGACGAAATTAACCAACTCATCGACGCCGGAGAAATCGCCGACGGCAAGACGCTCGCCGGACTTTTTCTCACATTGCGTCGACTCGGCAGAGCATAACGGCGCTAGCTAGCGAGCGCCTTAACGCGCGCGGCTCGGATTACTACGGCGCCGCGCATTACGTTTACACGATTCTTTACGCAAAGGAAACAGTATGACGATTAAATTGTCGCCGCGCCCTCAGGTGGCGCTCACCGGATTCGCTGACGAATGTAGCAATACGAAAACGCTCGTCGAGCAATTTGCGACCTTCGCCGCGTTGGGTCTGCAGTATTACAGCGTGCGATTCGTTAATCTTGGCGACGGCGTCAAGAACGTCATGAAGCTCACGCCGGACGAGATTCGCGAGGTCGTGCGCGTCCAGAACGATTACGGTCTGAACGTCTCCTCGATCGGTTCGCCGATCGGTAAAATCAAGCTATGCGACGTCGACGACGGACTCAAAGACGTCTATGTGCCGTTCGAGGAATACCTTGAAAACGACGTCAAACGCGTATGCGACGTCGCGCATATGTTCGAGACAAAACTCATTCGAGGTTTTTCTTTCTACCAGCCGAAAGACGACGATCCGCAAAAGTACGTTTCACAGGTGGTCGATCGCCTCGGTAAAATTGCGGAAACCTGCCACCGCTCCGATCTAACGTTCGGACTCGAAGTGGAAGCGAATCTCGTCGGTTGCAACGGCTGGATACTCGCGGAAATCTATCGCCAGGTCAATCATCCGGCGATGAAGCTGATCTTCGACGCCGCTAATCTCGTCGTTCAAGGCTACACAACGGCGGAAATTTTCGAGCAGTACGAGGCGATGAAGCCTGGGCTCGGTTGGATGCACATTAAGGACTACAGTCAAACGGTAGTCGAAAACAAGGGCGGACGTCAGGACGAAGATAAGATGAAGGGGTTCGTACCCTGTGATCGCGGCTATTCCGGACACGAAGCTATCTTGCGCGACTTCGCGAAATTCCTCCCGTCGCTCACGGAGTACTTCCAAGCGCGCGGCGTGCCAGGCGTCTTTCTCGATCTTGAGCCGCACGTTAAAGGCGGCGGTCAGTTCGGCGGCTACAGCGGTTGCGACGGACTAGGGGTCGCGTTGCGCGCGCTATGCCGCACGCTCGATTATGTCGGAATCGACTACCATTTGCGCGATTTCGACGATCTGCGAGCGGCGCGCGGGTTCTAACGCGCTCGTCGTCGTCATTCTCAACGCGAGGCGAGGTTGCTAGGCGTTATTCGGCTCGTTCGAGACGCGCTTACCGTCGCGAGTTATTTCACTCGATTCGGAAGTCAGAGCAACCTCGCGTGATTAACCGGTATTGGCGGAGGCGCAATGGACGTCGACTTTTTTAACAACCTTGACAAGACGCTCGTCGACGATCTACGCGTCGTGATCGAGCGCGGCGATAAGCTAGCGATCGCGTCCTCGTGCTTCTCGATCTACGCGTACCAGAAACTCAAAGATCAGTTGGATTCGATCGCGGAACTACGCTTTCTCTTTACCTCGCCGACCTTTACCAACGAACGCGAAAAGAAGGAACGGCGCGAATTTTATATTCCGCGCCTACATCGCGAGCGCTCGTTATACAACGACCCGTTTGAAATAAAATTGCGCAACGAGCTCACGCAACGCGCGGTCGCGCGCGAGTGCGCGCAATGGATTCGCGAAAAGGTTCAGTTCCGCTCCAATCGCAGTAACGGCGACATTCCAAACTTCATGACCGTCGGCAAGTATTCCTACGCGCCGATTCCGTCTTTCACAACGGTTACGTTAGGATGTGAGCGCGATCCCAATTCCATAACGCTTATTCAGAAGACTCCTACGGCCGTCGCGTTCCTCAATGCATTCGACACGGTTTGGAACGACAAACAGCGACTACAGGACGTTACGACCGAAGTTCTCGAGTCGATCGAAACGATCTATCGCGAGAACGCGCCCGAGTTTGTATACTACGTCGCCATTAACAATATCTTTCGCGAATTCATCGCGGATATTTCAGAGGACGACCTGCCGAACGACGCAACCGGCTTTAAAACGAGCAAGATCTGGCGCGCGCTCTACTCCTTTCAGCGCGACGCCGCGCTCGGAATAATCAACAAGTTAGAGCGTTACAACGGTTGCGTGCTCGCCGACAGCGTCGGTCTCGGCAAAACGTTCACCGCGCTCGCGGTTGTCAATTATTACGAATCGCGCAATAAGAACGTGCTCGTACTGTGCCCTAAGAAGTTGGCGAACAACTGGAACACGTATCGCGGCAACTACGTCGGCAATATTCTTGCGGAAGACCGGTTTAGGTACGACGTCCTATTTCACACGGATCTTTCGCGCGTTCGCGGACATTCCAACGGACTCGATCTCGCGCAATTGCGGTGGGACAATTACGACCTGATCGTTATCGACGAATCGCACAACTTTCGGAACGGTCCAAGTTCGTATGGGGACGGACCCGATAAACGCGAGAATCGCTATCAGAATCTCCTCAAGCGCGCCATTAAGCCCGGGGTTAAAACGAAAGTTCTCATGCTTTCCGCGACGCCTGTCAATAATCGATTCGGCGATCTCAAGAATCAGCTTGCGCTCTCTTACGAGGGGGACGCCGCGCGGCTATCCGATAAACTATCGCTCGGCGCAACGATCGACGAAATCTTTCGCAAAGCGCAACGCGCCTACAACGAATGGGCGAAGCGCGAGCCGCAAGATCGAACGACCAGCGCGCTACTCAAAGCGCTCGACTTCGACTTCTTCGAACTGCTCGACTCCGTTACGATCGCGCGCTCACGCAAGCACATTGAGCGATTCTACGCCGACGATAAAATCGGAAACTTCCCGGAACGTCTGCAGCCCGTCTCGCTCTATCCGTCCCTGGCGACGAACCCGAATTTCGTCGACTATGAAGAAAGTCTTTACGGAACTTAGCAAGCTGAACCTTACAATCTACACGCCGTCCCATTTCATTTTGGACTCGCGCAAGGCGAAATATGCGACGATCTTTCGGGACAACGAGGTTACAGAGCATTTTACGCAGGAGAATCGCGAACTTGGCATTCGTCGACTCATGGCGGTCAATCTCCTCAAGCGCATGGAGAGCTCCGTCGCGTCCTTTCGCGCGACGATCGAGCGGATTCTCGCGCTACTGGAACGCACGCTCGATCAGATAGAGGAATATAGCGCGCAACGCGACGAGCGCGACGCGGAAACGCCGAGCTTTGAAGAGCGCGACTTCGATCTCGACGATCAGAACGATTCCAACTTCACTTTCGGTCGCAAAGTCAAGATCAACGTCGCCGATATGGACTATCTGCGCTGGAGCGGTTTGCTTGAGGACGACTGCAAGACGTTGCGTAACTTATTGCAACGCGTCGACGCAATAACGCCGGAACGCGACGCGAAACTCCAGAAGTTGCTCGAGCTCGTTGAGGAGAAGATTGCTAACCCAATCAATCCTGGCAATCGCAAGATTCTTATTTTTACCGCGTTTGCGGACACGGCGGAATATCTGTACCGGCACGTGAGCGCGCGAATTAAAGAGCGGTTCGGACTCGAAACGGCGCTCGTAACGGGGGACATCGAGGGACGCACGACGGCGCGCGGCGTGCGAGGCGATATGAACGAGGTTCTCGCATGCTTCTCGCCTATATCCAAGGATAAGCAGACGACGTTGCCGAACGTGGACGCGGAAATCGACGCGCTTATCGCGACAGATTGCATTTCAGAGGGTCAGAATCTCCAGGACTGCGACTACGTTGTGAACTACGATATCCACTGGAATCCGGTGCGCATAATTCAGCGGTTCGGACGCGTCGATCGAATCGGTAGTCGTAACGCGCGCATCCAGTTAGTGAACTTCTGGCCGAACGTCTCGCTCGACGAGTATATCGAACTCAAGGCGAAGGTCGAGACGAGAATGAAGATCGTCGACTTAGCCGCGACCGGAGACGATAATCTCCTGAGCGCGGAAGAGCGCGTGGAATTGGAGTATCGCAAAGAGCAGTTGCGCAAACTACAGCATGAGGTAGTCGACCTGGAAGAGACGTCGGGCGGGATCTCGATAACCGATTTGGGACTCAACGAATTCCGAATGGACTTGATCGAGCGCATGAAGTCAGGGGAAGACGTAGAGAACGCGCCGTTGGGTCTGCACGCGGTCGTTAAGGGCGAGACGCCGGGCGTGATCTTTGTGCTCAGGAATGTGAACGAACGCGTTAATATCGAACGGCGCAATCGTTTGCATCCATTCTATTTGGTCTACGTCGGGTTCGACGGCGAAATAGTCGCGAACTGCTTGCAGCCGAAAGAGGTTCTCGACTATATGCGTTCGCTCGCGCGCGGTAAGAGCGTTCCGTCGGCGCCGACGGGCAAGAAGGCGCTTTCGACTCCAAGAACATCTATATCGAAGGGGACAATCTCGACGCGCTCAAGATCCTGCGCGAAACTTATCTCGGAAAAGTCAAGATGATCTATATTGATCCGCCCTATAATACCGGGTCCGACGCGTTTCTCTACGACGACGATTACGCTATGTCAACAGAAAAGTACGACGAGACCGTTGGAAAGTACGACGAAGAGGGAAATCGCGTCCTAGGGGCGTCCTTTCGTGTTAATAACGAAACGAACGGGAGGTTTCATACGAATTGGCTTAATATGATTTATCCTCGGCTTAAAATTGCAAGGGATTTGCTCGCGGAGGATGAAGTTATCTTTATTTCGATCGATGATAATGAAATCTCCAATCTTGATAAAATTTGTAAAGAACTTTTTGGTCAAGAGCATTCAATCGCCGTTTTTCCAAGACTTGCAACAAAGAGTGGTAAGACGCCACTTACATTTATGGTTAGCCATGACTATCTACTGTGTTATACTAAAGGAAAGCATGATATTTTTGTCGGCGAACAATTCGAAGATGATAGTTACAAATATTCCGATGAATATGAGGCAGAAAGAGGTCGTTACAATCTTAAACAACCTCTTGATTGCAATTCTATCAGTTATTCCCAATCACTTGACTATCCAATAATTCATGAAGGTATAACTTATTACCCAGGTGGTGATAAGAACAAATATCTTGAAAGAAAGAAGGGTAATCATCTTCAGAAAGATTATGCATGGAGATGGTCGAAAGACTTATTTGAATTTGGTCTTAAAAATGGGTGGATCGTCTTTCAAAATGGACGAATATACACAAAAGGGTATCTAAATGCCACAATAGAAAAAAACTCTAGTGGTGACTACATTATCGTGAAAAGAAATAAAACACGTAAAAGATCAACCATAGATTTTATTTCAAACGATTACTCAAATGATGTTGCTAAAAAGCAACTTGCCATTCATGACATTTCTGCACACTTCGACTTTCCTAAGCCATTTAATCTTATAAGGGACTTGATAGCGACATATTACAAGGATGACGCTATAATACTCGACTTCTTTAGTGGTTCGGCAACTACCGCAGAAGCTGTTCTAAAACAAAATTCTCTCGACGGTGGCACAAGAACATTTATTCTCGTGCAGTTACAAGAAAACACGCAGGATTGTACATATCAAACGATCTGTGAAATCGGCGAAGAACGCATCCGCCGCGCAGGTAAGAAAATCCGCGACGAATGGCTACAGAAGAACGCGCTATTCACAGACAGACAGACAGACAGACAGACAGACAGACAGACAGACAGCATTTCATCGTCAAACTTCTCTCAATTTGCGCAATTTGACACAGGTTTCCGCGTCTTCCGCGTCGACGACTCAATTTTCGAGGACGTAGAAAAGACGCCGTCGGAAACGACGCAGCGTGATTTCGCAGAGCTTCACGAATATTCCGACCGCATTAGAAACGATCGCGAGCCGGAGGATTTGCTCATTCACTCAATGCTCGCGTTGGGGATTCCACTTTCAGAGACGATCAGGGTCGAAACAATCAAAGGGAAGCGCGTTTTCTTTGTCGGCGGCAATTTTCTCGTCGCATGCTTCGATAAGAAGGTCTCGAACGAGGTCGTTACTGCAATCGCCGAGCGCAAAGCAGACTATGCGGTCTTTCTCGATTCCGGGATCGAATCGGACGCGACGCTCGCGAATTTCGATCAGATCTTCGAGCGCGTCTCGCCGGGGACGGAACGGAGGATTATCTAGTATGGAATTGCAACTCAAAGGGACTGGGTCGAAATCAAACGAACGAGGAAATTTCGCTCGTAATCATAGTCGTAAGAAGAGTCAAATCCTCGACCGCCTGCAAGCGTTCTTTTTAGAACGAAAACACGGCTACGCGCTTGCCGCGCAAAAGAAACGCGTTCCAATCGACGAAAAGAACTTCTACGTCGACCTCGTCTTCTTCAATCGGATTTTGAGCTGTTTCGTACTGATCGACCTCAAGATCGGCGAGATCAGACGTCAAGACCTGGGGCAAATGCAGATGTACGTCAACTACTATGACCGCTGCGTGAAACTCGAATCGGAGAACCCTACGATCGGAATTGTACTATGCAAAAAGAAAGACGACGCGCTTGTCGAACTGACTTTACCCGAGGACAACACGCAAATTTTCGCAAGTAAATATCAGACCATTTTACCGAACAAACAGGAGTTCGCTAAGCTACTCGAAGCGAAAGACGACGAGGAGAACAGAATGATCGGAGAAGAACGAAATTGAATTTCTGGCAAATAGCTAAAAATCTGCCGTCCTTCTTCTGAACGAATAGCAATTGAATTGCGCAGACGCCGTCTGCGCAAT
>ONJR01000013.1 GCA_900318195.1 uncultured Planctomycetota bacterium
AAAAGGGGAAGCTAGCGGCTTCAAAAATGGGGAACTCCAAGAGAAACGGCGATCGGCTTTAAAACTTCTGAACGAGAAACATTGGACAGTCGAAGAGATCGCGAAGTTTCATGAGGTCGACGTGGTGGACGTTAAAATTTGGATCAACGAAGCAGAGGAAGAATTCAAAGAGAAATAGTTCCTCACAACTTATAATTTTCAGACTATGCTACGCGATAGGGAACGATAAGAATCTTTATTAGGAAGATCTTATCGCTCCCGTCATATTAGGCTTGTCGCCGCGACTATCTTAATAAGGCTGGCGCTCCCAGAATTGTAATAATGTAGTCCTCGAGAACGCCAACCGTCGGACGTTGCAACTCGAGGGTCCAGAACCCCGGCGCAGGCGACTCCGGCGCTCCTTGCTCGTCGAGCGGAGTCGACCATGTTCCAAGCGCCGAGACGTTTTCTAAGACGGCGACTTCCACGCCGCTGGGATTGAACAACCGCGCTGTTACGCGTTCCGTCGCGCTACCGACGATACGTATTCCAAGATCGTTCGCGCATTGCGGAACGTAAAATTCAAAGCGACCGGTCGATCCAAAAACGTCGACGCTAGGACGCGCGCACGTCAAAATGGGAACGTTTTTTTCTGTTATAACGAGCGCGCTCGCGCCGAAATTTGCGTCGAGGCGATACCAACCTGTCGTGGGTGCGACGTAGGCGTAGTCGCGTTCTTTAAGATCGGGAGGCGCCGAATCGAGCGCAACGGTCTCGCCGGTTGGAGTCGTTAGATTAACTTCAACCTCCTTTGGAGGGTAGGAGCCAATCTTGTGCTGTCGCAAACTCCAGCGCGTCTCTTGACCTTCTTCCGCATAAAAATAATAAGAAGCGTTACCGCGCGTTCGGAGCGGCGTCGGCAACTTGGAATTATTCGTTGCACGCTCGCGCCATGCGGTCGCTAGTTCACGTGAAATCGCAACGCTCTCGGCGTCAGACGCCGTTAGACCCGCAACGTCCCACGGCGCAACTCGCCGGTATGCCAATTCGGGAAAGAGGCTGGGCAACGTCTCGGACGACAAAATCGTCTCCACGCTTGAACCGCCGACTATCGTCGAACGAACCGAGCCCGTGATATTTTCAAATCCGACTCCCTCGCTCGACGCGTCCCGAAGCGTCATGAGGAATCTTGGCGCGTCTGACTCGCCGCCGTCGATTATCTCTACGTTATTGAATTCAAACCCGCCGTTTGGCTCCTTATCGGTTCCGACCGCAATGAGCGAAACGCCTGAATCAGTCGTCGTCGTAAGCCAGTCGTCAAAGTTTGCGGGAACGCCGGTATTGCGCGCGTCCTCGCTAAATGATTTAAAACCCTGCTTTTTATCGGCTGAAGGCGTTACAATACGTAGATTCTCAAAAACGAGCGGCGCGCCTGACGACCACTTACTACGAATCGCGACCCCCACCCTATTGCCAATCAGATCGACATTCTTAACGCGCATACAGCCCGAAAGCGTGCGTCTTTCGCCGTTTGCAACCGTTACGGCAAATCCCATTCCTGCGTTGCGCACTGACGCGCAATCTTCAAACGTAAAAGAAAGCTCGTGTCCATGCTCCGCTAAATTCGGAAGATAGAACGTGAAGCCGTCTCCGGCGTTGTTCATTGACACGACGCGACGCATCGTTACGTTTGTTATCTGCTCCGTTTCGTGATTCGGCTCAAAATCGATTCCAGCTTCAGGCGCCGTGCCGTTCGTATTGCGTAAGTAACAATCCTCGATCAGCAGACCGTCAACGCTAATCACGCTTATCCCCTGACGATTATTCTCGTAGCAATCAACATTGCGAATCGTAACGTTACGGCAAGGCTGACCGCTACGCGACGCGACGCCGAGATAGACGCCGTCGCCGCCGGTTTCCGCTATCGTCAGGTTTTCAATTACTACGTCCTGCGCGCTGAGTAGTGAAATTCCATGCCGCCATTCAGATTTCTTATACGGCGCACGCCAGTAGTCGCGTTTTCTCATACGCAACGTCGCGCCGCGTCCCTCGCCGACTATGCGAACGTTACGCGTTTCGACGGCACGTAGTAAAACGTCCCCGATATTCTGAAATTCGCCTTCTTTGGCAAGTATCTCGACGCCTTCCTCAAGAATGAGTTGTAAATTGTTACGCAAGTTAATCGGTCGAACAATCCACGGGGTGGGCTGTTTATCGACCACGACCGTCTTCGCGCCGCTGTCGATCGCTCGTTGTAGCGCGTCGGTCGCGTCGGTCGCATCATATCCGAATGAAGACGCCACGACGCGATCGGCGCATTTAGTCTCTTCTGCTCTTAACAACGAGTCGGCGCCGAGCGTTGCGCCAAGCGCTATAATCTGAGCGCACACACACAATATCGTTTTCTTCATAACAACCTCGTTTAACGCTAAGACGCGATCTCTCGGTCGCGGTACTTCTAACCAAGGGATCGCGTCTTACATAAAGGCAACGCTTAGCGATCGCGTTAATTAATTCTTCGCCGCTTCTTCCTTGCGTCGTTTCTCTTCAGCGATCACCTCGGGAGACGCCGCGTTGAAAATAAGCGCAAACAGAATTAGCGCCGCTGCGGAAGATACGACGAGCATACCGAAAATACGAGGCCAACCGGCTTTCGATATTTTCGCGCGACCTTGAACCGCCGTATCGGATACTGACTCTAAGACGCCTAAGTCGACGCTCTTACCGATCAGCTCTTTCACCGCCGCAGCCAACTCCGTAGCTTTAACGTCTCGTTTCTCTTCGAGTTCAGAGAATTTATCGCTCGTCTTCTCGCCCTGGAAATTCTTAACGCGGCGCTCGGCGTCGGCAAATGATTCCGCGCTACTAACAACGCTCTTGAATTCGCTCTTCTTGTTGAGAAGTCCGTCAACTGTAACGCCGGGTACCTCTTCTGCAATGACGCTTGCAACTGCCTGATCACGTTCCGCCTTATGCGGCGCCGTCGCGCCGTCGACGATAAAACCAACGCCAAAACCGGTTACGATTGTCGCAAGATAACCGAACAGACCCGTCAAACCGCTCGAAGCAGCGCCGGACTTCTTCGTCGCTATCGTCGAAGCAACGCAACCAATGAGACATTGCGGGCCGTAAATAAAGAACCCGATCATACTCAAGAGCAGGATATTCAGTACAAGCGATTCTGAATCGAGCTGCCAAAATGCGAAGGACGCAATTCCGCAACCAAGCATATAGACAAAGCACGCCTTCGCGCCGCGACCGTTGAAGACCTTGTCCATCATAATTCCGCTCAGAATGATGCCAAACGCGCCGAAAACTTCATAGCACGCCGTCGCCCAACCCGCAGACTGAAGATCCAAACCCTTCGATTGCGAAAGAAACGTAGGCGCCCAGTCGAGAATCGAAAATCGGACTATATAGACAAAGAAATTCGCGAAACAAAGCACCCAAACAGCCCAGTTGGAAAAGACGTTTTTGCAAAGATCATTCCACCATCCGCTTTCTTTTACTGGCTCCGCGATCTCTTTTTCCGTATTAACACAACCCGCTTCCGACGACGATTTCTTAACGCCGCGCGTGCGCTCGTAGTACGTTTCAACAGGTTCAAATCCCTCTTTCTCGGGAGAGTCGCGCAACGCCCAGTAAAGAAAAGCAGCCCCGAGTAAGCTCAATGCGGCTGGAACCAAGAAGCAGAATTTCCAACCGAGGAGCACGACAAAGGAGTTCAGAAGGAAGACTAAGCCCGCGCCAAAAGAGTGCGAAATATTCCACGTCGCGAATTTAATACCATGTTCATGAGGCGCGAACCAGTGCATAAGGCTCTTCGCGCACGGAGGAAAACCCATTCCCTGAACCCAACCGTTAATAATCCAGAATGAACCGATTATCCATGCTATGACGGTCGCCTGATTGCTCTTCGGAAAAAGCGCCGACGCCAAATCGGACGAGAATCCGCAAAAGACGTTTGTCATTGCGGCAAGGAACAAGCCGATCGACATGAAGTATCGCGGATTCACGCGATCGCTCCACACGCCGTTGACAAAACGCGCGACGCCGTATAAAACGCCGTGAATTGTTAGAAAGAGACCAAGCGTCGTTTTCGACACGCCGATCACTTCCAAACCAGGCATCGCCATCGTGATACTTTTGCGCACGAAATAAAAGAAGATGTACCCTATCATCGTGCCGAGTAGGATACGCCACCGCCAATATTCATATTCTTTATCTGTTCGAACTCGCGGCGTCGACGCCGCTTCCGCATTATTCGACATCGTTATACTCTCTGAATGGAATAAAACCGCAAACGCTCAGCGGGACGCGCGAGCGTTTGCCATGAAAACGAACTCTTTTATTTCTGATTCTTTGCCTGAACGAGGAGATCGGCAAGAACGGATATGTTGTCGAGCACAAGTTCCGGAGTAAGCCCGCTCTCTTTGAGCGTTTCGAGCGTCGCTTCGCCTGTGAGTACGAGAACGCCTGGAATCTCCGCGCGACGCGCCATCTCCATATCGGTATAGATACGGTCGCCGACCATCATGATCTCGTCCTTCTTGAGTCCGTATTTATCCATAATACCGCCGATCATATCTTTGTCGGGCTTTCCCGGAACGGCTTCCGGTTCGCGTCCGGTTACGTCCTTAATAAGCGCCTGAACCGCGCCACAGTCGACAAGAATCGTATCAAGATCCGTCGGACAGACCGTGTCGGGATGCGTGGCGATATACGGCTTACCCTGCCCGATCCAGTAGGTTCCCTTGCACAGGCGGTCGTATGTGAGCGTCGTATCAAAAGCGACCACGACCAACTCGGGTTCGTCTTGCTCGTTATACTCGTCGATCATAGTGTATCCGTGATCAACGAATTCCTCGCGCAGACTTGCCGTGCCAAGGACGTAGATCTTTTTAACCGTCGGGTAATGTTCTTTTAGATAGAAGAAGGTCGCCGACGCCGAGGTCGTAATATTATCAGGCGTCGCTTTGAGTCCCAGATTGAGAATCTTTTTGAGGTAATCTTTCGCGCTCTTGGACGAGTTATTCGTTAGAAACGTATAATCGACGCCGATCTTTTCGAGGGTTTCAAAGACGCCTTTGGTATAGGGAAACAGAGTTCCGCCTTTATAGATCGTCCCGTCCATATCGAACGCGACGCGCTTAATCTTGGTAAGATCGACCGTCGGATTCAAGTAATGAACCGGATGATCCGTTAGACTGAACTGATCGCTCATATATATGTCCTCCTCGTTAATGACGGCGCAAACGCGCTAGTTCTAAGGTTGTTTCGTTACGCGACGCCATTGAGTCGCTAACCACATACTATCATTATAACGCGCGCAAGGCGCTACTTTCAAGTCTTAACGCGGCTTTTACCCGAAAAAAATACAATTCGTCCAACGCGCGGCATACGCGTCTTTGACGTCTCCCCTTAACAATAGCGCGCGCTACGGTATAATGGGGTGACGTTTTTACCGTCGTCAAGTCGGCTACGAACAAAGGAAAAATTTAGTATGGACGAACAGTTCAATACGATCGAAGAAGCGATCGAATCGTTCCGGAAAGGCGAAATCGTCATTGTAATGGACGACGCCGATCGGGAAAATGAAGGCGATTTCATTTGCGCCGCTGAAAAAGTTACGCCGGAGCACGTTAATTTCATGCTCAAATACGGACGAGGACAAACCTGCGTCCCTCTATTGCCAGAGACGTGCAGAAGACTCAATCTCACCCAGATGGTTCAAGACAATACCGCGCCTTTACACACGGCGTTTACGGTTCCCGTCGACCACGTTAAAGCGCGTACGGGAATCACCGCTCAGGAAAAAGCAATGGCCGTGCGCGCGCTCGCCGATCCTAATAGTAAAGTAACCGACTTCGTACGCCCAGGGCATCTCTTTCCGCTGGAAGCCAAAGAAGGAGGCGTTCTGCGCCGCGCTGGTCATACGGAAACGGCGGTCGACCTTGCGCGTTTAGCTGGTCTGTTTCCCGCCGGTTTACTCACTGAAATTTTGGACGAGACGGGCGATCGAGCGACGACGGAGGAATTACTCGAATTAGCAAAACGTTTCAATCTGAAAATCGTAACGGTCGCCGAGCTCATCAAGTATCGTCGCCAGCATGAAAAGATAGTCGAGCGCGTTGCTGAAGCGGATTTGCCGACGAAATACGGACACGGCAGGATCTACGGCTACAAAGTCAAATACGAACCCGGCGAACCGATCGCGATCGTTTACGGCGATCTTTCGACCAAAGAAGCGCCGTTAGTGCGTCTCCATTCCTCTTGTTTTACGGGCGATTTAGTAGCGTCGTTACGTTGCGACTGCGGCGATCAATTGCATATGGCGTTGCAGAAGATTCAAAGCGAAGGGGTTGGCGCGCTGATTTACCTGCCGCAAGAAGGTCGCGGTATTGGGCTAGTTGAGAAGATTAAGGCGTACGCGTTGCAAGATAAGGGTCTGGACACGTGCGAGGCTAATCTTGCGCTGGGGTATCCAGTTGATCTGCGCGATTACGGGGTCGGCATTCAAATCCTTAAGGATCTCGGTCTGCATAAGATTCGTCTCATGACGAACAATTCGAAGAAAGTCGACGCTTTCATTTACAGCGGCTTCGACCTTGAGGTTACCGAACAGGTTCCGATTCAAGCGCCTTGCAACGAGCACAATCGTTTCTATCTCGAGACGAAGCGCGATAAAATGGGGCACACGATTGATCCTCAAATTTAACGCGTCGTAGCAATCGCCGCAAAAACATGAAACCGAGCCTAAGCAAGGCTCGGTTTTTTTAGTGTGTCGGCGCGCCGAATCAACGTCATTTCGCAATACCGGTTGTGCGCGATTCGCGAATCACCGTTACTTTAATTTCGCCGGGGAACTGTAACCTTTCTGTTAATTTCTTAACGATATCGCGGCATATTTTGGCGGCGCTCTCGTCGGTTGTTAATTGCGAATTGACCATAACACGCATCTCGCGGCCGGCCTGCACGGCGTACGCTTGTTCCACGAAATTCGATTCCATCGCGATCTGTTCAAGCTCTTCCATTCTCCGCACGTAATTCTCGAGCGTCTCGCGCCGCGCTCCCGGTCGCGACGCGCTGCACGCGTCAGCGGCGGCGACCAGCACGGTGTAAGGATCCGCTACGCGAAGATCTTCGTGATGCTTCAACGCCGCTTGCACTACCTGATAAGGTTCGTTATTACGCTTAAGAATATCCGCGCCGATCTTGGGATGACCGCCTTCGATTTCATGATCCGACGCTTTGCCGATATCGTGTAGCAATCCACAACGTCGCGCAAGATTCTCGTCGAGTCCAAGTTCGACCGCCATCATTCCGGCTATAAACGCAACGTCGATCGAATGACTCAAAACATTTTGACTATAGCTTGTGCGGAACTGCAAACGTCCGAGTTGCGCGACAACGCGTTCATGGAGACCGTTAACGTCCGTTTCACGGCAGGCGTCGAGACCAGCGCGCACTATTTGCGACTGTATATCAGCGCACGTCTGACGGTAAACCTCTTCGATTCGACTGGGATGAATGCGTCCGTCTTCAATAAGACGCTGTAGCGTCTTGCGCGCTATCTCGCGACGCATGGGATCGAACGCGCTAAGAATAATCACGCCGGGAGTGTCGTCTATAATTACGTCGACCCCGGTTACCTTCTCGAATGTGCGAATATTGCGTCCTTCGCGACCTATAACTCGACCTTTGATCTCGTCGTTCTCGATATCAACTACCCCGGTGGTAACTTCTGCTGTATGCGTCGACGAGTAGCGTTGCAACGCCAACAGGAGAATATTGCGCGCCGTCTCTTCGCACGTCTTCTTCGCGTTCGTCTCGTGTTTGCGAATAAGCGCGCCCGTCTCCTCGACTAGCTCGTCGTCGAGTTTCTTCATGAGCATTGCTTTCGCTTCGTCCTTAGACAGCGCCAAAGTACGGTACAACGCTTTGTCCTGTTCTTCGACTTTCACTTCCAGTTCCCTATTTAATTCCGTTTGTCGATCGAGGCGTCGTCTTAATTCCTGCTCTTGATTCGACAGGGAATGCTCTTGCTTACGTAGCTCGTCTTCCTGAAGGTCGAGCGCGTCGCGACGTTTATCGAGCGCGCGCTCCTTATCGAGCAAGTCTTTGTACGTCGCGCGCTTTTCCGCTTCGAAAGACTCCTTCTCCCTCATCGACTTTTCTTTGAATTCGATTTCCATTTCGCGACGCACGTTTTCCGTTTCCAATTGCGCGCGACGTACAACGTCCTCCGCCTCGCTGTGAGCGCGTGCGAGCACGCTCTGAGCCGCGTCCGCGTCGGCTCGTTCTTTATTGCGTTCAAGCCGACGCATTACAAAAAAAACTGATACGCCCGACGCAAGCGCCGTCATGAGAAAGGCGAACGCTAACGTCAAACTATGTGTTATCCCGGTTACCACGTCAAAAACCTTTTATTACGCGTCCTAACGCGCTTAGGCTTACGTTCATAGACGCTGCTGCGTCGCGCAATACGACGTTTAACGCCGCTAATACTGATCTCGTCAAAGTTAGACGAAAAAACAATACGCGAGAGGCGAGACGTCGTAATCCAGAACGGATCGCTTTCCGCTACTCCAATAGAAAATAAACTGACTGCCCGCAAACGTTGGACGCGCCAACGTAGAATATTGAGTTTCAAACGACAAATCGCGCCGCTAATTTCATACGCAAAACGCTAAGCGTCGTCGAAAACGATACGCTCGACGGTAAAACGACGAGTGGGCTCGGTTCTTTACCTACTCGCTAAACGCGAGAACAATAACAAGGTCTATTGAAGTGGAAAACGGCGCGCGAGGCTTAACGCGATTGCTATGGCGCAACGCAAGCCGACCGCTCGTTTGACGATCAAATACTTCTAAATACCGCGCGATGCGCGCCGCGCGCTAGGGCGCGCGCAACACGACACGAGATCGCGCCGATGAATTACGTCGAACGCGCCGGTTCTAAAAAACCGACGCGCACAGACCATTGTAACAGATATTAGAATTTTATGCAATGAGAAAATACTACAGCAAAAAGAGGTCGCGTTATATAACGATAACGCGACCCGAGGAAAATTCGAATAGAAAAATTTCTCAGTCAAGACGACTATTCGTCCATAACGTCCTGTTCACGATTCTTCGCAAGTTCCGTCGCCATATCTTCGTACTTCTTGGTGAGCTCTTGAATCGAGTCCTTTGTCGAATCGCGCTCGTCTTCAGAGATCGACTTCGCCTTTTCTTCAGCGTCAACCGCCTTGTTACCGTCTCGACGAACATTACGAATCGCTATCTTGCACTCTTCGCACAAATCGCGGATCATCGTCGCCATCTTACGACGAACTTCTGTAGAGAGCGGAGGAATATTGAGACGGATAACCTTACCGTCGTTATTCGGCGCGTAGCCGAGATCGGAATTCATTATACCCTTTTCAATATCCTTCAGCGTGCTCGCGTCAAAAGGACGGATAAGGATCTGTTGCGGCTCGGGGCAAGCGATCGTCGCAAGTTGCTTAAGGGGCGTCTCGCAACCGTACGCTATGACTTTAACGCCTTCTACCAACCCCGGGTTCGCCCGACCCGTACGAACGCCAGAAAGACCCTTGCGGAGGTGCGCGACCGCTTTCTCCATACGATCTTCAACGTCGAATAAAATTTCGTCTGTCGACATAGTGTGTCTCCATACTAGTACCTACCTAACTGCGCGACCGCGCTAACGACTACCGCTCGCCGCAATGCTTAGTATAAAAAGAATAAGACAAAAAAGCAAGGGGGGTTTGTTCGCGACAATAAAAAAGCTCCCGCACATGCGCGCGAGAGCTCGTTATCGTACAGAACGATCAAGTCAATGCAACTAACTCGTTATTTCTTCTTATCCTTCTTCTCGGAATCGTCGCCGTTATCGCCGTAGCCCTCGCCGTAGTTGTTACCGTAACCGTAACCGTAACCGGCGCCGTAGCCGCTGCCATATCCGTAACCAGTTCCATAACCGGCGCCGTAGCCGTTGCCGTAACCGTAACCGTAACCGTTACCGTAGCCGTAACCAGCGCCGTAACCGCCGCCATATCCGTAGCCATACCCGCCGCCGTAGCTACCGCCGTAGCCATAACCACCGCCGTAGCCGCCGCCATAACCATAGCCATAGCCGTAGCCGCCGCCGTAATCGGACGACTCGTCGCTCGTCGCTTGTTCGTTGTAGTAAGGATGCTTCTCGTGGCAGTTCACAATACAACCAAGGAAATTCGCTCCTACGTCCACGAGCGACTTCACGCCGCTAATCACGTCGGGACGACCGCGTCGGCGAATACGGAAGACGTAAAGAACGCCGTCCATATGAGGCGCTATCGTTGCGCCGTCGTTGACGTACAGCACGGGGGGCGTGTCGACTAAAATTACGTCGTAAAGCTCGCGAAGATCCTGGAACAACTGATCAAATTCCTGACCTGCGATCAGCTCGCCTGGCGACTTGCGCTTCGTGCCGGCGGTCATAACCGAGAGATTGTCGACGCCTGATTCCTGAATCGCGTCTTCAAGCTCAGCGTCCTTAACGAGCACGTTCGACACGCCGACAACGTTCTTGAGACCAAACCATTTATGAATATCCGGCTTGCGCATATCGCAGTCGATCAGAAGCACGCGCTTACCAGACTCCGCGACTTTAACCGCGAGGTTTGAAATAAACATTGATTTACCGTCGCCCGGGTGAGGACTCGTGCCCATGACGACCGCGCACCCCATTCCTTTACGTTGATTGAAAATTCGCGTGCGCACCTGGCTAAAGAGCTCGTTCATCGGCAGCGTTGGCTGTTTGACCGTAATCAAGAAGGGAGACGGCTCGTGGTTCTTCGCGGCGTCCGCCACGCGTTTCTTCGTTATGTCCTTAAGCGCCGACGAGAAGGACGGGAGCTGGACGAGAATTGGCATATGGAGGAAGCGCACGACTTCGTTGGGCGAGTGGAACGTCGCGTCGTTAATGTCGACTAAGTACGCGATACCGATACCGCCGACTAGCCCTAGTACGAATCCAACAAAGATGAACTTAAACAAGCTGGGATAAACCGGCACGTTATTAGGTTCAGCCGGCGACAGCACCTCGACTTGATAACTATTCACGTCGCTCATGAGAGCAAGTTGCTTCAGGGACTGCTCATGGTGGTCTTGCATCGTTTTGAGCGTTTCAATGGAGACGCGCTTCGAATCGATCATTTCACGGTATTCCGTAATATTACGCACTTCGTCGTCCTTCGCGTCAACATAGGAGTTGATCTTAACCTTCTCCTCTTTGAGCTCTTGAACTCGTCGTGAAATAGCGGAAACATACGATCGGAATAGCTCGTGATAACTCACAATACCGATTTTGCCAAGTTCGCTCGACGCTTCTTCTGTCAGTTTTTTGTATTCGTCTTCCAAATCTGCGATCGCTTGCTTGAGAGCTACCACCTGTGTGCTCTCTTCTCCTAAGTGCAGTCTTTCGCGCGCGTCGAGCAACCGACCACGATATTCTGTAATACGACTCATGAGCGCTTGTTCAGCAAAAGAAATTCTGCTCGTTAACGTTTTCGTGTCGCCGTCAACGCTTCCGCGCGCCGCAACGATGAGCTGCTCAAAAATGCCGTCGTCGTCGCCGCCGCTCATGAGCGCGATAAGCTCAGGTTCCGTTATATCCTCGACCTCGCGCGCGCCAACTGACGCTTCGAGCGACTCTAGACGGTTCTCGAGCTTCATAATATGGAAGTCGATATCGACCATATTTTCGCTCATCTTGGTGAGCGAGGTTAATAGCGGGTTATTCTCTTCGCTCCCGATAAAGGTAATCGGCGAGCTTTTAATGAAGTCGAAGAGATCCTTCTTTTTGGCGACAATTTCTTCTTCGATATCTCTCTTAGAATCTTCGATCGCCTTACGTACCTCGCTATTGCTACGGTTGTACTTCTCGGTGAAATATTTCTGATACTGCTCGACGATCGTATTAACGATCATAGCGGCTTCGTCTGGATTCTTTGACACGCAGGTGATCGTTATGGTATTCGCTTCCTTGAAGTCGCGTTGCTCGCCGCCGACTTTAACGCTCAGCATCTTCGTGAGCTCTTGAACCGCGCGCACCTCGTTTTCATTATTCGCTTGCTCGACGAGTTTTTCCGTCTTTAACATCTCATGCTTTTCGCTGTTCATTAGAATCGAGCGCCAGCTTTCTGAGAGAATGGGGTACGAGACAAAGATGAGCGCGTGCGTCTCAATTTTATCGCCGCGTAGGTTTTTATCGGAAACGGTATTGTTTTCAACGCCGCGCAAGACGGAAACGGAGTTCGTGGCTGGAACGTATACATTGGAGGACGCGGCGTACTCTTTGTCTTGCGACGTAAACAAGTAACCGGCGCCAGCCGTGCCTACGACCGCTGCAAATATGACGATCCAGATTTGACGTTCGAGAATACTGATAACGTCGAAGAAGTTCAGTTCACGACCGCGCATGGGAACGCCGCCGCCAGCGGGCGCGCTCGGCGTGCGCCGCAACGCGTTTTCCGTCTGACGGTCTATGCGCACGGAACCGCGACTACGCGATGAACTGCCGCGCGCGCGACTAGACGCGCCGCCAGATGTATTCGACTGAGGCGCGCGCGCGCCGTCGGACTCGCCGTTAGTAGGTTGTTTTTCGGGAAATTCGCTCATGACATATCCTAATCGGTAACTAATCGCACGCACAATTTGCCGCTACGCGCTCGATCAATTAATCTTAACGCGTTTGACAAAGATGAGCGGCGCTCCTAAGATCGCTATCTCGTATTCCAAACGCTTGCTTCATCATTCTTCGCTATATTCAGCGTTCTACGATGGAGCGCGATTGGAAAGCGTCCTACGTTAAAAGGGCGATTTAGTATAATGATTTTGGCTGAATTTGAAAAGAGAGCTTTGTAAAACCAATATATGCAAATAAAGAAAA
>ONJR01000066.1 GCA_900318195.1 uncultured Planctomycetota bacterium
GAAGGCGCCGACGCCGACCTAACGCGTTGGAACGGCGAAAAACAAACCCTAAAACTCGTCGTAGGAGTTGCAATATGAAAATTCATCCAAGCGGAATAAGAGCGTTAAGCGCCGTTGTAGCGCTACTTGTCGCTCTCGTGGCGACAGGATGCTCTAACCAAGGAAAAACACAAATACAAGGAGAAGTAACCTACGGAGGTCAACCCCTAGCGCTAGGAACGATCACGTTTACGCCTAAGGCCGACGGATTCCGCGCCATTCAAACGATTAAAGACGGAAAGTTTGATATTGCCGCCAAAAATGGCGTTCAACCGGGCGAGTACAACGTACTCGTCGAAGGATACGTCGAAGAACCAGAAGACAATCCCGACCAAGTCGCCAAAAAGCTGTTCCCCGATTACTCAACCTCGATTACTGTTGAAGAAGGAAAACCGATCGTCATCGACGTTCCGCAACAGTGATAAGAGATGAACGACAAGAGCAATTAGTGTCGTTTAGACAAAACAAGCAATCTAGACAAACTTCTAGTCGACGCTCGCAGCTTTGAAGTCACAGAATTAAAAACGCGTCGATTCTTCTGACTAAGAAACATTAACCCACAAACACTAGATCATGGAGACAACATGAACTCTCGTCAACACACTGCGCGCGACGAGTTCAAACGCGGTTTTACTCTCGTTGAACTACTCGTCGTAATCGCAATCATCGGTATTCTCATTGGGCTGCTCTTACCAGCCGTGCAAGCGGCGCGAGAAGCCGCGAGAAGAATGCAATGCACGAACAATCTTAAGCAGTTGTCGCTTGCCCTGCACAATTACCACGACGTCTGCAACAACCTGCCGAACGACGGATATTTTATCGTCGGCAAAACAAACAGACAGCACTGGATGGGCGTGCTGGCGAAATCGCTACCCTATATTGAAGGTTCTGCTATTTATAGCAATCTTCAATGGGATCGCAACTATAACTATGGTCAAAACGCCGAAATGGCAAAAACCAAAATGACCGCGTTCCTGTGTCCGTCATGCCAGCAGGTAAACTCTGTCGGCGGTGGGGAAACGGAATGGTTTACTACCCACTATTATGGCAACGGCGGCGCGTGCGACGACAAGCCCGACGGCGCTGGTAAATATGGAGTTATTACGACCCGTAGCGATAGCGGCGGCATTTGCGACAATGGGTTGCTAACGGTTGGCTACCATCGCAACTTGTCTTTTGCTACTGACGGCACCTCCAATACAGTTTTGTTCTTCGAATCGTCCTGGAACGACTATCAAGGCTTCCGAGGCTGGCATCGAGGAACTTACGTTAGCGCCGCAGGCTCAGATTACCAGTCGCCCAACAACGGATATTGGCTTACCTGCTCTGTGAAATTCGGCAAGACTGCGTTCTATATTAATGCAGGTATTCAAGCGAAATCACGCGGCGACACGTCGACCACCAGCGGCACAGGTCGGTTCAGTCCATTCCGTGTCGCGAGTCTATGGACGAGTCATCATCCGAGCGGTGTGAACGTCTCAATGGCGGACGGTTCAGTACATTTCGTTTCCGACACGATCTCAGACAACGTCTACCTTTCGATTTCTTCTGCAAACTGCGGTGAAAAATACTCGCTTTCGAGCAACTAACGTCCGACAGAATATTTTCATCGTCAAATTGCTCGCGCCGTCGACCTCAATCAGCGGCGCGTGTCGTTCGTCAAATTTATTAACCTTATATAACCTTTAACCCTATTCATGCTGATGACATACCGAAACTATATCTCTTTCTTGTTCGTCGCGCTATTTTCGATCGCGTCGTCGGTCATGGCGTCTGACGCCGGTTCCTACGACGTTGTCGTCTATGGCGGCACGTCAGCGGCGGTAACGACCGCCGTGCAAGTCGTTAAAATGGGCAAGACGGTCGTTATCGTCTCGCCGGACGCGCATCTGGGCGGACTTTCGAGCGGCGGTCTCGGCGCGACCGACTCCGGCAATCGCGCGGTCGTCGGAGGACTGTCGCGCGAATTCTACCATCGACTATGGAAATATTATCAGAACGAAGAGGCATGGACGTTCCAGAAAATGCCGAAGGAGAACGGCATTCCAGGTCAAGGCGGTCGTGGAATTGACAATGACACGCAGACGATGTGGGTCTTCGAGCCGAGCGTCGCGGAGAAGATCTTTGAAGACTTCGTCCGCGAATATAAGATTCCTGTCTTCAAGAACGAGAAACTCGATCGCGACAAGGGCGTCGTTAAGGACGACGCGACGATCAAATCGATCTCCACGCTGTCAGGTAAGACTTTCGTCGGCAAGCGCTTTATCGACGCGACCTACGAAGGCGACCTCATGGCGGCGTCGGGCGTCTCCTACGTCGTCGGTCGCGAGGCTAACGCCGAGTTTGGCGAATCGCTCGACGGCGTACAAGTTGCGCGCGCTATTTACCATCAGTTTGAGGGGTTCGTCGATCCTTACGTCGAGCGCGGCAAACCTGAAAGCGGACTTCTTCCCTACGTAAGCGACAAGATCAGCGGCAAGGACGGCGAGGCGGACAATCTCGTTCAAGCGTACTGTCTGCGAATGTGCCTCACCAACGATCCCAAGAACCTCAAACCAATTGAGAAGCCGGAAGGCTACAGAGAGATAGACTACGAGCTGCTGCTACGCTCGATCGAAGCCGGTCAAAATGTTTTCATGACCTTCTCGCCGATGCCGAACTATAAAACAGACTCCAATAACAACAAGGCGGTCTCGACCGATCTCATTGGCGGAAGCTATCGCTATCCAGACGCGTCCTACGAAGAACGCGAAGAGATCTACCAAAAGCATCTCAAGTGGCAGCAGGGTCTACTATGGACGCTACAGCATAACGAACGCGTGCCGCAGAAGATACGCGACGAATACAATAAGTGGGGACTCGCCAAAGACGAGTTCGTCGACAACGACAACTGGCCCAAACAAATGTACGTGCGCGAGGCGCGACGCATGAGAAGCGATTTCGTCGTCTCAGAACGACATCTGCGATATCTTGACGACACGCCGCGATCGATTGGAATGGGCTCGTACAATATGGATTCGCACAATATCCAGCGCTACGTCGCAATCGACGAGCAAGGTCGACCGACCGTGCGCAATGAAGGCGACGTGCAAGTCAATCCCGGCGCGCCCTATCCCATCGACTACGGCGCAATCATCCCGCCCAAAAAGGAATGCGATAATCTACTCGTACCGCTCTGCGTAAGTTGCACCCACATTGCTTTCGGCTCCATTCGTATGGAGCCCGTATTTATGGCGCTGGGTCAGAGCGCCGGAACTGCGGCGTGTCTGTCCCTCGACGAAGCGATCGCGCCTCAGGATCTTGACTATGCTAAGCTACGCGCAAGACTACTCGACGACGGACAAGTTCTCGAATATGAACACGCGCCCAAAACGATCCGCTCAGGGTCGCTCAAAGGGGTCGTTATCGATAATGCGAAGGCGACCGTCAAGGGCGAATGGGTTTCTGGCAACGTTACGCATAAATACGTCGACGTCGATTACATTCACGACGACAACGCAAATAAGGACGGGAAATCGGTTCGATTTGAATTCGAGAACCTTCAGCCGGGCGTGTACGCCGTCAACTTCTCGTATCCGCCTCACAGCAATCGTGCGACCAACATACCGGTTACCGTAAAATCGTCCGCAATGAGAATTGAAACGACCGTCAACGAAAGAATTGAGCCGAAAATCGACGGACTCTTCGTTGAACTTGGTAAGATTAAAGTCGGCGACGACGGTAAAGCGACCGTCGACGTCTACGCGAAAGGAACGAACGGGCACGTTATCGTCGACGCCGTTCAATTCCTACCGATTGAAAAATAATCGACGTTAATTGACTTGCAACGCAGCGAATCAGGAGCGTCGTCGCATGGCGGCGACGCTCGCGCCTGTCTAATAACAGGTTACAACAAGGCGTATTCATAATAAAACGCGCCCGTATTGGACGTAAGAAGTATTTTCTATCTCATTAGGAGCAACGCAATGAGACTATCTATCGCGCTAACCCTGGTCGGTCTTGCGTGCGTATTAGCTACGCCGCAGGGGTACGCAGAGAGTCCTAACCGAACGGACGACAACCAATTGAAACACAACGAATCGTTACTCCCCGAACTGGAGAAGCTCGCGCGCGCGCAGGGCGATCATTTCTTTACGATCGTCGAAATCTTCAACGGCGAAACGAATTCCGCCGTTATTCGCGAGAATATCAGATGTCATAACGCCTATTCCATCGCGAAACTATTTACAGTTACCGCGCTCGGTATCATGGAAGACAAAGGTCTGCTCGATATCGACGAGCCGATCTATCCGATTCTACAAGACTATTTTCCCGAGGAGTTCGATCCAAAATGGCGCGACGTTAAAATTTCCGACGTAATTCGGCATCGCACAGGGTTCGGAAAAGCTGGTTTTCTCGATATCGACGCGGAAAACTCGGCGCGCTGGGATCGCAACTTTCTTAAAATCGTTCTCAGCGATCCGCTAAAATACGCGCCTGGTGAAAAGTACGTCTATACCGACGCAACCTTTTATCTGGCGTCGCGTATCGCGTCGGAAAAATGCGGTGAAAAACTCAACGAGTTTATGATTAGGGAATTACTCGATCCGCTAGAGTTCGCGGAGTATGCTTTTTCAACGGATCCAGAGGGTTATCCGATCGGCGCGACGGGGTTCTACTCTAGTACCGAGGATATGGCAAAGCTTGGACTTCTGTACGTTCAAGACGGCGTCTATAACGGGAAAAGGATACTGTCGAAGCGCTTTGTCGACGAAGCCTTTGACAGAACCTTTGAACTGTATCCAGTAGGTTCCGAGGGAGTCGCGTTCACTAAAGGAGGCGCGTACGGACAGCTACTCTATATGAACCGTAAGACGAAACGAGTCGTCGCCGCGCACTCGTACCAGGGCGATACTGGCAAACTGCTTGAATTCCTAGCGGAAAACGACAATTAACGTTTGGCGTTCCACAACGGCAATAAACAAACCGCAATGCGAGGACTAACGCAATGAAACCATCGTGCATAATATCGCTAGCGCTTGGCGCGTCGTCGTTAGCGCTCTCTTTCATAACGAACGCGCTCTGTCAAGAGTCGAATGACGTTAAACCTGACGCGTACCAGAATGCAATTATCAACGACTGGGAACGTCAAGAGCGCGACCTCGGTCGCGAACTGGACGAGCGGGACGCGTTAGAAGCGCTCGTCGCAAGAGCGGACGCGTTCATTCAGTGGCTCCAAGAGGAAGACTGGCGCGACGCGGAGAAGAGCGCGCAACTAACGCGAGCGCGCGACGGCGCTAAACGCTTTCTGCAGAACGCCGAACAGAGTACGAAAGAGCAGATACGCGAACAGTACCTCGCATTGCGCATAAAGTTACGAGACGCCGCGCTAGCTAACCCGACCGTCTCGTCGCAGCCGATCGTTTTTCTACAAGAGGAACGTTTTACTTGGCAAATGCTTCATGAGTATTTATCCTATTACTATAACGCCTGCGGAATGCATGGCGGCGGCGTCTATTTGCTTACGAACCCGGGCAAATCTTTTGACGTGGAACCGCTCACTACCGGACTTTTTCCGCGCGGCGTCTTTCAAACGCTCTCGCTCTCGTACGACGCCAAGACGATCTATTTCTCATTCGCCGATTTCTCCAAGACACAAGGCGAGGACGTCCAAAAAACCAATGTGGACGAGCTCATGAAGCGACCCTATATCGACGACTTCAGCTCAAATTACATGAAGATCGAGGACGGCAAATTTCACATCTATAAAATGACGCTCGACAATCGTAAAGTCGAACGGCTAACAGACGGTTGTGAAGACGATTTCGATCCCGTTGAAGCGCCCGACGGCTCCGTCGTCTTCATGTCGACGAGACGCGGAGGCTACGGAAGATGCCACGGACATTACGAGCCGTTAAACGTACATACGTTGCATCGTCTAAACCATGATAAATCGGTAACGACGCTTTCCTACCATGAAACAAACGAATGGCAGCCAAGTTTCTTACAAGACGGGAGAATTCTTTATACGCGATGGGATTACGTAGATCGCGCGGCGTCAAAACATCATGGACTGTGGACGACTAATCCCGACGGAACCAATTCCTCAAGTTTATTTGGCAACTACACGTTCGACGTCAACGCGTGTTATCAAGCGAAAGAGGTTCCCAACTCCAATAAAATTATGTTCATAGGGGGCGCGCATCATCTCGACGTCGGGGGTACTGTCTTACTATTCGATCCGGCTAAGGCGCGTTACGATTCGAATACGGGGCAAGACGATTTGTCTTCCATCGAGCGTCTCACGCCCAATATTCCATGTCCCGAAGTACCGGCTACTGGCGATCAAGTCTGTCAACAATATTTTTTCAGCCCTTTCCCTATTTCAGAAGACGTATGGTTAGCGTCCTATAGCCACGATCCGCTAGGCGGCTATCTTGCGGGAACCAAATCCTGCGGGAAATTGGGAATCTATTACGCCGATCGGTTTGGCGGTCTTGAACTACTCTATCAGAACGACGCCAACCAAGAGTCGTGCCTCTATCCCACTCCGTTAGTCGCGCGAGAAAAGCCCGCGCTACGACCGTCCGCGCTAGACGAAAACGCAAGTTCTGAAACTGGAACTTTTGTCCTCTCGAACGTCTACGAGTCGCTCATGCCGCTACCGAGCGACCGTAAGATTAAGGAATTGCGTATTGTTCAATTACTGCCAAAAGCGCCTGATTATCAATCGGATCGTCCGCGAATTGGACTGCCAGGTTCCGCTAACGCGCGCATGGTTCTAGGAACCGTACCGGTCGAAGAGGATGGAAGCGCGCATTTCCAAGCGCCCGCCAAAGTTCCGCTGTACTTCCAAGCGCTCGATGAAACTGGGCGCGCCGTTCAGTCAATGCGCAGTATCGTCTATCTTCAACCCGGCGAGAACCGCGGATGCGTCGGATGCCACGAACAGACGCAAACGACGCTCGCTAACGCCAATACCAACCGAGCGCTCGCCTCGTTGCGCGAGCCGTCAACGATGATTCCGGCTGAAGACGACCTGCGACCTTTCTCTTATCCTCGCTTTGTACAGCCGATACTTGATCGTAACTGCGTAAGATGCCACGACGGCTCTGCAAACGCCTATTCGCCGACGCTCACCGGCGAGCTCGAACAGCCCTACGTCAAAAGCTACGCGCAACTCGCGCGCTATTTGAAATGGTACGAATGGGGCGGCAATACCTATCGTGAAATCGTTACGAGACCAGGCGAATGCGGCGCCGATATTTCACCGCTGTCAAGTATTCTCGACGACGAAAATCACGCGTCAATTGGACTCGCCGATAGCGATCGGAGAAGGTTGTATCTATGGATGGATATTAACGTGCCGTTTTACGGCGTATACGAGCCAGGAGAACAAAAGAATCAACTTGAAGGAAAAGCGGTCCCGCCGCCGACACTCCAGTAGAGCGACTCCGCTCAAAAACCATATTACACATTGCCTAGCTTACATATTTTCAACCGTTGTTCATTCCTAATTCATAAAATATCGAGTAATTCATGGATTTTTCGCGGTTTTTTGTTTACTTTGTCTGGTGAGCAGGTATACTGGCGTACGTTCGCTTGTTACAAGCGCAACTTTTTTACGGGTGATTGACTGCGTCGCTATTCACTAACCTGGTTTCGATGGAGTTGTACTCATGAAACATTATTTACCTGATTTCGTCGAGGGCGTTCTGCTTGCGGGCGCGCTCTTTTTCGCTATTGTCGCGGCGAGTAGCTTTATTTCATCTGTCTACGCACAGGGGACAACCAAAGAACCTAACGATCAGCTATGTATACTACGGGTAAAATCGTGCTACGACAACGGCTGTCGTAAGTCGTCCAGAGAAGCCACCGCCAAGAAATGTGTCGGAGTTTATACCGTCGAAGGTATGCTTGAAGCCTGCAATTGTCAGGTTGTAGGATCATAATACTCCAAGCGTGCTCAACGACAAGAAGTGCAAATCGTACCCGCCCTGGTTCTAAGTCGGCGCCCTTGATCGCCTCACATGAATTAACCCAATAATGTACCGTACGATTTCAGTACTAGCGGTCAGGGCGATTTCCTACAAAGAAGTCTAGGAAACACGTAATAAAGAGGTTAACATACACTTGTTTACTTGTCTTAAATATTGTTGTTTCCTAGACGCTGTGTATAACGTTGCTAGACGAAGAATATTACCTGTTTGAACGCCCTAATCATTTTCACCCTATTTATCCCCCCTTTATACCTTTCAGTCGCGATATAAGAAAGGCGCCCAATGCAATCATTAAGACACCGCTCTACACCTCAGTCGCATCAGTTTACCTGGAAGACAGCGCGTTTTTTGCTCATCCTATGGCTCTTCTTGTCCGGCGCAACGCTTCCTAACTCGGTAGCCGCCGACAAGACGCTCAAAGACGAGTTGCTACGAGAGGCGCCGAAAGTATGGCGAGAATACCTAGAGCGCTTTCGGACAGTTAAGTTTACCTATTCGCGCGAACTATATGACGACGGTAAACTGCAAGAATCAGAGCCGCCAACCACATTTTACATTCAGTATCCTTACGCTCTCGTCGAAATCAATAATGACGGGAAAGTTGAAGGATACGCAGAGCGAGAAATCTTTGCTCGTAATAAAAAATACTCTTTCAAGCTAGCCTTAAACGACGCGAAGGAATATGAAATTTCGTACGTCAAAGAGAATGAAAAACGCCTTTATAACCAATACGATTACCTAGACCATCGACGTAATCCCAAGGATTACGACAGCGCCATTGTTCAATCAGTTACCAGTTGTTTTGGTCTAAAACTAGAACCCAAAGGAATCTTTCTCCCCCCTTTCCTCGACGACGATTTATTTCAGATTATAGACGTAGAAGAAGTATACGAAGGCGACCTGCGCGAATACAAAGTCCAATTTGAATATTCCGGGACAGAACCACACTTTTCCAGCAACCTTCTCCGTAGAGGGACTGTATACCTTCTCCCTGACCATATGTGGGTCGTCAAAAAGGTTGATATCATCGAAAATGGACTCTGTGACATTGTGGATGGAAAAGAAGTTCGACTCGACGTACATGTTGTAACAACAATTGAGTATGACTTTTCTAAATCCACTATACCGCTTCCAGTATCAATCGAAGATACGATTCCTGATAAAATATGCGGCTATAATAACCTTCGCATTCATTACGATCTAAACTTCGATCCAACCTTCACAGGGTTAAATGAAAAAGAATGCTATCTCTCGCACTATGGCTTTCCCGAACCTAAATTCACTAGATCACATACTGCGCTACGAGCAACTATCGTTGCGTGCGGCTTCTTTCTCCTCTATTTAGCGTTCCGAAACTGGAATCGGCGCAGGAAGTCTCAATTTGAAACTGTCGATTCGGAAACAAATGCAGAAATTCAGCAAGACAAGACGTCTGTTTAGCGGCGGTGTTTCTGTTGAGCATGAATTCAGCGATACTCTAACTTATAGAATCCTCAGGAGGCAATATGAAAAAGATAGACGTAACGTATCGCGGCGCTTTTTTTCTTGGGTTCACGATCTTCCTTATCGCGGCGCTAACCTGCTACTTTTTCCTAGTAAAGGATCGTGAACTCGACGACCGTTTTCAAGGGAGATTATGTAGCGTTTCTCCCCGAATATTAGAATTGGGCGAATGTGCCGAAGAATGCGTCTCAAAGGGCTCATTTACTTTGAAAAACCTGACGAACCGTCCAATTACGGTCTTCACGGCAGAAACGAGTTGCGTCTGTGCAACGGTCGAGTCGTTGCCAATCGTTGTGTCGCCCGGCGCAACCGTTCCGCTGTCTGTCAATATTTTACCGCCCAAAGGAAGCTCAGAATATGACCAAACGGTTACCTATTCAGTCCAATGCGGCGAAAAGATAGAACGTTATTCCGTTAGAATAACCGCTATTCCACGTCCTGTACGTTCGAGAAGTTACTCGAACGACGTTAAGGAAAACGAGATTAATGAGGAGACGTCGACTTCCCCTCAACATAACGACCAAGATCTGCAAAATACGTTTCAAACGCCATAGACGTCGTTCTATTACAGAACGACGTTAAACAAACCTCCGTTTGATTACGATTATTATTGCTCTTGACTTTCGGATTGCATTCCATATCACACAATGGACAGTTCAGAGAAGAACTTCGTGAACCTGGATCGAAACACAGAATTATGCGACGCTGCACGTAGTAGTTTGAACCGGAACAGACATTGCGGCGCAATGCGGCGGAGAATCAACGCGTTCATTGTCCCGTTCCTTCTTGCTATACTTTGCGTATTACTGCAGACGTTCGCGATTTTTAGCAATTCCTACGTCTACAACGAACACGCGCGACTGGCGTCGGGACTTGCCAAGCTTATCAACGGGGACTTCTCGGTCTTTCGCGTCAGTCCGCCCTTACCGGACGCAGTTTCCGCTCTTCCTCTGCTGTTGAGCGCCGATCTGCGCACGCCTTCGAATTTCGATTATGGCGTCGATCGTTCGACGCGCGTTGAATACCTAGCGGGCGATCTCTTTCTCGAAAAGAATGCCAACCATTTAACGTACGTCCGGATAGCGCGCTTCGCCAACCTTTTGTTTTCGATTCTTGGAATCTTTACCTGTTACTTTTACGCGAACTGGCTTTTCGGTCGCCCCTGCGGACTCGTAGCGTCCCTTTTATGGCTCTTTTCGCCAATGCTATTCGGCTACGGCGGCGTCCTGGGCTCCGACGTTCCTAGCGCGGCGCTTGCGCTTACGACCTTCGCGGCGTTCCACTATTGGCTCTCCTCTAACGACGACTCGTGGACTTTTCGCGTTGGCGTACTACTAGGACTAGCGCAGCTTACCAAATTTACTCTTTTAATCTTTTATCCGCTTACGCTAGCGATTTTCCTAACGCATCGTCTCACGCGTTCTGTTCGACGCAAGACGTTCGGTCGCTCTGCTATTAAATTATTCGTTTTAATATATCTTCCTAGTATTTTAGTTTTAAACGCAGGCTATCTTTTTAAAGGGACGATGACGCCGCTGAAAGACTATGCATTTCATTCGCGGCTCTTTTCAGGAATGGAAACTGGCGTTGGCAATCGATTCGCCGACGCTTGGCTTGGGGCGTTGCCGGTTCCGTTACCGCGCGACTATCTTCTCGGAATCGACTGTCAGCGTCTTGATTTCGAGACCGGTCTGACTGGATCATATTTTCGAGGCGAGCAGCGTGAACACGGCTGGTTTAACTATTACCTTTGCGCGCTCGGAATTAAAACGCCAACGGGAACTCTCGCGCTCCTCTTAATTGCGATTATCCTTGCGCTTTCGTCAGCGCGTTTTAGAACGTCGTGGCGAGACGAACTTATTCTTTGGCTTCCTGGTCTCGCGCTCATTCTATTTGTCAGTTCGCAGACAGGTTTTTCAATTCATTCTCGCTACGTGTTACCGGCGTTGCCATTCTTTATCGTAGCCGTGTCGAGAATTGGTCGTCTCTTTTCACAAAGCGTTGCAACCTGTTCTCGCCGCCGCGTCGTAACTCTATTGCGAGGCGCTTGCGTTACCCTAGGAATATGGTCGCTTTCAAGTTTTCTACTCTACTATCCGAATGAGATTGCGCACTTTAACGAATTAACCTCGCTTTTTAAACCCAAGTCTACAGAATTGCAATTCCCGCTTAGTCCCGTCAAAAACGAATCCTCAACGTTCGTCAAGCTACACGATTGCCTTACGCGCCCCGCTCGGGACGGCTCGCGATGGCTACTGGGGTCTAATCTCGACTGGGGGCAGAATTACTTTAGGCTTGCAGAATGGTTACAAAATAGGCATGACGTCGACGCGATTAGTATCGATTTAGACGGCAGCTATCCCTGTCATGAAATTTCGCCGAAAGTCAAGTCTTTTCTCACATCCTTTCGACCGGGATGGCACGCGATTTCGGTGAACAACTTACTTCGTCCAGATCGTGATTACGACCAGTTCTTACGCATTCGCCCAATAGCAGTCGTGGGATACTCGATCTATATTTACCACGTTACAGAGGAAGAGGCGCAGTCTTCGCAAGCTAGGGATTATTCGGAGATTCATACCACGCCGTAAAGACGAATTCTCAAATTGCCGCTTGTTTGACGTCGTATAGCGTCTTAGTTCAATCAGACGTTGTACGATCTGATTGGGTATTGGCAGTAATCATTGTTACCATTCTAAGGTTTGTAAATCTGGTCAAGGCGTGTAAAGTACAAAAACTGGGGCGTCTAACCCGTGTTACTCTTACTCCGTATCAACGCAAGAGTTCAGACCGGGATTTAAGAATAAACGCGCTTCAGCCAGACTCGTTTGTTTTGATTATCGATTTCATCCTCGAGGATCAAATTGCCAAACAAGAGTCGTAGCCGCCGCTTCGAGTCTAACGCGTCTCGCGAAACGAAATCTTTCGTAACAAAAGCGTCGCGGCACGCGTCTTGGAAAAAGTAGCGCGTTGCGCGCTATATCGACGCGTCGACGACGGTAAGCGGCGCAGGTCGACGAAGATGAAGCTTTGCTCGGCTCACGCTAACCTTCGTCTCATTTATTCCCGTATTAGGAAGCGCTTTTATGATGAAAACGACTAAATTCCTCGCAATCTCGCTATGTTGCGCGTTCGCGCTATTGAGCGCAGTATTCTTTCAGGTCTCGTACGCCGCCGATCATCTGAACGTCGAATGGAACGACTCGGTCGGCGTGGTCGTAGAAGACCTCGCGTACGGCGAGGGCGAGCTGAACAACTACGATCTCTATTTACCGGCGGACGCCTCGCGCGACGGCTACGGACTCGTTGTCTTTATCCACGGCGGCGGGTTTACGGGCGGCGATAAGAGGGACGACCGTCGGTGGTTGAAATACTTCGCGTCGAAGGGCTTTGTCGGCGCGGGAATTAACTACACGCTTCGCAAGCGGGACAACGTCGTGAATCTAACAGATATGACGAACGAGATTAAGTCGAGCGTTCCGATCGTAGTAGCCGAGGCGACCAAGCGCGGGTACCCCATTAAGAAGATGGCGATCGGCGGTCTTTCAGCGGGCGCGTGCCTGGCAATGATCTACGCGTACCGGGACGGTCGCGAGTCTCCGGCGCCGGTCGAATGCGTGATTCAAATGGTCGGTCCGACGACCTTTGAGCCCGAGGTGTGGGGTAAGAATCGTATGAACGCGGCGCAAATCGCGCAATTCTCAGCGGCTTGGGTGCAGTTCATGACGGGCGCCGAAATAACCGCCGATATGATGACGAACGGTGAGTACAAGAAACCGCTCAAACTAATCTCTCCGGACGCGCTCGTCGACGAGCATACGCCGCCCACACTATGCGCGTACGGGGCGCAGGATAAAATCGTTCCGTTCGAGAGCGCGAAACGTCTAACGGACGCGTTTGATCGCTTTGGGATTGCGTACGACTATATCGAATTCCCCAATTCCGGGCATATGCTGTCGAACGATCCCGATAAAACGGATCTCTTCTTCGCCAAACTCGACGAATACCTTGCGAAATACGTAGCGGTCGGCGCGGAATCATCGGGACAATAAGAACTCGGTCGTTCACAGAATCGTGCGCGGTAAAGTAAAAGAGCGTTCTCCTTTTTAGGGGAACGCTCTTTTTATGCAGGGCTACTAACGTGGAGAATTACGCGCGCAACAGGGCGACGGCGTCGTCGATCGCAGTCTGGATTCTCGCAAGCGCCGACTCGCAGGCGAGATCGTCGACGGAGACCGTGTCGATAACGACGACCTCATGCTCGCGCGAAGTGAACGCGACGTCGAGGTCGATCGCGCTCGCGTAACCCTTCGCGGTTACGTAGTCGCTAATGAGATTGACGTACTTCTCGCCCAACTCGGGATTCGTTTCCGCATTCACGGTAATAACGATCGGCACGCGTTTGGCGTCGGAGCCGCGCATTGCAGGAATTTTCGCGTCGAAAATCTGACTGCGATTCTGATAGCTCGTGTGCAGAATCTCGTGCGCGCGATGACTGCCAGGACCGCCGCCTATATGCTCTTTATAGCACTCTTCGACCCAATGGTTGTCCTGCGACTTCTGAAGTTGCGCCGCTTTGTCGGCGACGTACGTGCCAGCCTGACGCTGACGACGAATCGCGTCGGTTACTCCATGAGGTTGACCGCCGCCGGAAATGCAGCCGCCGGGACACGCCATGACTTCGATGAAGTCGTAATGCTTCTCGCCGCTCTTAACGCGTTCGATAACCTTCTTCGCGTTCGCTAGACCATGCACGACCGCGACGCTAACGTCGCCGGCGGGGGTCGAGAGCGTCGCCTCTTTAATCGCGTCCATACCGCGCACCGCCTTGAAGTCGACCGACTTCAGAGGCTGACCCGTTACCTTCTCAACCGCATAGCGCAACGCCGCTTCCATTACGCCGCCAGACGCGCCGAAGATAATACCGCCGCCGGTCGCGAACCCTAACGGCATATCGAACGCCTCAGGTTCAAGCTCGTTGAGTTTAATACCGAGCGAACCGATCATGCGTTGAACTTCGCTCGTCGTTATAACGATATCCGTCTCCGGAACGCCGTTCACCTTAAATTTTGGCAGTTGCGCTTCAAACTTCTTCGCCGTACAGGGCATGATCGAGACGACGACCAAATCCTCGCGCTTGCAGCCCAACTGTTCGGGCAAGACGTTCTTCGCAACGGAGCCAAACATCCCTTGCGGCGATCGGCACGATGAAACGTTCGGCAACATTTCCGGGTAGTACGTCTCGCAGTACTTAACCCACGCGGGACAGCAACTGGTAAAGAGCGGTAGATTCTCCTTCTTCGTAAAACGATCGATAAACTCGGTCGCTTCTTCAAAGATCGTCATATCGGCGGTAAAGCATGTGTCGTAGACGTGCTTAAAGCCCATGAGCTTGAGCGCCGCGACCAACTTACCGGAATAATTCTCGCCCGGCTTCGCTCCCCACGCCTCGCCAACGGCAAACCGGACGGCCGGCGCTACTTCGACAACGACCGTCTTCGACTTGTCGTAAAGCGCGTCCCAAACGCGATCGCGATCCTGCTTCGGCACGAGCGCGCCCGTTGGACAGACCGCCGCGCACTGACCGCAGTTCACGCACTCAACGTCGCCGAGACCTTGACCGAACGCCGGCAAGACTTCGGCGTTCGAGCCGCGCTTCGAGAAGTGGATCGCGCCGATTCCCTGAATTTCCGTGCACGCGCGCACGCAGTCGCCGCAGAGAACGCACTTGTTGGGATCATGCTGGATCGAAGGCGAACTCGTGTCGACCGGCTTAAGATTCTCTTTCTGAAGGCGCTTATACCGTATCTTCTCGACCCCGAGCTGACGCGCGACTGCCTGCAATTTGCAGTTCTCGCTACGCACGCAAGTCGGACAGTCCATATCGTGATTCGCGAGCAGTAGCTCGACCGCAATTTTGCGCATCGCGCGGATGTCTTTCGTTTCTGTCCGAATCACCATTCCCTGCGCGGGCGCGGTCGAGCAGGCCGCCATAATCATATTCGGACGACCGTTCTGTCCTTCGACCTCGACGAGGCACAGTCGGCATGCGCCGTACACGCTAAGGTGGGAATGGTAGCAGAAGGTTGGAATCTCGACGCCGGCTTTGCGTATAACTTCTAGTAGATTGCGCTCGGAGTCGAATTCGACTTCGCGTCCGTTGACCGTTAAGATTTTTTTATCCGTCATTGTCTCTCTTCCCCTTAACCCTTAGAGTCCTTTAACTGCGCCAAATTTACACGTCGACTTGCACGCGCCGCACTTAATGCACTTATCTGCGTCGATCGAATGCGGCTTCTTAAGCTCGCCGGAAATAGCGCCGACCGGGCACTTCTTCGCGCACATTGCGCACCCCTTGCATTTCTCGGGGTCGATTTCAGGACGCGCAAGCGCTTTGCACTCGCCAGTCGGACAAATCTTCTTAAAGACGTGAGCTTCGTACTCTTCGCGGAAATTCTTGAGGGTCGAGAGGACGGGATTAGGCGCCGTCTTACCGAGTGCGCATAGCGACCCGAGTTGCACCGCTTTGGCGGTCTCTTCGAGCAACTCGAGCGTCTCGCCGGTCGCGCGTCCTTCGATAATATCGTCCATGAGCGCGAGCATTTGCTTCGTACCTTCGCGACACGGCACGCATTTGCCGCACGACTCGTTCTGCGTGAACTGCATAAAGAACCGCGCAATGCGCACCATGCACGTCTGCTTATTCATGACGACGAGACCGCCGGAGCCGACGATCGCGCCCGTCGGTTTAAGCGAGTCGAAGTCCAACTTGAGATCCAGAACTTCAGGCGTAAGGCACCCGCCGGACGGTCCGCCAATTTGCACCGCTTTGAAATCGTCGTCCGTTATATTCCCGTCGTTATCGATCACGCCGCCACCGATGTCGTAGACGATATCGCGCAACGTCGCTCCGAAAGGAACTTCGATCAGACCCGTGTTCGCAACGTGTCCTGTAAGCGCAAACGTCTTCGTACCAGGGGAATTCTCCGGACCAACCTCGCGATATTTCGCGGCGCCCTCGCGCAAGATGTACGGAATCTGCCCAAGCGTCTCGACGTTATTAATCACCGTCGGCTTACCGTACAATCCCTTTTGAGCCGGGAACGGCGGTTTCGGCGTCGGCATACCGCGCTTGCCCTCGACCGACGCGAGCAACGCCGTCTCCTCGCCGCACACAAACGCGCCCGCTCCTTCCATTATGCGAACCTGGAAGTTGAAACCGGTTCCAAAAATATTCTCGCCCAGCACGCCGAGTTTATTCGCGTCCTCAACCGCGCGCTGCATACGGCGCACCGCGAGCGGATACTCCGCGCGCACGTAAACGACGCCCTCGTCCGCGCCGATCGCTTTACCAGCGATCATCATACCCTCGATCACTGCGTGAGGGTTGCCTTCCATAACGGAACGATCCATAAACGCGCCGGGGTCGCCTTCGTCGCCGTTGCACACGACGTATTTCTTATCGCTCTGACTCGCGAGCGTGAACTTCCACTTCAAACCAGTCGGGAACCCGGCGCCTCCGCGTCCGCGAATACCGGAGTCGAGCACGATCTGATATACCTCTTCCGGGGTCATGGCGAGCGCTTTTCTCGCGCCGACGTATCCGCCGTTCGCGACGTACTCCTGGACGTTTTCTGGCTCGATCGTGCAGTTTTTGAGCAAAACGCGCGTCTGTTTCGTGTAGAATTCGACTTCGTTCTCATGCGGTCGACGTTGTTTCGTCTTCGGGTCGAGATAGGTCAGTCGCTCGACAATCTCGCCGTTAAGAAGCGTTTTCTCGACGATTTCCGACGCGTCCTCCGGCTTCACGTGGCAGTAGAAGATTCCTTCCGGTTCAATGCGTACGAGCGGACCCTGCTGACAGAACCCCTGACAGCCGCTCTTCGAGAGATACGTGCCCTCGAACGGCTCGGCGCCCTCTTCTTCGTCGAGTTCGACCGTAGTGTGCTGTCCGCGCGCTTCCAGTTCCGCTTGTAGCGCGGCGCGCACTTTAAGCGAGCCGTTCGCAATACATCCTGTGCCGCCGCAGACAATAATGCGGCGTTGCAACTTCGAGACGCTCTTCTTATACTGTTCCGCTATCGCTTCCAAATTGATGAGACTCATGATTAGTTAGCTCCTTTCGCGGCGGTTTCTTCGGCGACGATCTTATCGATAATCTCGTTGGCGAGCGCTGGAGTCGATTGACCGTGCACTTCGCCGTCGACGACCATAACGGGCGCGAGTCCGCAGGCGCCCAGGCAACTTACGAGCTCGATTGTGAAGTTTAAGTCGTCGGTCGTGCGCTTAGAGTCGGAAAGATTGAGCTTTTCATAAAGCGCGTTGAGAATGCCGTGCGACTTCTTGACGTGGCACGCCGTGCCGTCGCAGAGCCGAATGATGTGCTTGCCTTTCGGATTCAGCGAGAAGTGCGCGTAGAACGTCGCGACTCCATAGACGTGCGCAACCGGCACGCCAAGCGAGGTCGCTACGTAGCTGATTACGTCCTTCGAGAGGTATTTCTTCTCCTCCTGAATCTGCTGTAGTATAGGAATCAATCGGGAAGGATCGTTGTTATTATTCTTCAAGATCTGATTGACTGACGCCAGATAGTCGACCATTTCTTTGGTCTTTTCGAGAGTCTCCTGCATTTTGGCTTCCTTCGGGTTCCCACCGTTAAAATAATTGCGTCTTTCTTGCGAAATGAACGCGCATATCGACTAGTCGACGCGCGGACGCCGGTATTATAACAAATTGAAATGATAGCGTAATAGGAACATGGCTGCTCTGGGAGATTTTTCGATAAATTATTATTCTTTTTTTCGTTTGAAATTGTTAGACAGCGCTAACTTAAAGAGTTAAGACTTGTGCTATACGAAATAATCCGTATAATTGCGAATACACATACTATGGGCGCGCTGGCGCCGGAGGATCGATCGAATGCGACACGACTTAATTATGGAACTGCGCGGCGCGCACACGCCGTTCGCACTTGCGACGACGGGCGGCGGCGCCCAATTTATCGCCGATTATCTCGCAACTCCCGGCGGTTCCGCGACGTTTCTCGAGGGCGTCGTACCGTACGCGCAACGCGCGACCTGCGAGTATCTAGGCTTTGAGCCGGAAAGTTATACGAGCGACGAGACCGCGCGCCGACTCGCAAGCGTCGCAATGACGCGCGCAGAACGACTCGACGAACGCGCGTTCGTACTAGGACTCGGCGCTACGGCGTCCCTCGCGAGCGACCGTCCGAAAAGAGGCGCGCATCGCGCATTTTGCGCCGTTCAGTCGCGTTGGGGAATCTACACAGCCGCGCTTAAACTTGAAAAAAACGCTCGTTCGCGCGCGCAGGAGGAGCGTCTCGTCGCCGACTTCATACTTGCGACCGCGCTCTTCGTCATACGTTCGCGCGAGCTCGTTCAGCCGACTTGGCGCGAAGAAACGACCTCGCTTGAACTCGAGACCGACGAGAATTTCCCGCTTTCCGAAAACGACGGCGCGACGATTACTTGGACGAGAATCGAGAGCAGGGACGCCGCGTTCCTATACGGTCGGCGCGACGCTATCCCTGAGGACGCGTCGCCCGTCGCTATTCGATGGCGCGACGGGCGACCGGAAGAATATTGCTCGCTCGAACCTTTTCGCGAACGCGCGGCGATCGGCGTCTTACCGGGTTCGTTTAATCCAGCGCATCTCGGGCACGTCGGTATGGCGACGTACGGCGCAAATCGTTTGTCGGCTCGAGTCGATTTCGAGCTTTCCGCGCGCAACGTCGACAAACCGTCGCTCGATCCGACGTCGATCGTTCGTCGCGCGCGAGCGCTTGCGCAAATAGCGCCGGACGCGACGCTCTGGCTAACGAACGCGCCGCGCTTTGTGGACAAAGGAACCCTATTGCCCAATCGCGTCTTTCTAGTCGGCGCCGACACGATCCTAAGACTTGCGAACCCGAAGTACGCAGGGGGCTCGGTCGAAGCGCGGGACGCCGTACTCGCGCAATTAGAGCGTTCGAACGCGCGTTTTCTCGTCTTTCCGCGCACGATTCACGGCGAGCTCGTCGCGACGAAACAGATGCAAGAGAGTTTGCCGCGAACGTTGGCGCGCAGATGCGAATTCGTCGAGCCGGAAGAATTTCTAGAGAATATTTCGTCCTCGGAGATTCGGCGCGAACAAAGAGGTCGGTAGCGCCGAGCCGCGCTCGAGTTCAAGTAGCGCGCGTTTACGATCGAGACCGGCGGCGTAGCCTTTAAGATCGCCGTCGCGCGCGAGAACGCGATGACATGGAATAATAATCGCAATCGGATTGCGGGCGACGGCGGCGCCGACCGCCTGCGCGGAAACGCGCGGCGCGCCGTATCGCTCGGCGTATGCGGTCGCGATCGCGCCGTAGCTCGAAACGGCGCCAAAGGGAATCGCGCGCGTCGTCTCGGCAATCGCGCGGCGAAACGGGGTCGTTCTGAGCGTCAGTTTCGGGTTAAAGTCGGGCGCGCGTCTCGCGAAGTAGAGATCGAGCCAGCGCGCCGTCTCGTCGAAGATAGGCAGCCGCCTTGTTTCGCAACGCTTGTCTAGCGTCGCGCCGAAGAAACGTTGACCGTTGAACCAGAGTCCGACGAGCGCATCGCCGTCGCTCGCCATTGTCATGGTTCCAAGAGGCGAATCGTAACAATACGTGTAGTCCATTGTGCGGACTCAGTCGGTTGGGCTACGCAGACTGTTCCGTCATGGTAACGATGAACTCAAAGGTAACCGCCGTCTTCGACTCGCACGAGACTTTGGCTCGAAAGATGTACGCGCTTGCCATCCGCTCCTTAAAGGTTACTTTGAGCTCGACGAGCTGACCCGGACGCACTATATTGCGGAACTTAACCTCGTTCATACGACCGACGACCGGAACCTTGCCCTGAGCCGTCTCAGAATCGAGCAGTTTTGAGGTAAAAATCGCGCCAGCCTGCATCGCCGCCTCGCACAAGATGACGCCGGGAACGATCGGGGAATTAGGATAATGTCCTTTAAAGAAGAACTCGTCCCCTTTAAAGGTGTACGCGCACACGATCTCGTCGTCCGTCCAGCTTTGGATTGAATCGATAAAGAGGAACGGCGGACGATGCGGTATCGACGCTAAAATTGCCGCGCGCGAGTCAAAATAGGATTCTTCCTGGGGCATGATCTTCTCCTAAACGTTACTCTTTACTACAGCCAATGAGGTAAGAATCGACGTCGTTCGACGCGATTACCCCGTAATTCACCGCGCCAAGCCAGCCCGACATGATGATCCCAACGCTTCCGGCATGGTACAGACCCGGAATCTGCTCGCTGAGCCCACGACTTACGGCAAGCCCTTCATATTTCGTACCGAAGCTCGCGCCAAGCCAGTGGTCGGTGTAATCTTTAAACGTTTTCGGGGTCGCGGCGTCGACATAAGCGACTTTGTTGCGTATTCCCGGCGCGTACTTCTCGAGCGCGTCGAGCGTAGTTTCAATCAGATCGCGCTTGCTCGTCTCGTACGCTTCTTCTGAAAGATTCGCCCAATCTTCGTAATTTGCGTTCGAGCTCGCGACGACGTAGTATCGATCAGTACCAGGACGCGTTTTAGGATAGTAGAAGGAGTACGTCCTGCTCGTAATATTGCGACTAAGCAACCAATCTGCGCGGAACTCGGGCGCAACGGAGGTAAAGAGCAGATCGCCGCATTGCTCTTCGTCGAGCGTCTCGCCAGGTTTGAGCGCTATGTAGACCTGGCAGCTCGAATTATTGAGTCGCACCGCTTCCGCCTTAGCGACGAATTCGCGCGAGAAGTACTCGCGTCCGACCAGATTGAAAATCGTGCCCTTAAGATTCGCGTTCGAGAGAACGGCGGTCGCGGCGATCGTCTTACCGGCGAGCGGCGACCGCGCTTTCGGCGCGCCGCCTATCTCAGGAGATTCGAGCGTCATTGGCGCGTCGGATATTTTAACGCCCGCGACGCGACCGTCGTCGACGATAATCTTCTCGACCGGACTATTGAGCGCAATATCGACGCCGTTTTTAACGAGCTCGTCGCGCAGCATTTTAACGAAGAGATCGGTTCCGCCCTGGAACGTAAAGACGCCCTTCGACATGAAATTCGAGAAGACGATGCCGTAGGTAAGCGCGGGGTCTTCCAGAGTCGACCCGTTCGCGTAGGTAATCGGCTCCATGAGTAGTCGCGCGACGTCGGGTCGATTCGGAAAGTATTTGTCGAATAGCTCGCGGGTCGTTCGCGACTCGTCGTCGTAGTGCGTCTGCTCGCGCGCTTCGTCGAAGAACGCCTTAACCGTCTC
>ONJR01000121.1 GCA_900318195.1 uncultured Planctomycetota bacterium
TGGCTTCAAAGGTTGGAGGTTTTCGTTACCTCCAACGGTTTCTCACACTGTATATGATTCTTACTTTACTCGATTGTCAAATATCAACCGCCGCTTGCGCAAACGGTTCGTACATTCTATCGTTCATTCCTGAATCGTCAAGCGGTCTTTTGTGAAAAAAAATTCTTTTTTCATCTCGCACGATCAGTCTTCCCTCCTTTTCTCGCGTTTTACCGCGCCAAAATCGCTTTCATTCCGCTGTCTTTTCTTGCAAGAAAGGTTTGACGTTATCCCAAACTGCGTCGAAATTCGTAATGAACGCCTGATGCGGCGCGTTTGCAATAATAGCAAGTTGCGCGTTAGGTAGCATTTTATAAGCGCTGATCACCGTGTCGAGGGGCGCGTTTTGGTCAAGTTCGCCCGCGATCAGTAGCACGGGACAACGAACGCTATTAAAAAGTTCCTTACTAATCCGCTCGCTATTAAAGAACGCGTAATATCGAGTCAGGAAGTCGGGAAGTTTTTCCGGTTCGGGACACATTGCTATCTTCTCGTCAATGAATCTGGAATCGAAACGTGCAAAATCTTCTAGCGTGGCGTTCGGAAACTTTCTAGCGCCCAACGCGCTTTCACCGGCGCCGATCGCAATCACCTTCTTAACGCGTTCGGGTCGCATCGCCGCTATCTTATAAGCCGTATAAGCGCCGTCGGAGAAACCAAGGATGACGAACGGCTTGTCCGTCGTCGCGTCAACAGCAGCCAACATATCGTTTGCTTTCTGCTCATAGGTAATAGGCGCAGTCCCAATCTCCGACCTTCCATGCCCGCGAGTCGACGGCGATATGACCATAAACCTCTCGACGAGCAGGTCGATAAAACGTCCCATTTCATAAGCGCAACCCACCCCGCCGCCATGCAGAACGAGGATAGGTTCCCCTTGCCCGTAAACTTCGTAATAAATCTTCGCGTCGTCCGCTTGAACATAGCGTCCTGCCGCGTCGTTCGCGCCATACGGCGTTTCACTAACGACGTCGGAGTCAGTCTGACCGAAATAATGAACCTCGGCGCCCATCACAGACGAACACGCCGTTATAAGGACGACGAAAAACAGTCGTACAATATCAGTCATATGCGCCTCCTACTCCAAAGTTGGAACCGCGCGCTCGCCGCGAAATTCCTTTTCACAACCCTCTTTTTCGTATACGCCGTAGAAATTCGAGGTCGTATCGAGCCACAGCGCAATGCGCCGCAGTTCCGCGTCGGACAGTTTAACGCCGTAATGATCCTGAACTAGCGGATACAGCTTCGATCCGCTCGCGCCGAATAGTTCCGGAACTGTGCGCAACGAGTCGCCGTAGTCGGTGAAGGCGAACCCGCCCTTAACGAGATTCCAGTACGAGGCGTAATATTTATTCGTCGGGGCTCGTGAAAGATCAGGAGCGCCGGCAGCGACAGACTCCTCCTTCGCGTGGCACTCGACGCAATGCTTGTCAAGAATCGGCTGAACCAGCTCGGGATAGTTGACGGGTTGCGTTCCCGGACCTTCCGGGGTCAGGTTCGACGGCTCGCGTCTGAACGCCAAGGGCAACGCGTCGGTCGCGTCCGCCGGTTGCGCGGAGGCCGTTTCGCGAAACTCATGACATCCAACGCATGCGAGTCGCTCGTTTGGTCGCAACGCAACCCCGCTACGCATCGACTGCAAAACGACCCCGTTTTCGTCGAGCGCTTGGAAATAGAGTTCACACTCAGCGGGTACGTAGAACGCGGCGCTACCGTCTTTTTCTACCGGCGCGACGCCCCAGACGCGCCGCGCGAGTTTAACGGAATCGGTCGCGGTCGCCTCTCGCACGCCTATCTCGTAAGGAGGCGCGCCGGACGGCACGGACATACAGAAGACCTGAACGACGCGAATAGCGGCGACTTTGGCGCCCTGCGGGAAAGGTCGATCTGACGCGTAAACGTTCTGTATCGCCACGACGCCTTGCGGACGCGGCGCGTCAAACTCCGGCGGCGTTACATACGGCTGATCGACAATCTCGGATTCGTCGACGAGTCCCGGGACAATAGGCGGCGTTTCGCGCGCGACGAGCGGAATTGGCGTCGAGGCGCCTATCTCGGGATCGCGATAGATCAATTCACGATTGCCAAACGCGTCTACGAGATAGATTCCATGATCGCCCGGCATATAGGCGCCGCCTTCACGCCCTTGGTTGACCTGGAACGAGTAGTCTGCGACGGCGAGGAATAGATCTTCCGCGAGCGGCCACGGCGTGCCCCAAACTTGAGCGCCATTCTGACTTTCGGGGAAGCCGACGTCTGGCGTCATTCGCGTATAAGGGCTAATCGGATCGTCCGGCGCGTTCGGGTCTATTTCAATGATCGATCCGAAAGACTGCCCGTGGTGCGGACCCGCAGTCGCGATATATTTATTCGAGTCGGGAATAGCGCGAATATCGAGGACAGCGTCGGGTCGCAAGTGTCGCGGGGCGTAGTTTCCACAGATAGCGCGCGGGTTCCGACCGTCTGGGGTCGTTGTCCAAGGTCCGTGGGCAATGCATCCAAAGCGATCGATATAGTCCCATCGAGTCCAGAGTATGAGTCCGTTATTGGAGACGCTGGGCGCCCACTCGTTGGTTTCATGCATACTAAGCGCGCGCATTTTCGAACCGTCCTGGTTCATATCGAAAAGCGTGTAGTTCGGACAATCCCTACCGCAGCGCAGATACCCGCCTCGGCGCTCCGATATGAACGCCATTCTCCCGTTCGGTAGGAAGCACGGGTCAATATCGTTCCAAGTTCCGTCGGTTATCTGACGCAGATTTGTCCCGTCGACGTCGCACGTGAAAATGTGATAGCATCGACCCTGTTGCGTATGCCCGCGCGAGAGATCCAGGGTCGAGACGTGTTCGGGCGAACCGACGCATTCGCACCATGCAAATGCGATCTTTTTCCCGTCGAACGATAGTTCCGGCGCAATAAAAGCGCCGTTTTTAAGCGCGGTTCCGGCAAGTCGCGACTTGCCCTCCACGACCGAATTCTCCAGTAAATCGTTCGCTTCAGGCGCGTACATTAGCGTCCACAGATCGTCGCCTCCGCTGTCGCCGTCGAGTAATTGTTTCACACGTTCGAGGAGCTCGGCGGAACGCGCGTCGCTAAAGATATGTTCAAGCGTGTAGAGCCCGCCCCCCGGCATGGCGGATCGTCCGTAAAACTGATCGCATATATGGCTATAGTTCGCTCGAAACCGTTTAACGAATAGAAGCCTGTCAAAGTCGAGCTCCGCGCGTTGCGCCATGAGAACGCGCCGCGTCATAGCGATAACTAGATACAACTTAAACCGCGCGCCGTAGTCTTCCGGCGGCGTCTGTTCGCACGCGGATGTTAGCGCACGCAAGAGCGCGCGTTCCGCCGCCAAGGCGTCGCGCGCGTTAGATTCGAGCGCCGCAGCGTCAAGCTCGCGCAAATTCGTCCAAAGAGCAATTGTACGACGCAGCACAATATCGACGGGATCGCGATCCGTCGTTAAGACGCCGCTCTGCTCGCTTGGCAGCTGATTCTGTATCGCGTCGTAATAATCCAGTCGTCCCTGCTCGCCGACAAGAGAATTGTACTGATCGACCAAATCGACGAAATAAGGAGAATTCAGGAGTTCGTTCGGTTGCGCGCTCGTAAGCTCACACGCCCAAGCGACGGCGTCCTCACGCGATATTCTGCGCGCTATTCCGTTGCCGGAGTAGGTCGCAAGAAATCGCGCGTCGGCGGCAAGCAATTCCAATTCGGCAACTGCGGCGTACGGCTTGTCGTGAAGTTCGCGCGCTACGCGGAAAACTATGTACCGCGCGCTAACGGGATTCGACCATTCGACGAGCGCCCCAGCGCGCGCCTCATCGTCGTCGCCGCGAAATTCGCCGACCGCCAACGCCTCGCCGTACGCGGCGCTCCAAACCCCGTCTGCGTCAAAGCTCGGCGCGAGAAGATTGGACGGAAACGCGTCCGTGCCCGTACGTTCGGGCAAGCTTTCAAACGCGTACGCCTCATAGCGCCCAACGAGTCCGTTGGGACAATCGTCATTTCGAGGAAAGTATCTGAAACCTTGCAAAGTATAGACGTCGCCAAGGTCGACGCGAAGTTCAAACGGACGTCCCTGTTCGTATTCACGAGACGCGACCCGACGAGGATGCTGATCGACACACCCGCATGAATATCCGCAGTAAATCGGAATCGCGCTACGCTCGTAAGGCGGTCGTGAAAATTGCGAATGCCAAAAGGTTGTCGGATCGCCGTCGAGCGCTTTGAACGCCTCGTAGCCTTCATTCTGAGAGTCGGTCGCCACTTTGACGCGAACCGTCTTCTTATCGTTCTCCTGCAATTCGTCCGCGCGCGCTAAATAAGAACGCGCTACCGAGCCAAGATAGGAAAGCAAGAGCGCAACGAGCGGGAATGCGCAATACGCCAAGCGACGACGTAGGCGCGTGGAGCGTAAGACTCTAATTTGTGGCGTTATCACGGTTGTCTCCTCATTTTGAACGTGCGAAAGGTAAATGATCAAAGGCGCAACCTGTCGTCGCGCGACAACGCATTCTATTCTATTGATCGTACGCTAAGATTTCAACCCATAGCTAGACGACAATTCCAGAGCGGAATAAGGTTGCGGGACGCGCCAAATGAACCTGACGGCTCGGACTGGCTGATAAAAGTGAAAAAAAGTCGGTTACTCGCGTCGAGAATTCTCACGTCGTGTTATAATATCGGTAGGAATCAACAGTCGGTCTGGGGGCGCACGCTCGCGCACTCAAGCCGCTAACAACGCCATGATCGCGCGCTATAGAACTGGGAGTATTGATATGATCAAAAGAATGCTGGCGCTCTTATGCGTCCTCTTTATGTTGGCGGCGACGCCGATTCATGCAAAGGCGCCGCGATATTACGGCAAGTTGTGCGTCAATTGTGGATTTGGCAACAAGCAAGAATTTTGCGTGAAATGCGGAAGATGGGCTAACAGCGGCTATTCGCCTGCCGGATTGTGCGGTAATTGTGGATTCGGTTCGCGCAAAGACAACTGCGTCAAATGCGGCAAATGGGTCGGAAATACTTCCTATCCCGCCAGAATTTGCAATAATTGCGCTTTCGGGAACAAAAAGGAATACTGTGTAAAATGCGGCAAATGGGCTAACTAACTTCGTCGCGAGCCTACCGTCAGATTTACTTTAATCGCTCTGACACACAAGAAGTTCGGCGCCTATGCGCCATAGTAAGAAATACCCCCACATTCCCCGCGTCCCGTCCCATGCAAGAGCGCCTATCTACGCCCGTCCCGTCTTACTACGACGCCAATGTCGTCTTCACCGATCCCGCGCCCGTACGTTCCGCGTTTCAGTTCGGACGCGTCGTTTTTATGCAAGGTTTCAAGCCGACGGTCATACTGCTCTACACCGTCCTGGCGCTGACAATTTGGAAGTACGTTCCCAACGCGCCGCGAATTACCGTTTCCGAACCGTCGGCGTCCGCGCCCGCGATCGCGCTCGGCGACGAACGCGTCCAAGTAAACTTTCTGACGTCCGATACGCCGCCGTCTTACGGCGTCGTCGACTTCGTCTGGAACGCGCGAAAATTATGGCTCGCATTTTTCCTCATGGGGGTTATACCGGCGTGTATTGTCAAATTTGTCTTTCGTGAAAAACTAGCGGATTACGGACTATCATTCGGAGTTAAGAGACGCACGCTCGTCAATATTCTCCTTTTCTTGCCTGTTTTTGTCGTTATGGGCTGGTTGAGCGGCGCCGATACGGGATTTTACGCGGTTTATCCATTCAATCCACTCGCGGGCGTATCTTACGGCGCGCTCATTACGCACTCGATTATGTACGTTACGCTGTATTACCTCGCGTGGGAGTTCATGTTCCGCGGATTCATTCAGCACGGTCTACTCGACGTCTCGGGCGCGCCAACAGCGGTGTGCGTTCAGGTATTAGCGTCGACGATGCTTCATTACGGGCACCCGGCGTCAGAAACCTTCAGCTGTATAGCCGGCGGGTTATTTTGGGGCTATCTTGCGCTCCGCACACGGTCAATCTTCGCGGGCTGCTGCCATCACGCCGTATTAGGCGTTTTGCTCGATTGGAGCCTCATTTTGAACGCCGGTTAATTGGCGCCCTAACGAAAAGGCGCGCCGCGCCGAACTGATAGCGGCGCGGCGCGCAACGGCGTCGAATTCGTCAAAGCTATTTCGTTGTCGCTTGTAGGAAATTCCATTGCTCGGTCAACTTCCAAAGCGATTCCGGAGCGTTGTTCACGCTACGCTGGAAGACTCCGCGCCATTTTCCGTCTTGACCGCGCCATAGCGCTACGTCGATCGGCTCGTCCCCTATTTCATCGTTCGTAAGCTCAAGCGCGAAATCTTGAATCGCGACTCTCTTGAGTTCCGACCCCGCAATAGCGACAACCTCGCCCCGTTCGTTGAATTTCGCGGCAAAGACGCCGTTGGCGTCGGCGGAAATAGGCGGCGTCTCTTGCGCGTCGTCGAGCGCGACGACTTCGTTTTCCAAATGAATCGGATCGCCCAGAGGATTCTCTTGCGCGGCGATCCAGAGTATCGTTCCGTCCAGGAATCGTGAACGAGTTGCTCTCGCCGGTCTAGTCGAAATCTCCTCGGGCGGTCCAAAGCTAAATTCGTCGCGCGTCCATGGAACCTGCGTTACGACGCCGGCGCTCTTAAGATCGCCGACGATCTTTGCGACAGCGGCGTCCTTTTGGGCGTCCGACGCGAGCGCGCTGAGAGTAATTATTCTCGTTTTCAAGTCGGCGCCAACGGAAACAGCCAGTTTGCTCAGCGCGTCGTAGGCGTCGCGCTCGGCGTCGCTCGCGCCGTAGAGAAGAAGAACGCGATAGGGTTGCGCGCCGTAACACAGGTATCCGTGCTGAACGGTCCATCTCGGAGCGCCGTCCGGTCGCGTTGAGAATATTTCGTCGATCGGAGTGAGATCAGCGGGGTAACCTAGCGCCGCGAAACGATCGCAAAGCTCAGTTCCCACTTTCTGATATTCCTCGCGCAACGGGTTCGCGGCGCCGAATCGGCTGAAGAGAACCGCGACGGGCGAATCCAATTGCGAATTGGAAATGAAGTTCAGAATGCGGATCTTCTCGCGAATCCGATTCACGCGCGCGTCCTCGACAATCGGCAATAGTCGCGAATCACGCGGATTCGTCGGCGAATTGGCGTCGCGCGGGTAGATAGAATGAAGGTGTACGCGCCCGCCCGAGGCAGCCGCCGTCCAATGCTCCCAAATATAAAACTCCGGTCGCCGCGCATAGAACATATTAATCCAAAGCGAGTCCGATCCCTTTGCAAGCGAATTTCGCACGGCAAATGGCACAAATTCGTCTGTCTGCGCGTAATCGCGCGGCGCTTTCCACCACATTATGCCGTTTTTCCGCATTTCCAACATATTCGGCCACGGAAACCAGGTACAGTGCACGCCGACAAAAGCGTCGTTCCCCCATAGCTCTTTGGTCAATGCGTAATTTTGTAATTCGTACTCGAGAACGCGATCCGAACATAGTCTTTTGTAGCGATCGATCGCTTCAATTCTCTCTCGCGCGCCGTCCACGCGTGCGCGAAAGGCGAGAAAGAGGTCGTCGACAAGCTCGCGACCGGAATAGCGCCGATTGTACGCGTCGCGCATTCTTTCGGAAAACCAGAAATCGTTGAGCGAGTCGGCGCGCTCGAAAGAAGGCGGAAATCCCCACTCGTCCTTAGCGGTTCCCAGCGCCGGAACCGCGCGATAGCTTTCGTATAAACTCTTCTCGAGCGCAAGCGTCTCGTCGGCAAACAGATCCGGATAGGAATATCGAAACGCGACGGCAACGGTCGCACGTTCGCCGTCGTCGAGCGCGGCGCGCGGCAATTCGAGCTCGAATGAATCGATCGTTCGTTCGTCGACTTTACCGTCCGATCGTTTCTCGGCGTCGAACTGATTGTTCTGATAGCGAACGAGCTCAGACGCATCCCGAATGGAATCGCCAACGACAGCGCCCTCGGAATCGACGCGATAGCGCCACGCCTTGACAAACCGCGCGCCGCGCACGTAATACGGTCGATTGCCAGTATAGTGATCCGAGAGAACGGGCGAATGGAAATGAAACCGCAACGTCTCGCCTGCGCCGCTCGCCTGCTCTTGCAGCATGATTCGCTCTTGCGAGAGCTCAGGGTGAATTTTTTCAAAATCGTAGCGCGCAATCCTAACGTCGATATCGAGCAGCGCGCCGACGCCGTACTTGTCCTTCGCATATTCCACGACGCGCTTGACGTCGTCCGCAGCGCGCTGATTGTCAACGATTGAATCGAGTCCTCGCGTCGTTATGGTCAGCGCGTCGAACGCGTTCGTCGGCGCGATCAGGTCGACAAAATGACGAAACGCGGCTTCGTCAGCGTCGTAAGACCAAAAGCACCCGAGGTCGGGGGCAAGACGTCGTCCTTCGATCGCACGCGGTAATCGTCCGGGAGATTCCGGCGTACAGGGGGGCGCTTCCTTGGCATAAGCGCGCGCGACGGCGAGCGCCGTCGTTAAAAGAATTGCGATAGCCGCAACTGTTTTTTTCATGCAATATTTCATCTGTGAGCTCCAATCGCGAAGAAGTTCTCCAAGACGCCGTCAACTTGCGTCGAACGCTATTATATACGAAACAAAATGAAAATCCACACGCTCGCGTGAACAGAAAAAACAGTCGGAAATGGAAATTTCTCAAAATCGCCCTTTACACGAACACAAAAAAACGTCATTATCGCGCCCAGTAGCGCGCCGACGATGACGCGCCGAACGCTAGCTGGCAAATTCGTTTGGCCGCCGGCGTAAGCAGTGGAAAATAATTTTTGCCGCGTCGTCCAACGCCGCGACTGCGAAATACCAGTGTATAACGTCTCATTCGCGACGTTCCAAGGAGAATTCAATGAAACACGTTCGTTCGTTCATTCCGGCGCTTGTCGGCGTCTTAGCTTGCGTTTTCGTTTGCGGCGCCCAAGCGCAACAGCCCCAACAGGGAGCTAAAGCCGCAACGGCTAAACCCAACCTTCTCGTCGGCGTTATCGATCTGCGCGCCGTCGTCTCGAATCACCCGATCATCGCCGATAATCTGCCTGAACTCGGTCGACAAATGCAAGCGCTCGAAGTTGAAGTCGCTAAGGCCCAACAAGAGGCGCAGGACAAGTTGAACAAGTTGCAACAAGAGCTTAAAGCCGGCACCGACGAATACAACGAGCAAATGAACTTGATTCGTAAGAATTTGACCGACGTTCAATTCAAAGCGCAGGACGCCCAGGAAAAACTCATTGTTCAACGCACGCAGTACCTCTTCAAAGCGTACAAAGACATTCAAAGCGCCGTGAGAGCCGTCGCATTACAGAACGGTATCCTCATCGTTCACACCAAGATTAAGGTTACGCCCGCTGAAAACGCCAACGTGCCGGAAGAAGTCGTCGCCCTGCAAGAAGCCGACAACAACACGATCGTATGGAATCGACCAGAATGCGATATTACCGAACAGGTCAAACAAGCGCTTGCCGCGACCGTAGGCGCTCCCAAGCAACAAGCGCCGGAGTCTCCGCTCTCTAATCTGGGCGGTCAAGCGCTAAGCGCCGCGCAAGCCGCGCCCGCGCAGAACACCGCCGCACCAGCCGCGCCTAAAACGGCGTTGAATCCTAACGCCGCCGGTCAACGCGCCGCTACTCCCGCTCTACAACGTCGATAAACGCGCTCGCGCACACAAATTCCTTTCGACGCGCGCGGCGTCCCAACCGCGCGCGAACGTTCGTGCGGCGTTTAACTGAAACGCAAGTTAAACGAGTTTATCGACCGTAGAGCGCTAAACCGCCGATTTCGCATCGACGGTTTTTTTGTGCGCGCAGAGTCCCGTAGCGCGAGCGCGACGCCGCCGAATACGAAATTAAGAAGATTAGCCAAGTCGTCCCCACGTAGCGCTGATTACGCGCCAATCTATCGGAGAAGAGAATGTCCATTCAAACGCCTAAAATCGTTCGCGTTGACTCTAAACGCAATCAGCGAACGCTCGCGCGTCAAGTCGACGTGTCGGGTTTCGGGTTCTGGTCGAGTCAAGACGTCGTCTACTCATTCAGACCGAGCTCCTGCAATTCAGGCGTTCGTTTCTTCCGAGCCGACCTCCCCGACTCGCCGCCGATCTGCGCGCGTGTCGAAAATCGGGTCGACAAGCCGCGTCAAACGAGTCTCGCCGTCGACGGCGCTCAAGTCGATATGGTCGAACACGTTCTCGCCGCATTGCGCGCGGCGCGCGTTGATAATTGCGACGTTGTTGTAACCGCGCCGGAAGCGCCGGGTCTCGACGGGTCGAGCGTTCAGTTCTTATCAGCGTTCCTAGACGCTGGAACCGTAGAACAAGATTGCGCGAGGATTGCTTTGCAAGTCGTTGCGCCGGGAATCATACCCGAGTTAGGCGGCGCGCCGGACGCTCAAATCGAGCTTGAACCTCCTAGGGATCAAGAAACGTATTACGAATACAATCTCGTCTACGATTTTCAGAGCGCTATTCCCAATCAATTGGCGTCCTTCGACTTTGCGCAGTCTCCACAGGACTTCGCGCGCGAAATAGCGCCGTGTCGTACTTTCTTAACGCTCGCGGAAGCAAATGAGTTGAGAAAACTTGGCATATGCCAGCGCGTAACGGAAAAAGACGCGCTCGTCTTCGATCAGGGAGCGCCGATCGACAATCCGTTACGTTTTGCCAACGAGTGCGCGCGGCACAAGTTGCTCGATATGGTTGGCGATTTTGCGCTTGCGCCGGTCGATTGGATCGGACGCTTTACGGCGACTAAAACTGGTCATCAGCAGAACGCTAACGCCGTACGGTACTTACTCAATCAAGTCGCTTGGCGCTACTAATTGAGGGACTTAGCGCTAAGAATCAATGAAAATCGGCGTCAATCGATAAAATTATACTGAATTGGCGTTCCATACAGAAAGAAATTACGCTATGCTACTAGCGACGTCGCGCGCTCGCGCGGCGCGTGGAACTAGTTACAAACGTCAATCGATCATGGGGCGCAAAGCGCAGGAATGAGCAAAATGGAGAAAGTACGAATTGGAATCGTTGGAGCTGGAAGACTCGGAGGATTTCACGCTAACAAAGCCAAGAACAACCCTAACGTTGAACTAATTGGCGTCGCCGACGTCTCTCAGGAAAATCGCAGGAAAGTCGCGCAAGCATGCAACGTCCGAGATTTCGATACGTTAGAAGAATTAATTCCGCTCGTCGACGCCGTCGTGGTCGCGACCCCGTCTGTCTTGCACGCGGAAGTAGGACGGAAGGTTCTGCTCGCTAATAAACATATGCTCATTGAAAAACCGGCGACTACGACCGGAGCGTCCGCGCTCGAACTAGCAAAGCTCGCCAAAGAACGACGCCTCGTCATGCAGGTTGGGCATGTGGAAGAGTACAACCCCGCATGGCGAGAAGCCTTGAAACGACTCGACAGCGTGCGGCAAGGAATTGAACCCGCTCTCGTAGAGGCGACGCGCGCTAGCGGCTACACTTTCCGCTCCACCGACGTCGGCGCCACGCTCGATCTTATGATTCACGATCTTGAACTCGTCCTCGCGCTGATACCGTCGGAGCTCGAACGCGTTGTCGCGTTTGGTCTTTCTCAATTTGGCGGCTACGAAGACGCGGCGTTTGCTACGCTCGAATTTGCCAACGGTTCGATCGCGCGTCTTAAAGCGTCCCGTATAGAGCAGGTCGCAACGCGTAAAATGACGATCCAGACGGCGACTCGTAGCGTCAAAATAGATTTCGCCGCGCGCGCGGCTACGCTCGTTTCGCCGAATTCCGACGTCCTTAACGGCGCGTATAGTCCCTCGCGCGTTTCCTTTGCACAGATGGCCTCGCGCGTACCGACCTTCATGCAGGACGCGTACCACACAGAAGAACTCGTTCACGAACCGTTCGACGCGCTCGAGCTTGAAATGCAGGACTTCGCTTCCGCGATACTTTACGGAACGCCGTCGACGGTACCCGGCGAACGCGCTGCGCGCGCCGTCGCTGTGGCGGAAATGATAATCGAGGATCTTAATCGTCGCGCGTTGCGCTCAAATGAGATACAACGTCGCATGAAGCTTGCGGGCTAATTAGCGGCGCGCGCATGAAACACAGGCGCGACTAACGAGCAAACGTCGTTAGTCGCGCCTTTTCCGTTTAACAAAATCCAAAGGCAAGCCTTTAGTTCACAAAGAACACCTTCTTCTCCCGTGGCTCGCGAGTAGTCGCGCCGCTAACGCCGTCGACTGAAGGCTCAATCTCCTTACCGATTAGCAACGCGGCGACAATCGCGTAATTTTCCGGAATATGTAGCCGATCGCGATACTCCGGGTTGTTTGCGGCTTTCGGCGCGGTCGCGACCGTTTTACACCCGTAGCCTAACAAGTTCGCGACGACGTTCATGCGATCAGCGGCGGCGCCAGCGTCGTATTTCCCGTAGTCGTCCTCGTTCGTACTCACAAAGATCACCAGCGGCGCGCCGCCGACAGAGAAGCGACCTTTAGGGTCAACCTTAGCCGTTTTATCGATCGCGGCAAGTAGTTTGCGATCCGTTACAACGGTAAAAAACCACGGTTGAAGATTAAGCGCGCTAGGCGCGTTAAGACCGGCGGTTACAATACGTTCGACGTCGGTCGCAGAAACCGGCGCGTCAGTAAAGCGTTGCGCTTGACGAACGTCTATTAACTTCTGAACGCAATCGTCGGCGACGCTCGAATCGCTCGAATCTGAGTACGCTTGGCGACCGCCAATCGCCGCGACTCCCATTGCGCCCAAAGTCAAACTACAGAGCGCGTCTCGTCTATTCATGAGAAACTCCTATAA
>ONJR01000081.1 GCA_900318195.1 uncultured Planctomycetota bacterium
AGAATATTCCTACTTTTCGACGACGATTTGCAACATCAGGGCTACTATACAATCGAAAGAACTATCCCGCTCAACGATAACGATCCCGCCTTCGAGCTGGGAATCTGGAATCCAGACGACACGCACATCTTTCCGGTAGACCGTATCGGGTTCCCGCGAACTCGCAGAGGACGACGACGTTTCAACGCCAGATAATTTAGCTGTTCCGAAGACCTCGCCCGAATTGCCTGTCAACCAACTTCCCAATCGTATTAAAGCGGAACTGCGAGCAGTTTATCTGTACTTCTCGGGCGATCAAGATCCGTTAAAAGGCATGGATCCGCGCATGAAAGAAATTCTTGAGGAGTGGCAGAGGACGCGTCCCAACGAGCGTCTTGACGGTGACGAACTAGCGCGCATCATGAAAGAACGCGACGACGACGCATTATAATCGTAGACAACCCATAAATGAAAAGGACGCGCTCGCCAAAGTGCAAGCGCGTCCTCTTAATTTAACACAGAAGTATTAAGCGCGATTATTATTCGTCTTTATTAGCGGCTTCAGCGGCCTTAGCGCGACGCGCGGCGGCGGCTTTCTTACCGCGTTTCATCGTCTTCGCGGTCGTCGTTTCGGCTTCCGCTACGGCGCGATTGTGGTTCTTCGTCGTGTTCGTGGGCAGGACGGTCGCCTTACCGACGCGGTCGCGAAGATAGTACAGCTTCGCGCGACGAACGATCGAGGAGCGAACGACTTCGATCTTGGCGATACGAGGACTGTGAACCGGGAACTTGCGCTCAACGCCCTGACCGGCGACGATACGACGCACGGTAAAGGTCTCGCTGACCCCGGCGCCGCTACGCGCGATGACATAACCGCTGAAAATCTGGATACGCGCTTTGTCGCCTTCCAGAATCTTGCAATGGACATTGACACGATCGCCAATTTCAAACTGGGAAACGTCGTCTTTCTTGGCGCGTTGTTCCACCAAGCGAATAAGATCTTGACTCACGGAAATTTTCCTTATGATGTATATGTTCACTATTAAGGAGCGCGTTAAGAACTTCCGGCATAACCGCGCCGGACTAAAAAGAAGAGTGGAAAGGGCGCGAAAGCCTCGCTTCGACTACCTGCTCAAAAGAGCGCTTTCCAGTCAACCCGGCTCCTTCTAATCGGACGCACGCGCGCGTTACCGCGTCTCGTACTCCGAAGGATCGCCGCCGAACAGTAAATCAGGTCGGCGTGCAAAGGTCTTTAACCTGCGATTTGCGGCGCGCCATTCGTCGATTAGACCATGATCGCCGCTCAGTAGGATTTCAGGCGCCGCTAGCCCGCGATATTCGCGAGGACGCGTATACTGATCCTCTTCAAGCAAACGATTGCCAGTCGAGAAGGAATCGAACTTCGCCGAATCGTCGTCTCCTAAGACGCCAGGCGTCAACCTCATAACAGAATCGATAATCACAGTAGCCGCAACTTCGCCGCCATTCAAAACGTAGTCCCCGATCGAGATTTCGTCCGGCTGCAAAATATCGACGACTCGCTGATCAAACCCCTCGTAGCGACCGCAAAGAATAATCAATCGTTCTTCGCGCGCAAGTTCCTCTACGACGCGTTGCGTATAAGGACGACCTTGAGGACTGGTCATAATAATCCGCCCTGGTCGCGTGTCGTAGGCTCGCACTGCTTCCACGCAGGGTACGACTCTGTCGACTTTCAATACCATACCGGGTCCGCCTCCGAAAGGACGGTCGTCCATGGTATTGTGTTTATCGTTCGCCCAGTCGCGCATATTGTACAAATTGACCTCGAGCGCGCCTTTGGCTATCGCGTCGCTAAGAATACTTTCCGAAAGGTAACCTTCGAATATTCCCGGAAACAGCGTTAAAATATCAAACCGCATTATTGCGCTCGACGCTTGGGTGAACGGAATGTACTACTCTACTTTAGCTCTGTCGCGCGCGCGTTGCGCACGACGCACGAAACGTTACTCAGCGGCTTCGGCGAGGACTTCGGCGGTAACGACCGGCGCGCTCGTCGGCTTCGCGAGAGAAGCCGTGAAACCGACGGAAGGTCGGCGCGCTTCTGCCAGACGCGCTTGAGCTTCCTCTTGCTTCGCCTTCGCTTTCGCCGTTTGTCCGTACTTCTCGACAAGATTGTGAATCGTGTAAGGATTCTTCGTCTGATCCTTAATGACTTCGCCGTTCTCGTCTTTCGGAAGCTCTTTCTTCGCCTTGTGGTCGATCTTCTGAGCTTGCGGGAATTCAACGTACTTCTTGATCATGACGGCGACTTTATCGCTCGGCTGCGCGCCGACGGAAAGCCAATAGAGAATACGGTCGTTTTTGAGCGTAACGCGCGCTTCCGTTTCCGGAACGAGCGGGTCATAAGCGCCAAGTTCTTCCAGAACGCGACCGTCGCGCGGCGAACGAACGTCCACAGCGACAATGCGGAAAAACGGTCGGTGCTTACGACCAAATTTCTTCATGCGAATTCTAACTGTCACTTAATTACTCCTGTTGTGATTTCGACCTTGCGGTCTATCAAAGTAAAACGAATCAACGTCGTCCAATTAATCTCGGGGACTCTCGCGGTTGCGCGAGGTCGGACTTGGAGGATTCGTCGCTAATACTGGGCGTTTCCCAATATCCCCTCGCCCATTTTCATGAGCGTGCGAACACCGCGCGACTTTTGTCGCAGGCGCTCGCGTTATTTCCATTAAATGGCGTTCCAAGCTCAAACGCGCGACGCCAAGCGCTACTTTTTGCGTTTCTTATCGCGCCGCGCTTTTTCGAGCTTCTTGCGTTGCGCTTCGCGCTCTTTCGGGGTCAGACGCTTACCGGTCGAGCCCTTCTTAACAGGACCGAGTCCGGCGAATGGATTCTGCGCCTCGCGCGTCATTTGCGAGAGCATTCTCATACGCTCGCCCATACTGCCGCCCGAGAAGCTCTTGACCATACTCGCCATACGGAGATGCATCTTCAGCAACTCGTTGACGTGGCTGACGTCGACTCCGGCGCCCGCCGCAATACGTTTTTTGCGGCGCGAATCGATGATATCCGGCTTACGACGCTCCTCAGGCGTCATGGAGTCGATTATGCCGCCGACCTTACGCATTTCCTTATCCGGATCGACGTTCAACTCGCCTAGCATACTCGCGACGCGTCCCATGCCCGGAATAAAGCTCATGATTTTACTCATCGAGCCCAACCGGGACGCTTGCGACATCTGCTTGCGGAAGTCGTCGAGCGTAAAGACGCCTTTATCGAGACGCGCCTGCTGACGTTCGAGCTCTTCTTTGTCGAACGACGCTTGAGCCTGCTCGATGAGCGTCATGATATCGCCCATGCCGAGCATACGACTCGCCATACGATCAGGGTGGAATTCCTCGAGCGCGTCGAGCGTCTCGCCGACCCCAATGAATTTAATCGGGACGCCGGTAATCGCTTTAACGGAGAGAGCCGCGCCGCCGCGCGCGTCGCCGTCGAGCTTCGTAAGAATCACGCCGTCAAGTTCAAGCGCGTCGTTAAACGCCTTCGCGCTATTCACCGCGTCCTGCCCCGTCATGGCGTCGACGACGAAGTAGACCTGATCCGGTTGAACCTTACGTTCGACGTCGCGCAACTGCTGCATGAGTTCGTCGTCGATGTGGAGGCGTCCAGCGGTGTCAAGAATTACAACGTCGACTCCGGAGTTCTTCGCTTCTTTGAGCGCTCGCTTGCAGACGTCGACCGGATCCTTACTTTCGCGATCGACAAAGACCTTAACGCCGAGCTGACCTCCAAGCGTTTCAAGCTGGTCGATAGCCGCCGGACGTTGCAAGTCGGCCGCGACGAACATCGGTTTGCGACCGGCGTTGAGCAGGCGCTTACCGAGCTTACCGCACGTCGTCGTCTTACCGGAACCTTGCAGACCGCACAACATGAGGGTCGTGATCGGCTCGCGCTGAGGTATCGTCGGATCGACCGGTCCCATAAGCGCAACGAGCTCGTCGTTGACGATCTTAAGAACCTGTTGCGTTGGATTCAACGCGCGCGAGACCTCGGAGCCGATGAACTTCTCTTGCACGGAATTGACGAAATCGCGCGCGACCTCCACGCTCGCGTCCGCTTCGAGCAACGCTTGACGCACCTGCTCTAAGCCGTCGCGAATATTCGATTCCGAGAGTCGACCTCGTCCCGTCATCGAGCGGAACGCGGCGCTAAGTCGATCAGTCAGCGATTCAAACATG
>ONJR01000080.1 GCA_900318195.1 uncultured Planctomycetota bacterium
CTGATTACGGCGATGACGACGCATTCTGCGCGCTATTCCGAGCGCGTTGCGGAGGAGACGACGGTTCAGTTGGCGTGCGAGAATATGATGAATTCGATCCTCTCGGGGACGAGCGTGGCGGCGTTGGGCGTCGAAATTCCGATTCCGGACGCGCCGAATTGGTCCGTAACGGTGGAAGCGCTCGACGGTCCGATCGATAAGATCATAGCGATTCGGATAACGGCGCAACGCTATCAGACCTTTGAAACCGTTTCGCCGAACAATATTCAATCGCTCGTCGTCGCGCGCACGCCGGAGCCCGGTCGGCGCATTGTCCTTAAAGAGTGGGCGCGTCGCGCGGACGTGCGCACGCGCGTTGTCAAAGTTGACGCGAACGGTAAGACGACCGCAGTCGACGGTACGGGCGAGACGCTTGCGCACGATTTGAGCGCGGAACCGAGTCTCGGCGGCGGTCTCGACTCCGCGCCCGGCTCAGCGTTTGACGTCGACGCGCAGGAGCAAGCGTCAGGCGCGGCGTTCGACGCGGTCGACGCGGCGCTCGCGCCCAGCGGCGCGCCGACCGTTGGCGGCGGACTATCGGGGTTTTAACGTAGTAATTGGCACACAAGAGAGTATGACGAAACGTAGCAGTTCTTTTCATAGCGCCGAGCGCGCCGCGTTCACTCTGCTCGAGATCTTACTGGTACTCGCGCTTATGGCGGTGTTGCTCGTCGGGTTGAGTTCGATGATTCAGCTCTTCTCGCGCCATTATAATGCGAACGAACGTCGCGTTAGTCGCGCGCAATTGGCGCGTTCGATCTCGCAGATGCTAAGCGACGATCTCGGCGCCGCCGTTCAGGATCCGATCCAGGACGTTCCGAACGATCCGTCGCGTCAGTTCGTACGCCATTTCGGTCTGCGAGGCGACTCGCGTTCGTTGCAGATCGACGTCGTTCAGCCGAGTTCCTTTGCGATCCTTGCGGACGCCGAAGAGAATCGGCGCGTTATGGCCGGCGGCGATAAAACCGCTTCCGCGCGCCAAGTTCCGGAGCTCAAGACGATCTTTTACGAATTCGTACCGATCAACGCGCTTCGCGACCAGGACGCGCCGCCGCCGACCGCGAGCTCGACCAGTTCAGAGGACGGCTCGGCGCTAGCCGGGTCGCTACAGGGCGCCGCCGGAACAATTGAGGCGATCGTCGGCGAATCGTCGCAAACGTTGTACTGGGACGGATTCCGACCGCTCGTTCAAAAGTACGGGCTCTCGCGTCGCGAGTTAGATTACGAGACCCCAGAAGACGAGGATGCAGACGCCGCGCAGACGTCGTCCCAGGCTGAGAACGAGCCTTTCAATCCCGACGAATCGCGCCTCTCTGGCTCGCTAACGTCGCCGCCGTCGAGCGCCGATTCGAGTTTGACCTATTCCGAACTGGAAGCGACGAACGAAAAGGCGAAGGAGACTGTGTTTCTACCGCCCATGACGGCGGCGCAAATTGCAATGGACGCCGACGACGGCGCGACTTGGGCGCCCGAAGTACTTGACTGTCGCTTTAGTTACTACGACGGCGCGACTTGGCTTGATTCCTGGGATAGTCTTGAAAAGAACGGACTACCGAGCGCGATTAAAGTCGAACTCAAGCTCGCGCCTCTAGACGACGTTGATCGCTATCGTAATTCTGCGCTCATGATGAGTCTGCCGCTCGCGCCCGATTTGGAGACGATCGAGAAGACGAAAGCGGCGGCGGCGAGCGGCGCCGAGGACGAGCTGAATCGTCTAGGAGGGTCTCTTACCGCGACCGCAGGAGACGTGGAGGCGAAGAGCGTCGACGTCTTTAATAGCTATCGCACGCCAGCGTCGTATTACGCCGCGTTTCGCGGCGCGCCGCTCGAGCGCAGAAGCTCCTCGCCCTTCGATCAGACGCAGGAGTCGGACGCGCAGACGAGCGGCGAATCGGAGGAAGACTCTACGACGTCAGACGACGCCGGCGCCGTTAACTCGACGCTGACCGGAGGACTCAATAGCGTCGCGCAAGGGGGCGAGGGACTCGCTGGCTTCGACGAGTCCGCGACGACGAACGATCCCGACGCGCTACGCGGTCAAGACGAATTCGCCGCGCAAGCGCAAGAGTTGGAAGATTCCGGCGCCGTGTACAATAGCGCTGGCGTGTGCGTCGATTTCGCGAACGACGGCAGTTACGCGACCCTCGAAAGTATGGCGTCGGAAATTGGCGTCCAGGAGCCGGAAGTGATCGAGTTCGTCGCGTATCTGCCGACGACCCCATTTTCACGCGCGAAAACGATACAGCGACGCGAGCCGACCGTTGTCCGCGCCGGTAACGTAGCCGCGAGACGCAACGCGGAGACGGCGAACGCGCGACGCGCCGCTGGTCAGAATCCCTACGCGACAGGGCGTGCGCGAGCGCCGCGCGAACGAACCGTAGCGACGCGAGAAGCGCGCGAACGAACGGCGCGCGAGCGAACTGCGGCGAACCGCAACGTTGCGGAACGCGCTATACCGCGCGAGCGTAATGTCGGCGACCGCGAACTTGCGACGCGCGGCGCGAACGAGCGCGCGGCGCGCGAGCGTGCCGCCACGCAACGTACGGCGCAAACGCGACAGGCGCGCGAACGGCTCGGAGAAGATTGGATTGCCGGACGCGCGGACGAACAAGCCGCGACCATTGCTCCGACGCCGAGGGCGGCGACTCTCGAACCATCCGTCCCCGCAACGCCATCCGGCGTCGGCGCTTTCGACGCGGCGCAAGCCGGGGTTGGCGGCGGATTGGCGGGAGGCGTGAACGCGACCGCGTTGCCAAGCGTCGATCCGTTTGCAATCGTCGATCAGCAGACGGGCGACGTTCCCTTCGCCGACTCGTCCTCGCCCTTTGCAAGCGCGGACGCCGCTTTGGATATTGTTACGCCTGGATTGATCGCGTCCCCAACGGGCGCCGCTACTACGGAGACGCCCGACCCGACGTCGCGGCAGTCGTCCCAAGGAACGACGCAACGTTCTACGTGGATACGAGGTAAGAAGTAACGTCAATAACGACACAAGAGAGCGCTGATATGAATGAACCTAACCCTCGCTTAACTTGCGGAACGATGCGATTTGTGTATTGCACGCTTATTGCCGTCGCGCTCGGCGTAGCGTTTGGCAAGATTGTGTCGGTCGATTCCGCGCCCGATCGCGCGATACAGAATTATCGGCTGGCGCAAATTCCTAAGACGCTCGAGACGCGCGCGAAGGAACTTACCGCGAAAAATCTCAACGACGAGCAGTTTAATCGTGAAATGACGCGCATTTACAACGCGCTCGTCGCCGACGCCATGAAGGCGCGACCGACCCTTTCCGCAAACGATCGCAGTCGCTGGGCGACGATACGCGCGCTCGTTGAGAAGGACGCGCGCGTATATCGATACGTGCCAAACGATAAAGCGGCGCCGTACTCCACAACCGACGTCTTGCGCAACTGCTCTTACGACTGCCCGGAAAAATTTTGCGACGCGAATCGGCGCGCCGAATCGTATCGCAAGGAGCTCGTTCCCTATGCGATCGACAAAGCGTGGGAAACGCCGGGCTGGGAATCGATCGACGTCGTTAAGCACGGGCTGAAGGACGAAGATTGGGATCCGTCGAATCCTTCTTCCGGCTATCTCTATTCGAGTAAGCCGACGCTGCTTCCTACGGTTATGGCGGCGCCGTACTGGGTTCTTAATCGCTGTTTCGGTCTTTCGCTTGCGAAGGATCCTTTTACGACGTCGCGGATTCTACTCCTCTTTTACAATCTTCTCCCGCTCGCGCTCGCGTTCCTGTGTCTCACGTCGATCATAGACGCGTTCGGCGCGACGCCGAGTTCGCGCGTCGTCGCGGTCGCGATTCTACTCTTCTGCTCCTACCTCCTGACCTTTTCCGCAACGCTGAATAATCATATTCCCGGCGTCGCGTGCATTTCGATCGCGCTCTGGGCGGCGTTTAAGATTTTGGTCGACGGTCGCAACTCCGCACGGTACTTTTTCCTCGCCGGGTTTTTCGGCGCTTTTGCGGTCGCGTGCGAGTTGCCGGCGCTCGCGTTCGCCGGACTACTGTGCCTCGCGCTGCTCGTGCGGCGCGCCAAGGGCACGATTCTGATTGCGATACCGGCGGGACTGCTTGTCGCGGCGGCGTTCGTCGGTACGAATTACATAGCGCATGAGACGTGGAAGCCGGCGTACGCGCATAAACGCGACCACATGGCGCTCGCCGCGCAGACGGCGGAGAACGAGACGCAGACGACGTCGACGTCGGCAAGTTCCAACGTTGCGCAGGACTTCTCGCGCGACGACTGGTACTACTACAACTATTACCCTTCCGGCGCGCCGAGGGAACCGAAGTACGCGCGACTTTCGCATTGGGCGAATCGTACCGGAATCGACAAGGGCGAGCCGTCGATCGCGCGCTACGCGTTTCATTCGACGATCGGACTTCGCGGCGTCTTTTCGCTCACGCCGGTGTGGGCGCTGAGCATCCTGGCGTTTATTGTCATACTAGCGCGCGGTTTGGCGCCGCGCGCGGACGCTGAGTCTGACGACGGCGAGCAGAGAGAGAAACGCGCGTCGCAGTTTGCGAAATTGGTCGCCGGTTGCGGCGTCGTCTTAACGGTCGTCTTTTTCGCGTTCTTTTTGACTCGCGATCAGGGCGATCGTAATTACGGCGGCATGTCCTGCTATCCGCGCTGGTTCTTCCCGTTGACGCCGCTCTTTGCAATCGTTTTACCCCCTTTGCTCGATCGCTGGGGGCGTTCGCGCGTCTTTCGCTGCGCGACGCTCGCCGCTATCTTATGGAGCGCGTGCGGCGCGTTTTACGCGACCTGGTCGCCGTGGATTCATCCGTGGCTCTATCAGCTAGCGCTCGATTGGAATTTCATTGAACCGTACTAATTGCGGCGCGCGCCGCTTGCACGTATTAACGCAATAAAACAAACAATAAGGATTCGCTCATGGCGAAATCGCAGACAAAGAACAATAAGAAGAAAACGGAAGACGACGGAATTGATCGCGTAATAAGCGACAATCGTAAAGCGCGATTCGATTACGATATCTTAGAGCAGCTAGAATGCGGAATCGCGCTCGTCGGCAGCGAGGTCAAAAGTTTGCGCGCGGGAACCGCGTCCCTAGCGGAATCGTACGCGCGCGTGCGTAAAAACGAAGTCTATCTTGTCAACTGCGACATACCGGAATATTTCGAGGCGTCCCGCTTTAATCACAAGCGCAAACGCGATCGCAAGCTGTTGCTGCATCGTCGCGAGATTGAGAAATTTGCGAAGCGCGCGCTCGAAAAGGGACTCACGCTAGTACCGCTTAAACTGTACTTTCGGAAAGGACGCGCTAAGCTGCTCGTCGGACTATGCCGCGGTAAGCAGAAGGCGGATAAACGCGAAGCGCTCAAGCGCGCCGACGCCGAGCGAGGATTGCGTCAGATGAAGATGTATCGACGATAATGACTAAGAGGACGCTCGAAAGCGCGCGCGACCAAGCGCAACGCGAATGGGAACTCGAACCCGCGAGGCGCGCGCTGCTCAAATGGTTCGACCGCTATGGGCGCGCGTTGCCATGGCGCGACGATCCGAACCCGTATCGCGTATGGGTTAGCGAGATCATGCTACAGCAGACGACCACGCAGACCGTCGCGGGCTACTTCGATAGGTTCCTAACGCAATTTCCGAACGCGAGCGCGTTGGCGCGCGCGGACGAAGCCGACGTGCTCAAAGCGTGGCAAGGACTAGGGTACTATCGTCGAGCGCGAGCGATGCGCGACGCCGCTAAGATCGTCGTCGAACGGTATAACGGCGAGTTGCCCGGCGCGCGCGAGGAATTAGAAGCGCTGCCCGGAATAGGACGCTACGCGGCGGGAGCGATTCTCTCCTTTGGATTCGATCGCCGCGCGCCGATTTTAGAGGCTAATACGACGCGTCTGCACGCGCGACTACTCGCGCTAGAAGACGATCCGACCGTAGCGCGCGCGCAAGCGATCTTGTGGCGGTTCGCGGAAGCGTGGCTGCCGCGCGAGTCGCCGCGACGCGCGAAAGGCGTCTACCGACGCGTCAATAGCGCGCTGACCGATCTCGGACGCATGGTCTGCGCGCCCAATCATCCGCAATGCGAAACGTGCCCGATCGCGGAATACTGCCGCGCGTACGACGCCGGTCGGCAATACGAACTTCCGCGCTACAAACCGAAACGCGCGCCGACCCCAAGACTCGACGTTGCGATATGGATTACGCGCGCCGATCTCGGCGTGAGCGGCGATCCAAACGACGTGCTGCTCGTTAAACGCCCGAAGGAGGCGCTCTGGGGCGGACTCTGGGATCTGCCGCGATTCGTCGACGTCGGCGCGCAAGGCGAAGCGACCGCGCTAGGATGGTCTGCGAAAGCGCTCGACCAAGCTCAAGCGTTTCTCGAGACGGAAATCGGCGCCGCGCCGCGAAATTATCGGCTAGGACCCGTGATTACAACGTTCAAGCACGCGGTTACGCGATTTCGCGTTACGCTAGCGCTATGTCGATTAGCGGACTCGAATTGGTACGCGACCGGCGCGAGCGAACGAACGCTATTCGACTTGAATAATAACGAACGCTTCGACCAAATCGGACGCGAGGACAGGAGCGACAAGAAGACCGACGCGCGGGTCGCCGAGGAATGGCGATGGGTGAAATGCGAAGAGCTGGAGAAATACCCAATGAGCACGACCGGGCGCAAACTTGCGGAGTTCATTAAGCGCGAGACGCAGGTCGAGAAGAAATGAAAGAAAGGCTTGCGCGACGCGAATCGCACAAGCCATCTTCTATTTAAAGTTGGCACAAAGCGCGCCGAAGCGCGCGCCAATTTATTTGCATAACGCAAGATTTAGGTCGCTACGTCGTCGTCGTGTTTGACGGCGTGAGCATGGTAGTCGACGCGAACTTACGCGGCGGGTTCTGCAGCCGGAGCGGCTTCTTCAGCGGCGGGAGCGGCTTCGCCTTCAGCCGGAGCGGCTTCAGGAGCGGCGGCTTCGTCGGTCGTCGCTTCGGCAGCGGCGGGAGCGTCGGTCGCGGGAGCGGCGGCTTTGTCTTCAGCAGGCTTGCAACCTAGCGAGAGACCAGCGACGCAAACGAGCGCGAGGGTAAGAGCGAAAAACTTTTTCATTTTACAGTTCCTTTATGTAAAGCTCATTTAGGAAATTCGTCCCCGAATTCGTCGCATGGACGCTGGGAGCGAGTTAAAACTAGCGCGCCTTAGCAAGCGGCGACTCACTATAATTGTTGCCGCTCAGTCGCGCTTCATTTATTCTCCTTTTCAATCTTATGCAGTTTTGGCTTTGCGACAAGGCGCCCCCGCGCGATTTTTTTTTAATTTTAGCTTTTTTGACGACAACGATCGTTATAATCCTAAACGACTCGCGCCATAGACGCGCAAGCGCGATCGCAACGTCGTCGCGATCGCGCTCGTTAGCCTGTGATGAATTCAATCGTTAAACTGCGGATCGTTTAGCGACGACCGGCGCCTTGCGGACGTTGGAATTCGATCTTGCGTACTTTCACGTTGCGATAGACGACCGGGTTCTTGTCGTGCAGACCCTGGATACCAACGTATCCGGCGTTTTCCGTTTCAGACGGCGCCTTGTTAATGAGCCAGCCGTAGGGCTTCGTACCGTCCGGGTTCTCGTCGGCTTTCGTCCACTGACGCTTGTTCATAACGGTCGTGAGTTGGTCGTTGAGAACGACGGCGATCATCGGACCAAAGCACATCACGGTCATGTGATTCCATTCGCCCGGCGCCTTGCAGACGTTGAACTCAGGCGCGCAACGCCCGTAGATCGCGCCGCAGTCGCTCATATCGACGTCGCGACCGAAGGAGTCGAAGATCTGAACTTCGAAGGAATTCGGAATCCAGTTCTCTTTATCGGTCGCTTGGATAACGATACCGCTATTGGCTTTTTCCGTCGTCTTGAATTCGAAGTCTAGCATGAAGTTCTCGTACTTCTCCTTCGCCCAGATGACGTTGTCTTTCGTCGCCTTGAGAACGCCTTCGTCGTCGATCGACCATACTTCCGGATCGTATTCCGCATTTTCCAGCTTATCGCCGAAGAGCGAGGTCCAGCCTTCTTTCGTCGTGTCAGCGTTCTTGATCGCGCGAATCGTCGCGTTGCGAATCTTCATAGGCGAATTGCCGTGTAGACCTTGGAAGCCAATGTAGCCGTAGGGCTCGAAGGACGCGAGCGTGCGACCGTGGAATTTCTCTTCGATATCGGTTCCTTGCGGGCTCTTCGCGTTGTCGGTCCATTCGGCGGTATTGATGAAATTGACGAATTGATCGTTTAGAAACACGGAGATCGTGCGTCCGTTGCACACAACGACCATCTTATTCCATTCTCCCGGTTGTTTCGTCGCGTTGACGCGCGGCGCTTGGAAGCCGTAGATCGAACCGCAGGA
>ONJR01000030.1 GCA_900318195.1 uncultured Planctomycetota bacterium
CGCGCCGACTAGCGTAATATCGCTGGAAATATTGTCGCTTGCGCTAACGCCGTCGTCTGTTTCGAGCGCCAAACTTGCAATTGCGCAAGGCGCGGGCATTACAATAAGCGTTGACCAGTAGCCGTAGAGAACGCGTTGCGTTGCGGCGTCGTACTGACCGGCGCGCACGGTAATCGGAGTTGCGACTCCGTAGCTGAAGCCTACCGGTAGCGGTGCGGTGAAGGTCGATTTGTCTGTAGAATACGCATAGACTTGATTATTGATTTTGACCTGAATCATTCGCTCGCCGGAACCGGGGACAGCGCCGGTGAGTTTCGTTGCGTTCGGTTGCGTCCAGTCGCCGTCGTAATTGGCGGAAACCGCGAGATTTGATACATTCAACGCCGCGCTTGACGGTGGTTTGAGGGTATAATTTAAGGTTTGCCATGCCCCGCATTCAACGAGAGCGCCATACGCATTATAGATTGATGAGCGGTAGCGCAATGCTACGGACGACGTTCCGGATTCGGGCGGGTTAAAGGCTTTGGAGTATTCGCTTGGATCGAAAGTGAAGTCGTCGGGGACGTAGACGGGCGTAATGGCGTCGACGTCTGAATCGGCGTCGAGATCGAATTCGACGTCGACACGACCGTCGTAGAGGTCGCCGGAAATTTCGCCGGTTACGGTGGGATTGCAGGTAATGGAGTCGGTAGAGCTTGAACCGGCGTCGCAGAGGAGGGAGACGGAGCCTAACGTGGGAAGAATCGTCGTGTTTGATCGTATAGAACCGGAGAGCTTGAGTTCAAAGGTCGGCTGATTTGGGGTGTCAGAGACTATGGTAAGCGTCGAACATTCGGCTTGGAGCGTTTGCCATTTGAGGGTGAGGATCGTCTCTTCGTTCGGTTCAAGACTTGTTTTGTATCCGCCGACGAACTCGACGCGGGAGCCTTCGGAGAGGGTTACCGAGGTTATCGTTAGCGTTTCGGTTCCGGTATTCTGGACGGCGAGGCGTTTATAGACGGTCTCGCCGTAACTGGGGTCGAGGGCGTAGCCGGAAGAGTCTATAGAATAGGAGTCGAACTGGAGGGCGTCGCCGTTGGAGAGCGGAGCGCCGGTAGAGAGATCAGTAAGCTCGATCGCTCCGTACTGCTCAGGAACCGCATTGGAAAAACACGCGACGTTCGACGTTGAACTGAGAAAGCCAATAGGAGCAACGTCGAGCATTTCGCGAGATTCGAGACTTTCGAATCGAAGCGTGCGGGATTTCAGAACGTCCCGACGATTAGCATTGAAAATCCGACCCATAATAAATCCTCCGTTGAAAACGACGCGTTTCTCTCTCAGAGCCTATCATCCATACTATTGGGACAAATTCATTCCATTACGATCCCCTTCCAAATGATCGCCAACATTGTACCCTACGGTAGCTAACATATCGAGCAAATCAGAGCCAGTAAGAGAGTATTTTTTCATAATTTCTGCAAAGATCGACTCTGACGCCGCAATTTACCGAGTGAGTCGACTGAAAAATTTTTATAAACGCCCCAATATGGAGCCGTTAAACGTTGTAGCCGATCTTTGACACGTCCAAACACCTCCTGAGGATCGACTCCAAGAGCCTATAAACTCTTAAAGCGCTACCCGCAACCTTGTGATGACGCCAGCGCCAATTGTAGAACAATGTGGCAAGTCATGCGCTATTTTCCGACTTGATTTGCCTGATAGGTTGCATTTATGAAAAAATAGACACAAAGTCTCAGCGCCCCTTTGAAATGCATACGAATCTCGTACAATACGACGAGCGTAGCGCCTGGTTAGTTGTACGACACGGCGCCGAGTAAGTTAGCGTAGTGTTACAATTGGGAGCGATATTTCATGCGAACTCATCCAGTTTACCTTCCTCTCGCCGAATTGGAGCGCACGTGTCGTTTTGAGACGCTCCGCCGTTCCGGACCGGGCGGACAGAATCGCAATAAGGTTGAGACAGGCGTGCGCTTTTATCATGTTTCGACGGGGCTTGTCGGCGAAGCGACGGAGAGTCGTCGTCAGATTGAAAATCGAAACGCGGCGCTAGATAGATTGCGTTTGCAGTTGGCTCTGTCGATTCGCGTGCCGCTTGAGTTAGAATCGTACGAAGTCAACGTTGCGCGGGCACGACTTGTCGAGTTAGGTTTTCATTGGTATAGCCGTCTGGCGGGCGGTCGAATCATGGCGTCGAGCGAGAGCTTTGAATACGCCGTTCTCGTATCGGAGTTTTTCGACGTTTACGCCGCTGTTAAAGAAGAGCTTGGCGCGTCGGCGGAGATTCTTGACGTTTCGGCGAGCCAGATCGTTCGACTTTTGGGCAAAAGACCGCAGGCGCTCGAGACGCTCAACTCTTTACGAGCGCGACGCGGATTGCGACGGTTGCGTCCCTAAACGTTCAAGGAGTTGATATGTCAGAGTCGTCCAAGTCGACCCGATCGCGCCGCAAGCACGCCGAACCGCGCGAAGTCGCGTCGGAAGCGCAACGCAGTGAGTCCTGGACGTCGCGCGCGCGAAGATTTCTATCGTTTCAACTTAAATGTCGCGCTCCGAAATTGTGGCGTTTACTCTTTGGTTTTCCGACGCCTACCGGCGCCTGCTACGAGGACTATTGTGAGAATACACAATCGATAGAGCTCGCAAAGGACGCGCTCGGGCGTGAGGGCGAGATCTTCGTCTTTGATTATGTGCGTCAAGACCAGCGACGTCGAGTAATCGCGTGCAATACCGCGAATTACTTCTGCGAGATCGATATTGTCTTTCTCGACGAGCGAACGCGCGAGATCGTCTTTCTCGAAGTTAAGACCCGGCGGCGCGACGATCCCCGATTTCCGTCAGCGCTCCATGCGGTTGACGCGAAACGTCGCAAAAAGATGGCGCTGGCGGCGCGTGAGTTCATTCTTGAGCGGGGATATCTCGAATACAGAATGCGATTCGACGTCGCCGTTGTGATTATGCCGGAATGCGGCGAGCCTGAGCTACGCTACTACAAGAGCGCGTTCCACTATGCGAACGCCGTGCGCGACTATCGTCGCAACGACTTTGGTAAAACACGTTCAGTTAAGAACCTGCGCTCCGATTTGCGCGCTCGCAACGAGCTTAACGACGTGTGAAAAACGCCGCAAGTTGGAAGATTCCAGCTTGCGGCGTTCAAGCGTCTATGCGCAAATAGCGCTTGCCAAGTCGACGTTAGTTCTGCTCGTCATTTGGATCAATAAGTCCGGCGGCGATCGCCTCGTTGCGTTTTTCTTCTGCAACGAATTCCGGCAGTCGTTTGCCGAGTAGTCTGGCGAACCCTTCGCGCATACGCTCGATGAGCGAGTATAGCGCCGGTACGAACACGATACCAATGCAAGTCGCGGCGAGCATTCCTGAGAAGGTCGTGATACCGATCGCGCGACGGCTTCCGGCTCCGGCGCCAGTCGCGATTACGAGCGGGAAAACGCCGAACAAGAAGGATACGGCGGTCATAAGCACCGCGCGGAATCGCTGATTCGCACCGCGCATCGCCGCCTCGCGAATCGGAACGCCCTTTTCGCGTTGAACTTTAGAGAACTCAACCATAAGAATTGCGTTCTTGCTAGCAAGTCCGATTAACATGATGAGCCCCAGTTGCGCGTAAATACTCATCGACGTTTGTTGACCGTTCATGAGCCCAATAAGTAGACCCGCGAGCGCGCCCAACGTCGCAACGAGAACTGTGAGAACGACCGAAATCGGCGTTGTCCAGCTTTCGTATTGCGCGACCAAGAAGAGATACGCAAAAATGAAGGCGAGTAGTAATAGTAGCCCAACTTGACCTTCATTCTGACGTTGCTGGAAGCTCATGCCCGTCCATTGAACTTTATAATCAGACGGTAGACTCTCTTTCGCAATTCGTTCAATCTCGCGAATATATTCGCCGGAACTGATTCCCATCGTAACAGCTGTTATATTGGCCGACGACCACTGATTGAAACGTGTAATCGACTGCGGACCAACCATTCGATTGACCTTGCCAACGGAACTGAATGGCACCATCTCGCCGTATCGGTTCGGAATATTCAAGTTTGAAATATCGTCGATCGTTTCGCGATCTGATTTCTCCGCTTGAACTTGAACCTTAAAGACGTATCCCAGCAGGTTAAAGTCGTTGACGTAGAAGGACGCCAACTTATTCTGCAGCGTCGTAAAGATCGCGTTGATCGGGACGCCCATGAGTTCCGCTTTTTCGCGGTCGATTTCAAGACGCAACTGAGGCGTGCTCGCGTTGTATGGCGAAGACGCGAAGAGCGTGCCAGGAACCTGCTGAAGTTGGGTCGTGAAGTTCATGACTTGTTCCGCAAGCTCCTGAGGGGTCGCTGTGTTAGAACTGAGAACGAACCCGATACCCATCCCGAGCCCCATCATAGCGGGCGGCGTCATGACCTGAATCTTGGCTTCAGGAATCTCGTTGCAGATATCCTGTACTTTCTTTTGTAGCGCGCCGATCTGTAGTTCAGGGGTTTCGCGTTGTTTCCAGTCGGTTAGCTTGACGAACGCCATGCCGTTGTTTTCCGCCATACCGCCGCCGGTGAAGCTAAAGCCTCCGACCAACATAACGTTGTCGATACCTTCGAGATCTTTAACGCGATCGTAGAAGTTATTGATCACGGCGTCGGTTCGCGCGAGCGTTGCGCCTGGCGGTAACTCTAGACTGCATAATAGCGTTCCCTTGTCTTCATCAGGGATAAAAGACGAGGGTATCATCGTGTAGAGTTTGTAGTTTCCGGCAATAATGAGCGCAAACAGAATGACCGTAGTGAGCCCTCCGCGCACTAATAAGCGTGCGAAGAAGAGGTACGTCTTACGCGAAGCGTTAAGCGGTTTATTGAACCATCCGAACCAGTCGACGCGTTGCTTTTTTGCCGGTTTGATCAGTAGCGCGCAGAGCGCCGGACTCAGCGTGAGCGCGTTAACCGTCGAAAGAATCAACGCGATACACATCGTAACGCCGAACTGCTTGTAAATCTGACCGACCATACCGCCGTAGAAGCAGACAGGAACATAAATCGCAACCGTAACGAGGGTCGTCGCGATGATCGCGCCCGTGATTTGACGCATACCAGTCTTCGTCGCCTCCACTGGCGACAAACCGCGCTCCACATTCGTCATAACGTTCTCTACAACGACGATCGCGTCGTCGACGAGCGAACCGATTACGAGGATGAGCCCGAACATCGTGAGAAGATTGATACTGTAACCTAGCACGATAAAGAACGGGAAGGTTCCCAGTAGCGAGACGGGAATTGCGATCGCGGGAATTAGCGTCGCGCGCCAGTTCTGTAGGAAGAGGTAAGTAACGGCGACGACGAGCAGTAGAGCGACGACGAGTGTGATAACGGTCTCTTCGAGCGTTAGTTCAATAAAGAGCGTCGGGTCGTACGCGAATTTATAGGTGATCCCGAGCTTGTCAAATTTATCCTGGTATTTGTCAAGTTCTTCTTTGACCTTCTCAATGGTATCGAGCGCATTCGCTTCGGTCGTACGGTTAATACCCAGACCGGCGCATTCTCCACCGTCTGACATAGCGTGCGCGGAGTATGATTCAGACCCTAGTTCGATACGCGCAATATCGCCGAGTTTGGTAACGTCGCCCTCTGCGTCGGTGCGCACGACAATATTTTCAAATTCTTCCGGCGTCTTGAGTCGTCCAAGGACGTTGATTTTGTACTGAATATATTCGCTACTACCTTCAGTACCTACCGCGCCAGCAGCCGCTTGGATATTTTGCGATTGAATCGCCGCTTGCACGTCGGTCGCGGAAATTCCCATGGCGGACATACGCATTGGATCGAGCCAAATACGCATACTATAAATAGAACCGCCCATGAGGTCGGCGGAGCTCACGCCGTCGATACGTCCGATTTCATCTTTGATATTCGTCCGTAGCCAGTTGTTGAGCTCGCTTGGCGACATTCCGCCTTTCTTCTCGTCGCTGAAGAAGGCGAGCATACACAGAATATCGCTTGAACGCTTCTGCACTTGAACGCCCTGAGTTTTGACCTCAACGGGCAATCGCATTTCCGCACGTTTTACAGCGTTCTGTACGTTAACCTGCGCGATATCGGTGTCGATTCCATACTGGAACGTGATCGTACAGGAGTACATACCGCTGTTATCGCTACTCGAAGAGTAGTAGAGGAGGTGCTCGAGTCCGTTGAATTCAGCTTCTAGCGGCGCTGCGATCGTATCGGCGATGACTTCGGCGCTCGCGCCCGGATAGGTCGTTGAGACGCGTACTTCCGGGGGCGCAATTTCGGGATATTCAGCGACCGGTAGGTTAGGAATGGCGATGACTCCGAGCAGAATCATAACCAAACTGACGACGATCGCTAGTTTTGGTCTTCGAATAAAAACGTCGGAAATCATGCGCGGTCTCCTGAAC
>ONJR01000015.1 GCA_900318195.1 uncultured Planctomycetota bacterium
CGGTAAAGTTCTGAATCAACTTGCCGCAGGCGTGCCTTGGCTCATAGGCGGCTCCGCCGACCTTGCGCCGTCGAATAATACGTTCCTCAAAGACGAGAGCTACGGCGAATTTGGTCCGCAGCGCGCCGGTCGCAATATTCACTTTGGCGTGCGTGAAAACGCAATGGGCGCGATAACGAACGGTCTCGTGCTTTCGGGTTTACGCGGATATTGCGCGACGTTTTTCGTCTTTGCTGACTTCCTTCGTCCCATGATTCGGCTTGCCGCGCTCATGGAGATTCCGACAATGTTCGTCTTTACGCACGACTCCATTGGGGTCGGCGAGGACGGGCCGACGCACCAGCCAGTGGAGCATTTGGCGTCGTTGCGCGCGATTCCGAACCTTGCTGTCTTCCGTCCAGCGGACGCGAACGAAGTTTCGTACGCGTACCGCGCGGCGATGGAATTGACGCGCACGCCGTCCGTTTTGGTCTTTACGCGTCAGAACCTTCCGACGGTTGATCGTAGTCTCTACGCGTCCGCCGAGGGCGTTCAACGCGGCGCTTACGTGCTCGCCGACTGCGAGGGAACGCCGGACGTAACGCTTATCGCGACGGGCAGCGAAGTTTCGCTCGCATTGCAGGCTAGCGCGGCGCTTGCGGAACGCGGCGTGAAAGCGCGCGTTGTGAGCGCGCCGTGCTTCGAGCTCTTCGCTCAACAGTCTCAGGAGTACCAGGATTCGGTTATTCCGCCAAGCGTTAAAGCGCGCGTTGGAATCGAACTTGGCGTCGAGCAGGGTTGGGGACGCATTCTCGGGGACGCGGGTCTGTTCCTCGGTATGACCGGTTTCGGCGATTCCGCTCCCGCCGCGAAGCTCATGGAGCATTTTGGAATCACCGTTGATCACGTCGTTGAGTTAGCGCTTGAATCAATCGAGAAGGCGAAGCGATAATTCGTCTCTTGTTCGGCGCAGTATCGTCTAGCGCCGCGAGGAAAACTCTCCTTGCGGCGCTTTTTCTGTTTGGCGTCGCGTCGTTTTTATCGTCAATCTTTATCCAACAAGGTTTTTTTGCATATTTTTTTTCGCGCTATTTAGGTTTGATTATGGTTTCTAGTAAGAATAAGCAGTTTTGGTTTTTTGGGTAGTTTAAATGTATTTTATAAAATGGAGATAATTGATAAATTGAGCAAGATAAAAATCTGTTATGATTGTACGCTAGCGATAGTTCTTATATGGAATGATCGCTAAATATGATTAATCTATGATAGATTGGGTAAAATAGTAGATTAAGGCAGTAGTGGATGTTGAGATAATTTAAGAGGACTTGGATGAATAAGAAGATTTAGCAGTATGTTATTTCTACATATAAGCGCGTTAATTGCGCTTATATTGCAGTTGACTCGCTCATGAATTATCCATATAATTTGACGCGTCGGCGGGAGCGTCTGACTTTTAACACGGTCGTTCGCTCTCGCTCGTTTGGTCGACGTTTTTTTGTCCTCCGGCTCGTTTGTTTCCCTCGCGCTCACGTTGGGACTCTAACGAATCCCCTGGACGGCGTCAAGAGGAATTTGGCGACTTTTTGACGCCTTTTCGACGTCGACTTTGGTAAGGACAAGTTTGGTTATAGGTATAGATTTAGAATCAGAATAAAGGACGGCGGTTTGACGAAGAACTTCGAGAGCGACGGGTTTGATCAGCGCGAGCAGATACGCGACGCCGTCGATATTGTCGATCTCGTCGAACGCTACGTTCCCCTGCGCCGCCAGGGCGCGAATTTCGTTGGAAGGTGCCCGTGGCACGACGATTCGCGCCCGAGCTTGCAAGTCAACGCGACGCGGCAGACTTTTAAATGTTGGGTCTGCAATATCGGGGGCGACGTCTTCTCCTTTATTATGAAGATCGAGAACGTCGACTTTAAAGAGTCGATGCAGATCCTTGCGGACATAGCTGGAATCGAGCTTAAGAAGCCGAAACGACGTCGTATCGAGTCGAACGGCGGCGCGCCGCGTCTGGCGGGACCTAGCGATCTCGATCCTAACGCCGCGCTTGAGGAAGCGAGTTACGAAGCGAGCGAGCTGGTCGACCCGAGCGTCGAACCTGCGCGCGCGCCGAGCCCTGAGATACCGAAAGCGGCGATCTATCGCGCGATGGAATGGCTCGCGCGTAAGTATCGCGACCAACTGCTGCATTCCCCCGAGGCGGAGCAGGCGCGTCAGTACGTCGAGGAGCGCGGTATAACGCCGACGGCGTCGGAGACGTTCCTGCTAGGTTACGCGCCGTTGGGTAGCGACGCGCTACTGCGCTGGGTCGGATACGATCGCAATCGCGCGCGCGTGTTGGAAGCGTCCGGCACGCTTGCGTATCGGGACGATTACGACGATCGTGGTCGCGCGCTTCCTCGTCCCGTTTTTGGCGGCGCGCAACTTGCACCCGCAGAACGCGAGCGCTATTTCGACCGTTTTCGCGGGCGCCTGATCTTTCCGATTAGGGACGTTCAGGATCGCGTCGTCGCGTTTGGCGGTCGTTTATTGCCGAACACCCCGCTAAAGAGCCCCGCGAAGTACGTCAATTCGCCGGAAACGCCCATTTTTACGAAGTCTAAGACGCTGTACGGTCTCGACCGCGCGCGCAACGCGATTCGTAAAACGGGAACGGTTCTGATTACGGAAGGCTATACGGACTGCATTGTAACGTCGCAATTCGGGTTCGAGAACGTCGTTGCCGCGCTCGGCACGGCGCTCGGCGCGGAGCACGTGCGCATCTTAAAGAGATTCGCCGACAAGATGATACTCATGCTCGACGGGGACGAAGCCGGTCAGAAGCGCGCGAAAGAGGTCTTGCGCTTCTTCGTCGAGCAAGGGGTCGACATGAGCGTGCTAACCCTGCCCGATAACGAAGACCCTTGCGAGTTCCTACTCGATAAAGGCGCGGACGCGTTCCGTACGGCGCTGGAAACGCAAACGGTCGACGCGCTCGATCACGCGTTTGCTACGGCGGTCGAGGGGGTCGATCTCGAGAACGACGTCGTCGCCGCCGCCAAAGCGCTTGACTCGCTACTCGAGACGCTCGCGCTCTATCCCGACGAGAGCCGAGCCTCGCGCGACCCCGCAAAGTTGCGCATGATCGGCGCCGTGCAACGTTACGCGACCCGATTCCGCGTGAACGAAGAGGAATTATGGCGTCAGATAGCGGAGAAACGTTCGCGCGCGCGTTCCTACGCCGCTCGCAATCGCGACCGCGACGAACGGTACGAGAGACGCGAGCAGGAGTTGCGCGACCGCGCGCAGAACGCGCCGGTCGACCACGAAGCGGCGAGGATTGCCAACGACCGACTACGCTGGGTCTATCCTGTCGCAGGACCAGAGAACGAAACGGACGAGCAACTTCGTTCGCTCTTTCCGCCGTTCGAGGTCGACGTGTGGTCTAATAGTCGCCTCATGCCGAGCCTGCTGGAACGCGAGTACCTCGAGATTTGGCTCACGGCGCCGCATTTGTACGGTCGACTCGTCGCGCGCGTTCCTAACGACGCGATTCGTTCGCCGGTCGCGTGCCAGCTCGATCTGCTCGCGCGCGATATGCTCGAGCGAGGGGTCGAACCGAGCTTTGACCGCGTCATGCTGCGGTACGAGGACGAACGCATGAAGTCGTTCTTAATCGAACTCGCCGCGAACGCCGATTCCAAGGATCTCGCGACCGCGCTGTCGAACGAGAGCGTGCGCGAATCGATCTTGCGCGACGTGCTCCTCGGATTTGAACGCGCGAAAACGTTGCGCGAGGAACCGAAGCAGATTAGTATGCTGCGCGAAAAGGAAGTCTCGCCGGACGAGAAATTGAAAACGCTTCTCGAACTGCAACGTCAGCAGATCGAGAAACAGAATAACCGAAGTTTTGGCGCCGGTTTTAACGAGAACGCGCAATAGACCGCCTGGTCGCGCGAAAATCGACGTTAAATACAAGAAAACATATTTTTGGCGCGCTCACGATCGCGCGATTAGCGTAATCGTACGTGGAGCGTCGTCCTTTCGACCTGCGCGGCGCGAGTTCCGTCACAAACTCGCGTCGTCGATTCCTGGTTGCGCCAGCGCGCTTCAGAACGTTGCGTCTGGAACGTTGCGCGCGTAACCGCCAACCCTACCCACTAACCCCACTCGTACACGCGCGCGCGTTTTGGAAACGCGGCTTTCATACGAAAGTACATCGCGCTTTTAAAGGAGTTTCCCGTGGTTAAGTTTAACGACAACCAACCCGAGTTTCAGTCGCTTCTTTGCGTCGGCAAAGTGCGCGGCTATGTAACGACACGCGAATTTGGCGAACTACTGCGTTCGACCGAAGATCTCAACTTCCAAGGCTATTCAGCATGGCGCACGGCGCTCGCCGAGGCGGACGTCGAGGTCGTTGACGAAAATGAACGCGAAGAATTTATCGAACGCTTCGTCGCGATCGCCGACGAGGAACAGGACGGAGCTGCGCTAGCGAACACGCTGCAGGACGACGCGCGCGACGTCGTCGAGACGCTCGAGGAACTCGAAGCGTACGCGCAACAACTTGAAATGACCGAAACCGAACGTTGGAATTCCGATTTGGTGCGCGTCTATATGAACCAGATCGCGAAAACGCCGCTGCTCAGTCAAGAGGAAGAAGCGCGCGCGTCGAAACGAATCGAACGCACGCGACGACGATTCCGACGCATGGTCTTTTCGTCCCCCGTCGCGATCGCGAGCGTCGCTGATTGCCTCGATAAATACGTCCATAAGCAGACGTCGTACGACCGGAACTTCAATCCCTCGTCAATGTACCTGAGTCTCTCCAAAGAGAAGATTCTCCAGCGCATACCCGAACATCTTAAAACGTTCGACTCCGCCGTTCGCTTTCTCCATGATCTTGATCGTCGCTCGCAACGCGTTCGTCGCGCGCTCCGAGCGTGCGGCGGCTCCGATCCCGCATTGCGCGCCGAGCTCGCGGCGTTGCAACGTCGCGCGATCTCCTGCCGTCGGCGTTGCGCCTTTATGATCGAGGAGCTCAATCTTCGCACGCGGCGCGCGCATTTCGTCGTTAAACAAATGAAGCTGTTGCGCGATAAACTCGAGGATCTCATTAAGCAGAAGAACGATCCCGACTTCAGTCGCCGATCTGACGAGCGTCAGAACGCCGTTCTCGATAAACTTAGCCTGTTGCGCGCGTTTGCGGGCGAGCCGTTGTGGAAGTTGCGCAAACGTCTCGCGAAGATCGAGAAATATCAACGCGAATACGAAGAGGCGCGTAATTATCTTTCTAACGCGAACTTGCGTCTAGTCGTTTCGATCGCGAAGAAATATCGTAATCGCGGCATGTGCTTCTTGGATCTTATCCAAGAGGGCAGCGCGGGTCTTATGCGCGCGGCCGATAAATTCGAGTACCGTCGCGGTTTCAAATTCTCGACGTACGCGACCTGGTGGATTCGTCAGGCGATAACGCGCGCTATTTCCGAGCAGTCGCATACGATTCGCGTTCCCACGCACATGAACGAACTGCTCATTAAGTTGCGCGCGTTGCAGAAGGACGAGCGCCAGCGGACTGGTCGCGAAATGTCGTTGGACGAACTCGCGCTCTGCTCTGGCGTGCCGCTCAAAGACGTTAAACTCGCGTTCCAGGCCGGTCAGTCGGCGACGAGCCTCGAACGTCCGCTCGGAGATTATGAAGACGCTAATTTCGGCGATCTCATTTCCGACAGGACGTGCGAGAGACCCGAAAAGTCCGCCGCGATCGCCAATTTGCGCGCCGCGCTCCTCAAGATTCTTAAAACGCTCACGCCGCGCGAACGCGAAATTATCGAGATGCGCTACGGACTCAAAGACGGTTACGACTACACGCTCGAAGAGATCGGGGTCTACTTTAAGATCACGCGCGAACGCGTTCGTCAAATCGAAGCGAAGGCGATTAAGAAGCTACAGACTCCCGGTAGATCGCGCAAACTCACGGGCTTTCTCGATTCCAATAAAGTTCAACTCCCAGAGGAGTTTGAACTCTGCTAATTGGTTCGTCGCACGTATGTAACGCGCTTCAATTGCAATATTTAGGCTCGTAATACCGTCTTACTTTGATCAGACGGCGTTACGAGCCTTATGATTGTCGCCCGCGCTCGTTGTAGTTTGGGTTGTTCTGGCACACGTCGGGTTAATAATCCGCATTCTCTTTCCGCGCCGCAGGCGCTTCATTTGGAGCCACGCTGCTTTGTGGCGGGGGAACGTTGCGCACTGTGCCGTGTTTAGGTTCTTTTTTTGCTATTCGAGATCAATGAAATCGCGTTGGCGCAATAAGGGGAATCAGCGACTTCTGTAGAAAAGCGAGCCCTTGGTGGCGTGGGAAACGCCGCGACGACGCCCTTCCTATCGCGCGCCGCCTGTGTCGAGTCGAACGCTCGGCTATAATACAGGAGAATCCGCGTTTTGACAACCTTAAAAGAGATATTGTCGCGCCGGTCGCCAACGCTATACGACCAACTCGTACGCTTGGCAATGTTCGCGCGCCCAGCGTTCCGCATAACTACCGCGAATAACGCGCAGAATCAACGACGGACAATTATGAAAAGCGGCGCGCCCGATCTCGACGACGCTCGAAGGAATCGCAACGCGCGTTAGAGCAAGACAGTTGGCGAAGGTTTCGGGCTCGACGCGCGCAACGCCAGGCGGAAGAACGACGCGCGCGAGCGACGCGCATCCTGCGAAGGACGAACGACCAAGTTCGACGACAGTCGACGCCAAAGCGACGTCGACTAGCGCGCGACATCCGGCGAACGCAAACGCGCCTAGTCGGACAATTCCCTCGGAAATCACGACTCGCGCGAGCGACGCGCACTCGGCGAACGCGCCCGCGCCAATCGCGACGATCCGCAAACGATCGATCGCGCTCGGAACGACTACGTTCGTCGCGCGCCGTCGCGTTCGATCGCTCAACTCTGCGATCGCTACGCCGTCGCCAACGTACTCGATACGAAACCAATCATGCACCATAACACGTTCCTTTTACTGTGAAGTCTGGAATGCCGCCACACGTCGGGGGGACGCCTCAAAAGAGCGGCGTGAAAACGCGACGTTCGCGCGTTCAATCCTTAGTATGCGAGAAAAGGATCGTTCTGCGGAAAAAGATAAAAACCGGCGCGCTCGAGGTAAGTCAATGCCGTTAAACCGCCCGGCGCCGCGACGATGAAATTGGAGCGTAACGACCATGAGAGCGAAAAAGACAATACCCGAAGAGAGGGGGCGACTTTTCGTCCTCCCTACCTTCGGGCTCAATCTGTCTCCAAGAAGGAACAACCGCGAAACGCGCTACCCTGCGCGTAGCTTTGGTTGTAATTGCCGACGACGTTCGCCCAACCAACCTGCGTTGGGGTAATAGTACGCGTTCCCCTTCCGCGCCGCAGGCGCTCCAAATGGGGCAACCCCGGACTGAACCAGGGCTACGGCGCGGAAGAGGAACCCGGGTTCCTATATCAACACGGATTCGCCAACTTTTGTCGACAAACCAGCTTTCACCGTCTCGGCGATCTACTTGATAATTTCAAACTCGCGATGATTCTCGCGCGCCCAACTTTCCGCATAACTGCCCGAATAAACTCGGAACTTTGCGGGACAGCCGTTAAAGGCGCCTTCGCCGATCCACTCGACGCTTGAGGGAATAACAACGCTTGAAAGCGAGGAACAGCCTTCAAACGCGTAGTTGCTGACACGCTCAACGCTCTGGGGTATAATTACGCTCGTAAGCGAAGAACAACCTGAAAACGCATACCAATCAATCCACTCGACGCTCTCGGGAATGACGACGCTCGTAAGAAAGGGACAATTCAAAAACGCGCCGTAGCCGACATTTTCGATCCCAGAGGGAATTGAATATGATTTGATCGAGTCATTGCAAGGAATATGGAGTAGCGTTTTTTTCTTTTTGTCAAAAAGCGCGCCGTCGGTAGCTGTGTAGTTCGCATTCTTGGCGTCAACTTCTATTAGCGCGCTACTTCCAGAAAACGCGCCGTAGCCGAGCCTCGCGAGTTTCTCGTGAATAACAACGCTTGAAAGCGAGGAACAACCAAAAAAAGCTCGTTCGCCGATATGATCAACGCTCTTGGGAATAACTACGCTTGTAAGAGAAGAACAACCCGCAAACGCGCTTTCGCCGATACGCTTAACGCCCTCGAGAATAACAACGCTTGTAAGAGAGGAACAATTCCAAAACGCAAGGTCGCCTATTCTCTTGACGCTCTCGGGAATAACAACGCTTGTTAGCGAGGAACAGCCTGAAAAGGCGCTGGAGCCGATACTCTCAACGCCCTCGGGAATAACAACGCTCGTAAGCGAGGAACAATCTTTAAAGGCGCTTTCGCCGATACTCTTGACGCCCTCGTGAATAACAACGCTCGCCAGCGAGGAACAACCTCGAAACGCCCAGTCGCCGATACTCTTGACGCTCTTGGGAATAACAACGTTCGTAAGCGAGGAACAACCTGAAAAGGCGCTGGAGCCGATACTCTCAACGCCCTCGGGAATAACAACGCTCGTAAGCGAGGAACAGCCTGAAAACGCACTGGAG
>ONJR01000012.1 GCA_900318195.1 uncultured Planctomycetota bacterium
CCGTACGGAGCGCCGCAGGGATAGCCGCAAGGGGCGCCGTAGCCGTAAGGAGCGCCGTGTCGCTTGTGCTTAAGGCAACGGAAGCGCGGCTCAGGCTGCGGGAGAACCCACGGGCATACGAGCGAATCGCGCGTACTGCGCTCGCTCGTTAGGTAGAGCGGCAAGTAACTTGGAATGTATTCCGAGGGAATGGTCTGTGTCGTCGGACGTACGCGCACCGCTTGCGGCGCGGTTGAATGAATAGCGCGCGCAATCGGCTTCTTGGCGTTTTTGACTTGACGCGCGATCGGTTTGACGGCGCGAGACGTTGTAACGTCGTCCGGAGTTTGCGCGGCGGAGGCGGACGTCACGATTTCGTCGGATCCAGCCTCTGCGTCGTTGAGCGCAAATTCGTCGCTCTGCGCGACAACGGCGTCGAGATTAACGTCGACTACTTGGGCGAGCGCGTTCGGCGTTACACAGACGAGAGCCAGTAGCGCGAGCGCAAAGGGAGCGAAACTCTTTTTCATGAGGTTCCTTTCAAGGCTACACAATAATCAGTCTAGCGTGGGGGCGTTAATGCGAATACCACAATTACGCGGCGTATAGCCGACATATCGATTATAACAGATATTGTACCCCAACCTTGCCAAGAAAGAAAGAGTAAAATGGACAATTTTGATCAAATAAGCGAAATTTATCCATTTTATCAAAAATAAACAAAATGAAATTTCGGCAGGGGATACACAGCGCGCTCGCTATTCGTTATAATTGTGGCGAGGCGTTGCGCAACCCCGCCGACGCCGAACGTGTTATAAATTGAACTTTGACGCACATACTAACAATGTTGGAGAAGACTACATGAAATCAGCGCTACTGCGCCTGACCTACGGCGCCTGTACGATACTTACGCTAATGACAATCGGCGTTCTCGCGACCGAAAACGCCAGCGCGCAATCGGTCGACCCGGCGACGAAACTGGAGTTGCCCGAGGGCTTTGCCGACGATCTCGCGCCGAACGCGGTTCAGGATCAACGCGTGCGCCAATATCTCTATCCCAAACGCATCGTCGCGACCTCGGAGACGGGCGTTGCGAACGCGGAATTGTTACTCAAGCCGGTCCTGGGTCAGACGTCGACCTCGCACATGAACGACGAGAGTAAGGCGTGCGTTCTCTCGAAGGGCGGTTACATTCTACTCGACTTCGGGTGCGAAATCCACGGCAGTTTCAGAGTGGAAGCGCGCCATTTGGAGCCGGGTAAAACGAGCGCGGGTCGTTCGGTAAAATTACGCGTTCGATTTGGCGAATCGGTCGACGAGGCGAACGCGGAGGTCGGCGAAAAGGGCGCGGTGAACGAGCATTCCACGCGCGACCAAGTGATTTCGGTTCCGTGGTTGGGCGCGGTCGAGTGCGGCGAGTCGGCGTTCCGATTCGTACGAATTGATCTCGTCGACGACGACGCCAAGTTGCTCTTCGATTCCGCGCGCGCGATTTTTATCTATCGCGACCTTCCGCGCGTCGGACGCTTTAAGTCCTCGGACGAGCGGCTCAATAAGGTGTGGGACGTTTCCGCAAGGACGATGTTGCTCACAATGCAGCAGTACGTCTTCGAGGGCGCGAAACGCGACCGACTCGTATGGTACGGCGACTTCACGCCGCAAACGATGACCGCGCTACGCGTCTACGGCGACTCGAAAGTATTGCGCGACACGCTGGGATATTACGCGCGCGAGACCTGGGAACTGCCGCAGTGGATGAACGGCATGCCGAACTACTCGCTATGGTGGCTCATTACGATCGGCGATCTCTATCGCCATACCGGGGATCCGGAGCTTGTCAAGGAGCAGTGGGGCTACGTAACCGGACTCGTAAAGCAGCTCCTCCCGTACATTGGCGAGGACGGCAAAGCGGGCTTTCCGAATCCGTTCCTGGACTGGCCGACGAACGACAAGCCGGACGCGCTGAAAGCTGGCACGCACGCTATGTTCGCGTTAGGGTTCGATCGCGTAGCTGAAATGGCGCGCGTCGTCGGCGATAAAGACATGGAGAAGCTCGCGACTCAAACGGCGGCGAAGGTGCGGCAGTACAAGCCGTCGAACGTCGGCAATAAGCAGGCGGCGGCGCTACTGGAGCTTGCGGGAATCGAGAAAGAGGGCGAATCGAACGTCGCGGTCGTCGCTAAGAACGGACCGGAAGGATTCTCGACTTTCTATGGATACTATATGCTAGAAGCGCTCTCCCTTGGCGGCGAGAATCAAGTTGCGCTCGACGTCGCCCGAGACTACTGGGGCGCCATGATCGACGTCGGAGCTACGACCTTCTGGGAAGATTTCGATCTAAAATGGCTTGAAAACGCAGGAAGAATCGACGAGCCGACCCCGGAAGGACTAGAGTCCCTGCACGGCGATCGCGGAGCATACTGCTACGTCGGACTACGCCACTCGCTATGCCACGGCTGGGCGTCCGGACCCGCCGCATGGATGAGCGCGCACGTGCTAGGCGTTACCCCGACCGAGCCTGGCTTCAAGAAGGCGCGCGTCCAACCGTTCCTGGGCGATCTCGAATGGGTCGAAGGCGCCGTTCCAACCCCGTTCGGTCCCATCAATATCCGGTGCGATAAGCAGAAAGACGGGTCGATTAAGACAAAGGTCGACGCGCCGAAGGAAATTGAAATCGAACTCGTGGAATAGTTAAAACGATAAGACTACGCGCAATAGTCTGACGTATTGCGCGTAGTCTCCTAGAATGACGGGTTTACCCATGAGATATGAAGATTTAATCTTTAAGGAACCTAGGGAATCAATTACATATCGACAAGATTCAGATTTTGTCGTTCGCTCAATCATTTCGATACTAGATCACCGTAGAGAAATTAACGACAATAGAATCATAATCAACACAAACCTTCGAATGGGCTTGCCCCTAGTAAACATTAACAAATTAGCTGGACCGCTAGTTGAAGCTTGGGCATTCGAAGTTTTTTCGGGTATTAGAGACGACGGTCAAAATAAGTATCGCTTAATAAACGTTGAATCTCAAGAACGTCTTGAAATGTCAGACATTGTCCTCCAGTTTCGCAAAGAATCAGACGTTATCACAGGAAACATTGACGTAAAAGCAACTAGCGCTGATATTGCCACAGCTGGTAAAAGTCCAAATATCACTTCATTTGTTCGGATAAGGACTGCCTACGTCCGTGACCCAGACTTTATGTTCATCGTGTTGTCGATAAAACACAAAGTATATTCTGAACGCAATGTCAACACAGGTTTGTTAGACGGCATTATGGAGATCGTTGATTACAATGCTTTCGACTTGAAGTATGTAAGCGACGACGACCTGACTTATAATCCGGCATTGGGAACAGGACAACTTCAGATTAAAGACATTCATTATGTCAAGTTGCAGTTTCGTACAACTTGGGAAATGTGTCAGACGCTCGACAAAATGTACTTACATAGTTCCAGGCGCACATTAGGTGATTTTGTCAGAGAAGCAAAGAAATTTCAATGGATCAAAGAATAGTACCGATTTGCGGCGACGCAATAGAAGAGTTGCAAAAATTACCGGACGAATGCGCAAGACTGGTTGTAACCGACCCGCCCTACAATCTCAACAAAGACTACGGCGTGAATCGCGACTCCCTTGAATTTGACGAGTACCTCGAGTTTTCGCGCGCGTGGTTGCGGGAAGCGAAGCGCGTTTTAACGCGCGACGGCTCGCTCTACGTCTTTATGGGTATGCGATTCATTTCGTATCTCTATGCGATCCTGGAGCGGGAGCTGGGCTTAACCTTTAACTCGTGGATTACATGGCATTACACGCAAGGAATTGGCAAGACGCGGGGTTTTTCGCCACGCCACGACGATATTCTCTTCTTCACGAAAGATCCAAAACGGTTCGTATTTAACCTGGACGCTGTTCGCGTTCCCCAGAAATATTATCGTTCAATCAATAATATGCGCGGCGCTAATCCCGGCAACGTCTGGGAATTTTCCCATATGCATTATTGCAATCAGAATCGCTGGAATCATCCGACGCAGAAACCTGAAGGATTGTACGAGAGAATCGTACTCGCGTCAACAAACGAAGGCGATCTTGTCGTCGATCCGTTCGTTGGAAGCGGAACCGCGCTACGCGTATGTCAACAGACCAAACGAAACGCAATTGGTTTTGACGTCAATCCTGAATATATAAAAATGACTCATGAACGTCTCGCGGAAAAATTTTGCGGCTTTGACAGCGTCGACGAAAGAATGAAACGCGTTCCGCGCGATCTTAACGACGCAAAGATTCGCAGCGAATACGTTCGCCGCCACATCGAGTGGTTTTTGAAATTTCACCCAGACGCAACGAACGAGTTCTTGCAAAACGTTAAACAGACGTACGGCGACTGCGACGTATGCTTTACCGCGCCGACTACGCCGCGCACGTTGTTCGATTTAACAGCGGCGCAATAACGCCGACGACTGCGTGCGCCGCGCCGACCGCCGCCATGCGCTCAATTAGGAGACTACGCTATGAAATACAACCTACTCGCTATTCTTCTCGCCTCGCTCGTCGCCGCGCTAGGGTGCGCCAAGTCGAACGACGGCGCTCCCAACGAAGCGCGACAAGGCGCTACGCAATCAGCAGCGCCCGAGTCCGAACCGCCGCAAGCTCACAATAACGACCGGAACGCGCCGCCCGTCGTGCGAAGTTTAGTGCAACTCGTCTTAGCATGCCAAAATTTCACCGATACGAACCCGAATCGTAATAATCTCGTGCCGTACACTGTCGATCCCGAGGGGAACGACGGCGTTACATGGCGTGGAATTCTAGCGCCATATATGGGCGGCGTTCCTGGCTTTCCCGGCTGCGCCGCTATCGTCGATAAGGACGGGATCTTTACTCCGAGCGAGACGCCGCGCGAACCGAACGAAGGAATTGCGTTAGAAGACTGTAAAGACGGACTGTCAAATATCGTCGCGTTCGTCGAACTAGACGACCCTGAAAGCGAAAGATCTTGCATTTCAGAAAGAAGATTCTTCGAACAACTCCAGAATTGCCCGGAGGACAAGGAAGGATATTTCGTCGTTATGTTTAGCGGTGAAGTATACCTGCTCGATAAATCGACGACCCGCGAGCAACTTCACGCGCTCGTTACCATTAAAGGCGGCGAAAAGACGCCTGCGGGAATACTCAAGTAACGCCGCCCCATCGACGCTATCTCGCTTTCCTACAGAACCGCTTGGAACGTATAAATGAATTGCTCAGCTGACCCAACCAATCCGCGTTGGGATAATAATCAGCGTTCCCTTTTTCCGCGCCGTAGCCCCGGTTCAGTCCGGGGTTGCCCCCATTGGCGCCCCGCCGCTATACGCGGTCATAGCAAGACCGACAACGCTCACCGTACGAGGAATGTCATGCGAAAGACAATTTGCAACGTGGTAACATTATCTCTCGCGCTACTTTGCGCTACGAGTATCTTCGCGTTCGAGCCGGGGCGACCAGACTGGCTGCTCGACCCGACGCCCTACGTGTCAAGCGTCGAGTTCAATGAGACGACGAACGAGCTCACGCTCACGAACGGGCTAATCGAGCGCCGTCTCCAACTCAAGCCGAACGCGACGACCGTCTCGTTGCGCAATCTAACGACCGGCGAGGAATTCGTGCGCGCGGTCGCGCCGGAAGCGCGCGTTACCATCGACGGCGAGACCTATCCCGTCGGCGGCATGCTAGGCGCGCCCGTAGCGAACTACTGGCGCGAAGAATGGCGCGACACGGCGCGACCTCTTGACAACGCGTATCAGTACGAACGTTACGAAGTCGGCGAAATAGAGGAGCGCTTTCCGTACAAGCAGCGTCCGGAATGGCTGTCGCGCGCCGTCCAGTGGCCGCCGAAAGGCAAGCGATTGAGCTTGTACTTCCAGCCGCCGAAGGTCGTCGCGCCGCCGACCTCGGGCGCAACGCTATTTGAAGAGCCTTTTATCACGGAGTTCGATAAGTCGTGGTCGATTCATTTGAGTCCTCTTTCACCTCGCATTTCGGTCGCGAACGAGGGCAAGCCGGGCGAAATCTTCGCGCCGACGGAGACGTGCGCGTATCTTGAAAGGGAGTGGGTCGAG
>ONJR01000141.1 GCA_900318195.1 uncultured Planctomycetota bacterium
ACGAAAGAGCGCAATCGTTTCAGGCGAAAGCTCGCGCACTTCGATCAGGTTAATATGATAATCGTTAAAAAACGGCGCCAACGTCTCCGCTTCGCCGTCGGGAAAATCGACGATCTCGCTCAAAAGCAGACCTTTCCCCCACGGTTTCATTCCGAAATACAGAACAAGACTGATCACCGGATAGCGTCGCGCGCCAACGCCGCGTTTGAGTTGCTCGCGATAGAAACGCCGTCGTACGCTATCATACGCAACGCCATATCGGGATCGCGCTCGGTTTGACTCTCAATTCCGAAAAGCGAAAGCACGACTCCGCCTTTCTTCCAGTATTTTACGACGTCGCGTTCCAACTCGCTCAACTTGCCCTCTGCGTTTAACCAAGGCGACCGGGCGCGCACGTCTTCCAGATCGTTAGGGTCGATCACCTGACGACCTTGAAATATCAAAACGTTGAATATGTCGGCAAAGACCTTGTTCACTGAAGTAAGGTTCTTTTCCGCTATGTCTTTTTCTCCCATGTAGTCTCCCATTCGTTAAAAGCGCGCCCCACCGTATAGCTTACCAGTTCCATTCCATGACGTCAAGACACGACAACGCGAGCAAAACGTTCAATGAACGTCGCCCGCGTTGTTGCATTTTGTCAGACGTCTACGCCGAGGCGGCGCAAGCGCGTTACGATAATTTCTCCGTCAAATACTGGCGCGCCGCTTGCAACGCTTCCGCCACGCCCTCGGGCTTTTTACCGCCCGCTTGCGCCATATCGGGTCGTCCTCCCCCTCCGCCCTGAACGAAGGGCGCGACCGCTTTGATCCATTCCACGGCGCTAAACTTTCGTTCGACGAGATTGCGCGTGCACGCGGTCAGCAACGCGACCTTATTCGAGTTCGTGTCGATATTAGCGATAATAATAGCGGCGTTCTCCGTCTTGCGACGAATCTGGTCGATAGCGTCGCGTAGCGCGTTGGAATCGGCGTCCTTCACCTGCAACGCGATGAAATTCGTGTCGGCAATCTTTTCCGCCTGCTTAATAACCGCGTCGACGTCGACCGCGTCTTTCTTGGTCGCCGCTTCCAACTCTTTACGCAACTTCTTCGAGGTCGCCACGAGCGTCTCGACGCGCGCGACGATCTCGGCAACCGGCGCGCGCAACGTTGCCGCAAGGGAAGACTCGATCGCGTCCGACGCCTGAATCTTCGCGAGCGCTTCCAGTCCCGTATACGCCGTTATACGACGCGTTCCGGCGCTCACGCTCTCTTCTGAAACAATCTTGCAGAATCCCACCTGCGCCGCGTTCTTGAGGTGCGTGCCGCCGCAGAATTCCATCGACGGTCCCATGCGTACGACGCGCACTATATCGGGATATTTCTCGCCAAATAGCATCATAGCGCCGAGTTTGCGCGCCTCTTCGATCGGGGTCTCTTGGCACGTAACTTGATACGATTCAAGAATCATTGTGTTGACGTCGCGTTCGATCGCTACGAGCGTCTCGCGATCCAGGCTCTGATGATGCGTGAAGTCAAATCTCAAGACGTCGGCGTCGACTTTCGAACCTTGCTGCTCCGCGTGTCCGCCCAGTCGCGCGCGCAACGCCGCGTGCAAAAGGTGCGTCGCCGTGTGCGCGCGCGAAATTGCGGCGCGCCGTTGCGCGTCCACCTGCGCGGTAACGATCTCGCCTACCTGTAATTTACCGCTCGTCAGCTTGCCGACGTGGATAATGAACTCGCCGTCGTACTGCGTCGTTTCGACGGCAAACTCGGCTCCGCCCGCATTGAAAATTCGCCCGGAATCGCCGACCTGACCGCCTTTTTCACCGTAGAACGGCGTCTTATCGAGCGCGATTCGCACAACTTTGTCGCCGGTCGATTCAATTCCGTCGACCAACGCGTCGCCGTCGAGTATCGCGAGGATCTTGGCGTCCGCAACCTCAAGGGTTTCATAGCCCAGGAACGTCGGAGGATTGTTCGACTTCTTAATTCCCTCCAACGGGTCGCGCTTAAAGAGCAGGTTCTTTTCAGCGGAACCGGAGAGTTCGCCGTGACGCTCCATCTCTTTGCCAAACCCTTCCCAGTCGAACCCAAACTGACGTTCGCCGGCAATCGTCTCGAAGAGTTCCGGAGGAAATCCGTACGTCTGGTACATTTCAAACGCTTCGGAGCCCTTGACAGTAACGCGATTCTCTTCTTCCATCGTCTTGAAGACGGAATCGATACGTCGCAAACCGCCGTCTATATTGCCCATGAAGTGTTCTTCTTCCGACGAAATAACGCCTTGAACGCGTTCGATCGTTTCGGAAAGTTCGGGATATGGAACCTTCATGAGCTCGGCGACGACTGGAACGAGTTGATACAAGAACGGCTTCTTCATGCCCATTTGAACGCCGTCGAGCACGGCGCGACGGAGTAAACGACGAATAACGTATTTTTCCTCTTTCGGACCTGGATAGACGTTCTCGTGAACCGCGAACGTACACGCGCGAACGTGATCAGCGATACGTCGCAAACGGCGTCCGTTTTCATCTGTTAGATCTTCGGCGTTGTAGCGTTGCGAGCAGACTTCCGCAGCCGCTTCAACTAAAGGACGCAAGGAATCGATATGGAAATTCGTCTCGACGCCCTGAAGAACGGACGTTACGCGCTCCAACCCCATGCCGGTGTCGATATTCTTACTCGGTAGAGGGCGTAGATTGTCAGGTGGATTGCCGACGCGGTTAAATTGCGTAAAAACGAGATTCCAAATTTCGACTTCGCCCTGCGGAGTCTTGTGATAAATTTCGGAGCAGGGACCGCAAACGCCGTCGGGTCCTTCGCTCGGCGCTGAAGCTGGCCAAAAATTTTCGTCTTCGTCGAGGTATTGGAGCTTCTCGGGCGGCAATTTGATCTCGTCGAGCCAAATGCGAGCCGCTTCTTCGTCGTCTTTGTAGACCGTGGCGGAAAGCATTGCGGGGTCGATTGCGAGCCATTCTTTCGAGGTCAGGAATTCCCAAGCCCAGTGAATCGCCTCGCGCTTAAAGTAGTCGCCGAAGCTGAAGTTGCCGAGCATCTCGAAAAACGTGTGATGGAACGCCGTGCGACCGACGTTGTCGATATCGCCGGTACGCAGACATTTCTGACACGTCGTCGCGCGCGTAAAGTCCAGCTTGCAACGCCCAAGGAAGTGATCCTTGAACTGATTCATACCAGCTGGCGTAAACAGAACCGAAGGATCCCAACGCGGCACAAGCACGTCGCTAGGGCGGCGAACGCAGCCCTTCGATTCAAAGAACGTTAAATATTTCTCGCGAATTTCATTCGTGGTTAGCATGGGTTTCAAACCTTTTCAA
>ONJR01000016.1 GCA_900318195.1 uncultured Planctomycetota bacterium
ATGAGAATCGCAAACGTATACGCCATACGATTCAGGAAGTCGAGTTCCGGCATGAATTTCGCGAGAAGGAAGTACAGAACCGGGCATCCGAGCAACGCAATCACGCCATAGCAGTTCGGCGCTTTCTTCATCCAGAATCCAACGACAAACGCAGCGAAAATACCCGGCGAGATATAGCCTTGGAACTCCTGAATTGCAACAAAGACGCCGCCGTATTTCGGATCCGCCCAAATAGGCGCGACTATACAGCCTATTAAAACGAATACGACAACGGCAAGGCGACCAACCAAAACAAGTCGCTTCTGACGTTTATCTTCGGCGAGATTGCGCGCGCCCCCGAATCCGTCGAATATGTCCATAGTAAAGATCGTCGAGGCTGCGTTGAGCATAGCGGCGACCGAGCTAATAATCGCGCCGAGCAACGCCGCAAGCATAAAGCCTTTAAAACCGTTCGGTGGAACTACCTTCGACATTAGTAGCGGGAATGCTGAGTCGGCGTCGAAACCGCTGACCGTTGTGCGATTAGGTCCGCCGCCGAAAACGTCGTCCTTGTCCGCCTGCTTCTTCATTTGCGTGAGAGAAAGGTATAACGCGTCCTCGCGCGACATACCCTCGCGACTGACGTCGGGAACCTCGATCTCCATTGCGCGCGCGTTATACTCTAACATCGCCTGCGCAGTGTCCGGGTCAGTCGCAGCAAACGTGCGGTCGAAATGGAAGAGCGGATCGTCGTCTTCCGGATCCGCGACGTCGCGAACTTTCGCGAAACGCGCAAGTTCTTCGCCCGACGCCGTCGCCGCGCTATTACGCATCTCACTGTAGTACAGATTGAACGCTATCATGCCCGGGAAGATAACAATGAACGGAATCAACAGCTTCATGAACGCGGCAAAGACAAGTCCCTTCTGCCCTTCGCCCAGTGACTTCGCGCCAAGCGTACGTTGGATAATATATTGGTTCAAGCCCCAGTAGTAGAGGTTAGGAATCCAGATCGCGAAGATGAGCGCGGTTACAGGAAGGACGAGATCCCAACTCGGAAGATTCATACGAAGTTTATCGACGTTCAAGATATGGAACCGTTCTATCGCGTTCGCGTCGAGCAACGCCGACTTCATATCGTTAAACGCGTCGGAACCGTTCGTAGCGACGCTTTGCGCGAGAACTTCAACGTCCGCCGTCGACAGCTTCATGAGCGAAAAATAGAGCACGACGACGCCTGCGACAATCAGCGCGGAACCTTGAAGTAAGTCCGCCCAAGCGCACGCTTTGAGACCGCCTGCGAAAATATAAATCGCGGCAAAGATTCCGATCAACCAGCAGAAGAATTGCAAATCGAGCGTTAATGGTCCAACCTTCATACCGTCGAAAAAGACCGCGTAGGCCTTCGCGCCGGCAAAGGTTACGACCGTTATATTGACCGCGACGAGCATGACCATCATGAGAATGGACATGATCGTGCGCGCCGATTTATTATAACGCGTTTCAAGATATTGCGGTATCGTATAAATACCTGCCTTAAGGAAGCGCGGTAGGAAAAAGAATGCGACTATTACGAGCGAAAGCGCGGCGATCCACTCGTAACTAGCGACCGCCAAACCAATATAGTTCGCGCCGTTACCCGACATACCAACGAACTGTTCCGCTGAAATATTCGCCGCAATCAGCGAGAAACCAATCAACCACCATTTTAACCCGCGTCCGGCAAGGAAATACGATTCACTGTCTTCGCCCGAATCGCGACTCACGAAGAACGCAACAAAGATAACCGCCGCGAGAAACAGAAAGAAGACAAAGATATCACAAGTACTGCCGATCGAACTCTGAGTCGCTTCCTGCGCGGCAAAAAGTATATTGGACATAGTAAACCCGTCTATGTAAAAGTTAGAAAGCCCCAGGCAAGACGCGGCGACAAATTTCGTCCGCGCTCGCAACAGAGCCACAATGCAACGTTATTTAAAGTTATTTACTCAGGAATAGGAAGCAACCCTTCTTATTGCCGACTAAAACGTCCGGAACGGCGTCTCCGTTAATATCGCGCGCTACGACTTGCGTGCCGACCCCAGAATCTTCGTCGATCACGTGCGGAACAAATTCTACGCCGCCCTTGCCGTCGCGTTTCGTCTCCCACCAAATAAGATAGGGAGTCGCCATCGGATCGACGTCGCCCTTTGAGCCGTGCGCCCACCAACGCTTACCCGTTACAACGTCGACAATACCGTCGCCATTGAAGTCGCCTAGCGCCATTGAATGGAGCTGGCTAACTTTCGGGAAGAAATTATCGTCCGGTTCCGTTGGTATCAACCACGTCGGCTCGAAATCAATCTTGCCGTCTTCGCCGCGCTTCTGCAACCAACACACCAGCCCGTAGAGATGGCAATGCCACGCCGTAAAGACGTCGTTGAGTCCGTCGCCGTTGAAGTCCGCGACGAGGATATTGGACGCTGCGTCGGCGAACTTGAATTCATGGAATTGCCACGGCGAGTCGTTAAAGTTCGTCGGCTGTTCCCACCATCCGTCCATTTCAAGTAGATCGACGCGACCGTCGCCGTTAAGATCGCCGTAGCCGTTACCATGGAAATAGCGCTGGTACTTCGCGTTCTCAGTCGAGACCTTGAAGAAGTCCCATTCAGCGTCGGCCTTCGGAAAAGCGATCCCGTACCAACCGTTACGATTGAAGATCAGTTCTTTTTTTCCGTCCCCGTTGACGTCCGTCCACGCTTGGGACTCGTTGCCAAGCTCGATCGTCGACGGACGTTGCTTCCATAGTCCGTCCGATTTTCCCTGAGGATTCTCATACCAGAACCCGTCGACTCCGGGGTGCGGGCAGATTACAATATCGATCCATCCGTCGCCGTTAATATCGTCCGCGAAATTGACGAAAGAATTGGTGTACCCCTCGGGGTCGTAATTGTCGTCCCCTTCCATGAACTTGTGTTCAACCTTGAAGTCCGGACCTTCGTACCATATGTGTCCGCTAACGACGTCCATAACGCCGTCGTTATTGAAGTCTCCGAAGTCGGCGCCTTCGCTACGGAATTTGGTAGAGATGACGATCTTCTGCCATTCGGGTTCTTTTGCGCCGAGGTAATCGACGCAGGTCGCGCTTAGCGATGCAATCGCCGCAACGACGAGTGAAAATTTCAAGATCATTCGACTCATAGTTCCACCTTTGAGGATGATGTGCTCCGTTTGTAAAAGCGGCGTTTTCGCAGTGAACGCGCCGCGCGTCTACCGCGACAGACCAAGTCCTCGCGTTCCATCTTATTAAATCAGAGAGAGTCGCGTTTTTCAAGAGAAGTCGCAAAGAAAAGGCTAAAAAAAGCGCGGCGTCTTTCTCCAGACGTCGCGCATATAACAATTACGCAACCTTAGCGCTATCGCAAACGCACATTGGCGTTCGGCTGCCGCGCAAGCTCCTCTACTCGTCGCTGGTACGTAGCGCCTAATATCTTGCGCTCCTCGTCGCTTGTCGTCATAGCCATTGCGCCGTTGTATAGCGTTTGTGCTCGCTCATAATCACCGCGCGCGAGCGCGGTCTGTGCAAGGTTCATTTGATATTCGGGAACATTCGGCTCATAGCGAGCCGCAACGGCGAACGCTTCCTCCGCTTCCGTGAGCAATCCCAGCCCAGAGTACGCGGCGCCAATCCCGGCAAAGACCTCGGCTGGCTCGTGATTCGTCGGATAAAGACGTTCGAGACACTGCCATGTCGCGAGCGCGGAATCGTAGTCGCTCGTTTCGTTCTGCAGTGTGGCAATTTCACGCAATAGCGCGCGATCGTCATTGGAAAAATGCGCCGCGCGCTGGAAATCAAGCAACGCGTCCCGAAGTCGGCCCTGTTTACGATACGCCTTGCCGCGCAACTCCCAACCGGCAACGCTCTTCGGAGTAAGATCGATTATCTTATTCGACCATGCGAGCGCCTGGTCGGCGTCGTCGAGTTCGAGCGCCTTCTCGCCGAGCGAACGATAGAGGGACGATTCCGCGTCGATTGCGCCGTTTTTACCGGCTGCGCTCGTTAGAACCTCCATTGCCTTGCGCCGCTTACCCTGACGCCAGAGCGTCTCGCCGTAATAGCGGTTCGTCTCGACGTCGCTATCGTTGAGTTTGAGAGCTTCCTCGAATTTCTCCTCCGCGAGATTCAAGTCGCCGCGCTCGAACGCGGCAATACCCTCGCGGCTAAGCGGAAGACTCTGCGAAGCTTTACTCGTCATTCGATAAAAAGGCGCGTTGCGACAACTAACGCAAATCGCGCTCGCCGTAACAACAGCCAGCGCGAGCGTCGCTCTCGCTATCGAGTACGCGCTCAGTTTACCGAACTTCCAATCCATTCTCGCTAATCCTTTAGCTCTCCGCGCTTCGTCGTTCCTTCGACTCGCGCTCACAAGGCGATCATTCCATTAATGCCAATGGGGACGCTACCCCGCGATACTCTAACCTATTTTGAATCGATAATCCAGATCAAATTTACCTAAAAGGTTCGCGTCCTCGACAAGATCGCTATCATTCACCGCGCGCGAAGCTCACGTACAATACGAAGCGCCGTTAATAGAATCACAAAGAGCGCTAGTCCGCCGCCGCCAAGCGTCGCAAGAAAAACAAGATCGCCAAAGAGCGGCGCTAACAGCTCGTTGAACTTCTCGCGCCACACCATGTAAACAAGGGAACCCAACGCAAGAAACGGACCGTACGGTATCTCTCGATCCGCCTGGAATCCACGTCGAAGAAGACCAAAAAAGAGTCCGAAAAAGGGCGCGATAAAAAACACGACTAGAACGCCCTGCCAACCGAGGTACGCCCCTATCACGCCGGCAAGAATAACGTCGCCAAACCCCATCGCCTCCATACCGAGCGCCGTGCCGCCGACTAGGCGAACCGTCCAGATCAGAACGACCCCGAAAAAAAGACCGATCAAAGCGAGCGCAAGCGTATTGACGGCAACAAAAGAATTAAGAGCGTCCAAATCGCTACGACTAATCCAATACAGCGCGCACAAACCAAGCGCCCAAATAACGCCGACGTAAATCGTCAAACGCGAACGGAAAAGACGTCGCCAAAAGAGCGCAAGCGCGCGCCGCAGTCCGAGACGAAGATAGAAGCGGCGATCTAAAAGCGCAAAGCACCAGAACGTCCAAATGAGGAAAAACGGCGCTATCGTAACGATAGACGACGAGAACCCGAGCAAACGCGACGCAAGAGTCGAAATCCACTCGGTAAAAAACGGGGTCGTCGACGCCATATGCCAATCGTAGGGAAAGACGGTCGGAACGATTAACACGAACCTGGCGCCGAAATAAGCGACGGCAAGCGCCGTGAGCGTTCCAACTATCGTTACGACGTCTGGAATGATGTAGTCGTCCAAATCGATAAGAGACGCAACCAGCAGAAACCAGAAGAACGACGATTCCACTAGCCAAATCGCAACTGCGTCCGGAACGCCTAGAGCTTCGCGCCAATAGAGCCAGCGCATTACGAGCAAAATCGCAAAGAGCGCCTCAGTCGCAAAACCGCGTAGCCAGAAATAACGCGACTCCCAGCCTGGAATAGTGGAATAGTCTACAGCGCGCCCCTTGAGAGTCGGACGCTTCAAAGCGAATCGCGCGAGAGCAAGTTGACCAACAATGGGAATATAATCGAAAAACGCGCGTTTAGGATAGCTTGTTTTCAAATCGACGCGCGCAAACCGTCGCCAGGGCGAACGGTATCGGAGCGTCCAACCCCAACGATCGGCGAGATAATTCGCAACGGCGGCAAGAATCGCGCCGAAAAGGAAGGCGAGGAGAGTGTAAAGTGATTCGCTAATCTCCATAAACGGACGCTCCTAAAAAAGAGGCGTTGAAAAATGCGTCCAACGCAGTTATTCAACGCCTAATATATAAGACTGTTACAATGTGCGGAACGAATTATTTGAATGTAAGCGTCGCAACGACGGAAACGTGGTCGCTCGCCATCTTACCGTCGGAATGTACGACGGGATTGATCTTAAACTTTTCGACCTCGACCTTGTCGTTTACAAAGATGAAGTCGATAATCTGACCTTTATCTGCGGGCACTTTATTCCAGTTATGGAACGTATACTCTTGCGCGTGCTCGCAAACCTTCGCCGCATAGTTCGTATCGATGAGACCTGGAATATCGTCGAGACCAGCCGTGATCGTCTTGTAAGCTTCGGAATCTTTATTCACATTGAAATCGCCTGAAATAAAGAACGGAAGCTCGCCCTTGTTCGTTAAATCGTACTGACGGCGCAAAACGAGCTTCGCGCCCTCTTTACGCGCAATTACGCCAACGTGATCCAAGTGCGTGTTCGCGTATACGAATTCCTTACCGCTCGCCTTGCAACGGAACTTTCCCCACGTTACAGTGCGATTGCACGCGGCGTCCCAGCCCTTACCCGGCTTCTCCGGCGTCTGACTAATCCAGAAGGTGCCGGAATCGAGCAACTCGACGGAGTCGGTCTTGTAGAAGATCGCCATGAATTCGCCCGCTTTTTTACCGTCGTCGCGTCCAATTCCGATCCACTTATAGCCTTCGAGCGCCGTGTCGAGATATTCCATCTGAACCCAGAGCGCTTCTTGAACGCCTAGCAAGTCGGGATCGTCCTCTTTAACGACGTTGACAAAGGTCTCTTTACGATTAGCCCATTGGTTGTCGCCGTCGGCGGTCGTCGCCAAACGCATATTGAAGGACATAACTTTGAGTCCGGAGGGTTCGTCCGCATTAGCGGTCGTCGATCCGTTAAAAGTTGCGGCGAGCGCGAGCAACGCTACAGTTACGTATCCGAAGAATTTCATTTTATCCCTTTCACATTATTGCCGCGCCGTTGGCACATTGCCACAATGCGTAACGGCGCGGAATCAAGTGGTCGTCTGTCATTTTACTTGAACTATTTTTGTTCCGCGCGCAGTTTCTCGAGAATCGGGCGCAGAACCGCTTCCAGCGCGTTCGCCTGACGGTACATTCCCAGATCGTTCGGGTGCGAGCCGTCGACGGTCGCGTCGTAATCGAGGTCTTCTCCTAGCAGGTTTTCTGCGCTCAAATAATACAGGTTGGGATCGTCCGCCTTAAGCGTGTCAAAGACCTTTTGTAGTTCGGCGTGATTATCGGCGTTCGTCTTATTACGGGACGGAAGAATCCACGAGTTGCCGTACCATCGGTCTTCAACAAGTAGAATTGGGGTCGTTGGTCGCGCTTCGCGCAGTTTCTTAATAAATGGTATAGCGCGTTCAGCTATCATGGACGCGGTCATATTGGGCGAGGCGTCGAGTACGAAAATTTCGGCGTCGAGTTCTCCTAGGAGTTCCGCTACTTCAATCTCCATCTTCGCGGAGCCGGAGAATCCGAGGTTCACGACGGGAATATCGAGCCGTCGGCTAATCATTGCGGTAAACGCGTTGCCCGGACGAGACGCACAACCTCCGTGCGCGATCGAAGTGCCGTAGTAGACAATCGGTTTATCGGCGCGCGGCGAGAGCGCGGCGAACTCAGCGCCTTCGGGAACGCCGATTGAAAGCGCTTCGATTCCATTATAAAGCGGCAGATATACGATATAATCGCGCATCTTCTCTTCAAGCCCGCTGATCCAGGTCTTTTCCTCTTCCTGCTTGCGCGGTTGCGTAATAGCGACCCATCGCCATGTTCGACTTTCTTCATCGTATGCATAGAGATCGAGTCCCGAAACGCCGGTCGCCGGCATATGCGCCATGGCGACGTTGGCGCTCCAAAGCTTGTAGCGCACTTTCAGGGTCGAAGCGTTCGTACGAAAGCGCACGACTTCGCCCGCTGAATGCTGGGAATTACCCCATACGGCGTCGGTTACTTTTCCGTGCGCGCGACCGGGCAAACGCGCGAAATAGCGATCGACGTCGTTCCAACATTTATTCTCGACGGGCCACTTCGTCGCGTCGTACCATTTGAACCCGGCGTCGACCGTCGGCTCGACCGCGACCGGCTCTTGCGCGAAACTCGCGGCGCTTAACGCGTAAGACGCGAAAACGGTCGCGACAAGCGCGAGTAGCAAGAAAAAGCGTTTCATGTGTCAGCTCCTTTAGTGATTAGCGTATAATAACCAACAGCGTTACGCGCGTGAAGTTAGCGCGCAACGCGGATCTTGGATTACATTCGTTCCACCGTCTGAATACCGAGCAATTCCAATCCTTTAGCGATCGTTCGAGCAGTAAGATCGCAAAGTAACAGGCGATTCGAACGCACGTCTTCGTCGTCGGCTCGTAGCACCGGGCATTTCTCAAAGAACGCGGAATACTTATTCGCCAGCTCATAGAGGTACGCGGTGAGGAAATTCGGTCGGTAGTCGCGCACAACGTTCTCGAGCGCGCTCTGGAATTTAACGAGTTCAAAGGCAAGCGCGCGCTCTTCGGGAACGTCGAGCGTTAGCGTGCGTTTACCGGCGGCGAATTCGCGTCGCAACGCGTCGACGTCGATTCCACCCTTAGTAAAAATAGAGCGCACGCGCGCGTACGCATATTGCATATACGTCGCCGTATTGCCGTTCATCGCGAGCATTTTTTCGTAGCTGAAAACGTAGTCGCTCTCGCGATTCTGCGAAAGGTCGGCGTAGACGAGCGCGCCAACGCCGACGCGACGCGCCGTTTCGACCTTTTCCTCTTCCGTAAAGCGTTCGTTCTCGGGACGCGCGGCGTCGTTTGCCGCGACGATTTCGTATGCGCGCTCGCGCGCCTCTTGAATAAGCGATCGCAACTCGACAGCCTTCCCAGCGCGCGTTTTAAACGGTTTGCCGTCCTCGCCGAGCACGGTTCCGAATTTAACGTGTTTCAGCTCGACGTCTCCCATATTGAGATATTTCGCCGCCTCAAAGAGTTGTTCAAAATGCAGACCCTGGCGGAAATCGACGACGTAAAGAATCGCGTCCGGCTGAAACGTGTCGCGGCGGTATTCTAGCGTCGCCAAGTCAGTCGTCGCGTAGAGATACGCGCCGTCGCTCTTCTGGATCAGCATAGGAATCTCTTGATTTGGCAAGAAGAGCCCAATAGCGCCCTCCGTTTCGCGCGCGACTCCCTGCTTTTTCAGGCGCTCGACGAGTCCGGGCAACCGGTCGTTATAGAAACTCTCGCCGAGCGTAACGTCGAACTTAACGTTGAGCGCCCAGTAAATTCGATCGACGTCCTTCATGCATTGCGGAATAAATTGCCGCCATAACGCGCAGTTTGCTTCGTCGCCATGATGCAATTTCGAGGTCTCGTTGAGCACGTCCTGACCAATTGTCTCACGACCTTGCGCGAGCGCGAAAACTTCGGGATCGTTCTCGACTCCTTCAATCTTTTTACGCGCGCCATCGTACTGTTCTTGCGCCGCTTCAAGCGCTTTCCCTAGTCGTTCGCGCTCTTTGTTAGCTTTCTTGAGGGCGTCTTTCGACTCTTTCGTTTTCTCCGCATCGTCGCGCGCTTTGGCGTCGGCGCATACGGCTTTCTGCGCGTCGAGTTTGGCTGAGGCGGCAACGACGTCGGCGCGCAATTTTTCGTCCTGTCCTTTTGCCGCATAATAATCGACGAGTTGGCGCACAAGTCGATAAAGTCTAGCAAGCTCTTCGACCGGCGCCTCTTTGTACGCGGCTTCGTTCAGGAAATTGCGATAGCCGTAGATAATCATGCCGAACTGCGTGCCCCAGTCGCCGAGATGGTTGTCGGAAACAACGTGATGACCCAGGAATTTCAAAATATGAGCAAGCGCGTTACCGATCATTGTCGAACGAATATGTCCGACGTGCAACGGTTTCGCAACGTTCGGCGCAGAATAGTCGAGAACGTAGCGCCGCGGCGTCGCAACCGACTCGACGCCGAGACGTTCGTCGACGCTCTCAGATTGAGCGAGGCGCGCAAGCCAATCGGTCTTAACGCGAAGATTAATGAACCCGGGTCCTGCTATCTCGGGCGCTTCTAGCATATCGTCGTACTGTAGTCGTTCGACGACCTCTGCGGCGACGTCGCGCGGCGCCTTACCGAGCTTTTTACCGAGCGGCATAGCGAAATTTGCTTGGAAATCGCCAAATTTCGGATCCTGACTCGGTCGAATCATATCAAGATACGCCGCAGGGTCGACTCCCAGCGCATTGAGCGCGGCGCCGAATCGCTCGGCGATCATGTTCTGAATATTCATGACGCGCTCTCCTCGGAAGTTGTCGGTTCGGATGAGTCGCCGCTAGTTGTCGGCGCTGACGCCGGCGCTTCGTCCTTAGGATCAAGAGGCACGATCGTACCCTTGCCCCAGAGGTCTTCGAGCGCGTAAAATTCACGCGTCTCAGGCTCAAAGAGGTGTACGACGACGTCGCCGTAGTCGAGCACAACCCATCGGCTTTCCTCGTATCCGGAGACGCTACGTCGCACGTCGCCAAGTTCTTTTTCGTACAAATCGTCGATTTCGTCGCTAATCGAGTGCAATTGTCTTCGGCTCGAGCCGGATCCGATCACAAAGAAGTCAAAGGACTGCGTTACGTCTCGGAGATCCAGAATAACGACGTCCTCCCCCTTATTGTCTAGTATGAGTCTAGCAGCCATTCGCGCGCGTTCAAGCGACGTCGGCAACGGCGTCTTTTTCGTTGTCATGAAATCTATCCTTTATATCTAGTATGCGTCGCGCCGAAACGCGAGCGATTATAAGAGCGCTCGAATTACAACGCGCGCAAAATTGCTGTGAAGCTAATGAATCGTGCAAACGCGATCTCGGAAAAGGGAGGAGCTTTTCGAACGTTCTGCGCGCCAATTCGTCGACGCGATGGAGTTATTATAATACCTCGACCGCTTCTTTTCAAGTCGTCGCGTTACGAAAGAAATTCGCGCAAGCTCTCGACGACTGACTCTGCAAGAAAAAAAGAGCCGCCAACTCTTCGCTGACGGCTTGAAAAAGCGAGGTTGACGGGACTCGAACCCGCAACCACCGGATCGACAGTCCGGGACTCTAACCAATTGAGCTACAACCCC
>ONJR01000171.1 GCA_900318195.1 uncultured Planctomycetota bacterium
AAATAGCGGTATTTTTCATTTCATTTTATCAGTTGTTTACAAAAAGAGGCGACTCACTATTACTACTATTATATAATAATAAAAATAAAACAATAAAAACATCTTTCTCGTTTCTTAATCCTGACTATTTTAGTATTGTATGCCTATTAAATTTAACAGTTATTAAATTTCATTCTTGTCTGTCTCGTCTTGCAAACTTTCTCTTTTCAGTGTAAAATCAGGTCGGTCGACTGCGTAGTCCTACCGCGCGGTTGGAGGTTGTCGACAGGTTTAGTATGCCGGAGAAACATGATGAAGATTCGTTGCCGACGTGAGAAGTTTTTACCACTCTTTAATCTGATCTCGTCCTTTACGTCTGCGCGCGACGTGCGCCCTGTTTTGCAAAACGTCAAGATAGTCGCCGACGAAAAGAACGTGTTGCTGACGGCGACAGACGGCGAAGTCGGCGGACGCGGTTCGCTGCCGGTTGAAGAGGGATTCGTACTAGAAAGCGCGGGAGAAGCGATTCTGCCAGCGAAGTTGCTCAAAAAGATTCTCACCGAAACGACCGACGACGAAATCACTCTTGAATTCAATAACGGCAAACTAGTCGTGCGCGGTCAGCGTAGCAAGTACCAGCTCGACACGAGCGACGATTGGGATAAATTCCCGGCGGTTGCCGATTTCAGCGAGACCTCTTATATAAAAATCGCGGCGAAATCGCTCTGCGAACTGATACGACGCACCGTCTTTGCGACCGACGTTAATAACTCGCATTATGAACTTCGCGGCGTCAAGTTTATCTTCAGCGAGGATCGCACCGTTGCCGTCGCCACTGACGGACGACGACTCGCGCATCAGGAATGCGCTTCCGAACGTTGTGGAGAAGCGAGCGGCGACGGCGAGTTTTCACTGGAAGCGATCTTTCCACCGCGCGCGCTCAATTTGATCGAACGCGCGGCGTCTGACGTCGAGGACGTTTTAATCGCGATTAGGGACACAGAAGCGCTCGTTAAGGTGGGAGACGTCGTCGTGTCGACGACGCTCATGGTTGGACGCTTTCCCGATTGGAAGGCGATTATTCCGGAACCCGGTAGCAAGCGTCGCGTCGATTTCATCGCAGGCGAACTTGCGCGCGCGATTCGTCAGGCGGAGATTGTCGCGACGGAGAGCAAGCCTGGCGTGTGGTTCAATTTCACCGAAGGCAGCGTCGATATTTCGGCGGCGGGCGAAGCGACGGGTGAATCGAGCGTGGTGTTGCCGATCGCGTATTCCGGCGAGGAGCACAAGCTACGTCTTGACTCGCGTTTCCTGAACGAGTTTTTCCGTTGCATTTCGCCTGAAGAGACGGTGGCGTTCTACTTCTTCGGCGACTATCGCACGTTGCTAGAAACGACCGACGGCTATCAATACGTCGTTATGCAATTGGCGTAGCGCGCCGTCGCGTTGATCGGATTGGTAGGCAGCAACGAATCGCTCGGTTCTGACAGGGCGATTCGTTTTCCTTTAGATTCACGGGGGACGAGCGATGAAATTTTCGCGCTCTTTGAGGACAACGCTTGCCGCGTTGACGATCGTCGCGCTCGTAGCGTCGGTCATGAATTATCGGACAGTCGGCGCCGAGGAGTTGCGCTCCGTTACGCGGTTTGAATTTACCGCTGAGAAAATGGGCGTTCCAGTGCGCGTTTTATTCTACGCGCCTTCCGAGTCGGTCGCCGAAGAGGCGGCGGAAGCGGTCTGGGCGCGGTTCGACGAGCTAAACGCGACTCTATCGGATTGGGATCCTGAGAGCGAGATTATTCAGGCGTGTCGCGCGACGGAAGCGTCGGGCGAACGCGCGCCCATAAGCGCCGATTTGCGCCGCGCGCTCGAAGAATCGCGTAAATTCTGCGAATTAACGCGCGGCGCGTTCGATCCGACCGTAAGTCCGATCGTGAAATTGTGGCGGCGCAGTCGTTATTTTCACGAGCGACCGCCCGAAAAGATCTTGAACGAAGCGAAGAGTAAAGTTGGACTCGACGTTTGGGATCTCAATGAAGACGGGTTGCGCGCAGACCCGGGCGTCCGGTTCGACGTTGGCGGAATTGCTAAGGGAATAGCGCTCGACGAGGCGTTGCGCGTCTTGCAAGCTCGCGGCGTTTATTCGGCGCTCGTCGACGCAAGCGGCGATTTGCGGATTGGCGATCCGCCTCCCGGTCGAGAAGGCTGGCGCGTCGGCGTTTCTTCATTGGACGACCGACCAGCGTTTTATTGCGAACTTTCGAACGTCGGTATAGCGACTTCAGGAGACGCGAATCGCTACGTAGAAATTGAAGGCGTTCGATATTCCCATATAATCGATCCACGCATTTGCGAGCCCTTGACGACCCGATGCGTCGGAACCGTCTTGGCGCCGACCGGTACGACCGCCGACGCGCTCGCCAGCGCGCTGTGCGTGTTAGGTCGCGACGAAGCGCCTGAGGTGTTTGCGCAGATTCTGCGCGCGGAGCCTGCGCTGTTGGACGAGTCGCGGTTCGACTATTTACTCCTTGAGAAGAGCGGGGGCGTCGGCGAATCGGACGATTATGTCGTAACGGCGAGTCCTCGATTCCTTAAAATGTACGCCGACGCGCGCGCTTCCGGCGAAGCGTCCAGCGCCGTGCGCGAATCGGAATAACGTTGCGAATCGAAATTCGCATGGTATGGCGTAGTCGAATTTTTTTTGTATAATCGGGTGGTCGAGCGTTCCTTTTGGTCGCTCGCGTGAATGTTGCGGTTATATGATAACATAGGTTGAATATGTCGGAAGAATTAAAGGAAATGTCGTCGTCGAAGGTCGAGCTGTCGATCCCTGATTTTCAGTGTTTAATTCGTCGTATGTACTACGAGAAGGACGCGGAACGCGGCGTCGCCGGTACTTTCATGTGGCTTATGGAAGAGGTCGGCGAGTTGGCGTCGGCGTTGCGTAGCGGCACGTTGAAAGAACAAGAGGAAGAATTTGCCGACGTCTTGGCGTGGCTCACAACGATCGCGAACGTTGCCGGGGTCGATCTTAATAAGGCGTTAAAGGATAAATACGGCGAAGGTTGCCCGGGGTGCGGCAAATTAGTTTGCGAATGTCCCGATTCAGAGAAACCGTAACGAGCGTCGCAACGAACGACGTACGCGGTGCGATGAGACAAGATTAGGCGGCGTGGAAGAAGAATCTATGTTGTGCATTGTAAAGAAAAGATCGGCGAATATGTCTTCGCGCGCGCTCGCTACCATGCTTGCGTTCGCGTTGTGCGCTGTTGCTACGTTCAAGCCGACGTTAAACGCGAGCGACAGTAGCGACTCTCAATTGGCGCCCCCAGACGTAGCGCGCGCCGAGGTGATAACGTCGACGCGAGTCGGCGTCGCCGACGTCTATAAGAACGGTTTTCAAACGCAAATCGTCGTCGAATTCACGAACGCGGCGTCTACGACGTCTATTGAGCTTGAGACGCTCGACGCGGACGGCGCTCCCTTCGTTGCGCGTCATACGCTCACAGAGGAAGAGCGGCGCGCCGGACGTTGTGAGTTCAGCTTTCTTTTGCCGAAAGCCTCGGGACAATTGACCGTTCGCGCGCGCGCCGATTCGAATACGATCGACGAACGCGTTATGACGCCGGGGAGATCGGAGGGATTTGCTACGCCGCTTAGTCCTTCGCGCCCGATTTACCTCGTGGTCGGCGACGCGAAGTTGGGATTTTCCGACGCGTTCGCGGAGTTGCGACTTAAAGAAGAACGACGTCCGGAGATCGTTACAATACGAGATCTATCGGAACTGCCGACCGATTTCAGGTCCTACGAGTCGATCGACCGCGTCTTTCTCTCAACGAGCGCGCCCGAGCTCTACGACGGTTACGCGCACGATTCGCCCGAGCTAACCGCGCTCCTGCAGTGGGTTGAACGCGGAGGGTATGTCGCGCTGCTGGCCGGCGTGAAATCGTTGCCGCTACTGCGCGACGGCGGCGCGCTCGCGTCGTTCGTTCCCGGCGAATCGCTCGACGCCAAACTTCACGAATTCCGATCGATCAATTCTCTTACAACCGAGTTGCAGAACGTCAAAAATCTTGTTATGACGGGCTCGCGTAGCAATCCCTTTTTGCAGACGCCCGTCGTTCGCTCCTTAAAGCCAGGCGCGCTTGTCGAGATCCAAGAGGCGGAGACGCCGATGCTTGTTTCTCGCGCGTACGGGTTAGGCGCAATGATCTATTTTGCCGCCGATCCTTCTGAAGCTCCAATTTCGAACTGGTCGGGTAGGGGACGTCTCATTCTGAAGCTCCTTGGAATCGACCCAGACGCGACGTCCGGGACCGAGGACGCCGCGCCGCTTGTTAATCAAAGCTACGCCGATATTTCCGGTCAAGCGCGTAGCGCGCTCGATTCTTTCATTGGCGTTCGCGTTGTCTCCTTTGCAGTCATAGCGGCGCTGCTACTAGCGTACTTAATTGTTATCGCGCCCTTGGACTGGTTTATCGCGAAGAAACTTTCGCGTCGTCCCATTATAACGTGGGTAACCTTTCCTATTAGCGTCGTTCTCTTTTGCGCGCTTGCCGTCTGGCTCAACGCGTATTCGACGCCGAAAGAACCTTCTTTGAATCAGGCGGACGCGCTCGACGTCGATCTCTCGAGTGGAATTGCGCGCGTGTCGTCTTGGATTGGCTTTTATTCTCCGGTCGGCGATCGTTACGATCTTTCTTACGAGCCTGGCGCCGACTTGACGGAGCTTGGTTGCGTTTCCGATTCGACGACGCTTGCGCCGCTCACGTTTTCCGGCACGAGTCTTGGCGGCACGGAACAGACGAATTTCGCCACGCGCGAATGGCAAGATTCGTACGAACAGTCCGGCGGTAAGCTGTCGAAACTACCGATAGCGACTCGGTCAAGTAAAAGCTTTTTCGGACGTTGGACAGGTCGACTTACCAAACTTCCTACCGTTCCGCGATTATGGGACGACGGTCTTTCGCTACACGGCGCGGTCGTTAATCCGTTTGACGTTCCGATCTATTCCGCTTTTATCGTGTATCGAGACGGCGCGTACGCGCTTGGCACGCTAGCTCCCGGCGAAACGACGATCGAACGCGGCGGCGCCCGCCTGTCGGCGAAACGCGTCTTGAACGACCATAAAAGTTCCGTTCCAAATACGAGTCTTGGCGGATGGACGTCGTCGTCGTACAACGTCGGCTCGAAACGTATTCCCTACATATTAACGGCGGCGTCGTTTTACGATCTTGGCGGCGGGCTCAATAATTACGGGTTGGAGAAACGCCTGCAACATGACGTCGACTTGAGCGACGCGGTACGTTGCGGTCGCGCGATAATCTTTGGCACGATAGTCGATCCGGATTACGCGGATTACACGTCTTCTGCGACGAGCGGTCGCCAGTCGGTAGACTCGCGTCAATTGGAGAACTATAAACGCCGTATGGCGGAGCAGCGCGGCGAGACGTATCAGACGACGCGCGAAAAGACGCTTGCGGAATACGGCGCCTCTGGCACGAGTCCCGAATTCTCGGCGTCTACCGTGCGCTACCGTGAGAGCGCGGTAGAGAACGGGCCCGAGCGCGGCGCGTCGGAACGTCGTTTCGTCGTTGTGCGGCTTGTCGCGCCGATCGAACTCAACGCAGTGGAATAAGAATCGCACCATATCGCGTCGCCGCAGTTCGGCGCGCGTGAATATAACCGTCTTGGAGACGTAGCGCTAATGATTAAGACAGTAGATTTAACAAAGCAGTACGGTAAACTCTTTGCGCTGAAGAGCCTTAATTTGGAGTTGAACGAGGGCGATCTTTTCGGTTTTATTGGACCGAACGGGTCTGGTAAGACGACGACGATGAAAATGCTCGCGACCCTCCTGCAGCCGACGGTGGGCGAAGCGTACGTCTGCAATATGTCGATTTATACGCATCCGAAGGAGATTCGCCGTATAATCGGCTTTATGCCAGACTTTTTCGGGGTCTACGACGATATGAAAGTGATCGAGTACCTTGAATTCTTCGCAGCTGCGTATCGCGTGAAAGGCGAAGCGCGTCGTAAAGTCTGTAACGAGGTTCTCGAACTCGTCGATCTTGGTTATAAGCGCGAGGCGCTCGTAACGAGTCTCAGTCGCGGTATGACGCAACGTTTGGGCTTGGCGCGCGTGCTCTTGCACGATCCTCAGGTCTTACTCCTGGACGAGCCTGCTAGCGGTCTTGACCCTCGCGCGCGTATCGAAATCCGCGAGCTTCTCAAACGACTCGGCGGGCGCGGTAAAACGATTATGGTCTCGAGCCATATTCTGCCGGAATTGGCGGACGTCTGCAATAAAGTCGGTATAATCGAGCGCGGCGAACTGCTCGTGGACGCGAAAGTCGAGGACGTTATGCGTCGCGTGCGCGATCAGATAGCGATTTTAATCGAGCTTGCCGAGCAAGACGCCGATAAACGCAATAAGGTCGTTGAAGACTGTATGAAATTCCTCTCGAACGACGAAGTTGTCGATAAACTTGAACTCGATCGTTCGGGCGCGATTCGCGTCTTTATTAAGAAGGGATTGGGTCTCGACGAATATTCGGAACTTCTCACGCGTCTCGTTGAACGACGATTTCGTGTGAAATCTTTCCGAGAGGAAGAAATTAATTTGGAAACGGCGTTCATGACGCTCACGCGCGGTATAACGGCGTAAGCTCGCGAGGCGCGAAGAGTAGGGGAGGCATGAGGCGTGAAACACTTCGAAGCGCTTGTAACTTTATTAGCGGCGTTCTGTCTGTGCGCGACTGCGAACGCTCAAACGGTGAAATTAAGGAACCCTAATCCGAAACCTCGCGCCGTCGACGAACGCGCAATTCCAGAGACTCAGGCGTCGTTGCCTGACCAAGACGTTCAGGATCGCGACGAGTTTGAGTCAGAAGACGAGGAATCTCCTGTGGAGGAGACCGGCGATTCGAGCGCGACGCCGAATCAGGACGTTGAACCGGACGCGACGCAACCAGAAGAACAAGAGGACGCGTCCGCGAGTCAGTCTCCAGCCGCGCTTGGAGTACTGATCGCGCCTCCCGAGAGTCCGCGCGACTTGCCGCCGCGCGAAGCGCGCGACGTCGTTCCCGACGCGATGCGTATGACGCTCGAAGAACTCGTTCCCACGAAATTATTGCGCGACCCTCGAGTGTTACGCGCGCTTGCGCGCACGCCGCGCGTGGAATTTGTGCCGAAGAAGCGTCGCGAATTGGCGTATTTGAACACTGAAGTTCCTTTAGAATCCGGTCGCGCGCTCGAAACGCCGTTTAACGACGCGTTTCTATGCGAAGCGATCGCACCGAAACCAGAGGATAAAGTTCTTGTCGTCGAACCGGGCGCGGGTTTTTGCGCCGCCGTCTTGACTGAACTGGTCGACGATGTGTATCTTGTCGGAATCGATAAAAACCTGACGCGCGCCGCTGTTCCAACGATTAAAGAGCTTAAATATTCCAATCTCTACGTTCGATTCGGCGAACTGGAAAGCGGATGGCAAGAGTGCGCGCCCTTTGATAAAATCGTCATTGTCGGGGGCGTGAAGGAAATACCCGAGGAGTTGATCGCGCAACTTAAAGACGGCGGTAGACTCGTCGCGCCGATTGGCGACGCGCTGAGCCAAACGATTACGCTGTGTGAAAAATCTGGCGAGAACGTCGAGCGCCGACCGCTACTGACTGTTTCGCTCGATATGCTCGAGCAACCGGTTAAGCCTAAGGGAACCGCAAATATCGAGCTCGTGACCGGCGATTTTGAAACTGTAACGCCTGAGCCCTACGAAGACGAGTCGGCGGCTACGACGCTTGAACCTCGGGGAACGGCGTCGGTTATTAAATTTGCGCCGCGTCGCGCGACCCCTGTCGGATGGTGCGACGGTCGACTCTTTGAAGTCGTGGAAGGCGACGCGTTCGAGGGCGCTCGCGCGTGCCTCTTCGATAATGCGACGGTGCGCGCGGAACAGATTAAAAAGGCGGAAAAAGCCGCGCGTTTAGAAGCGGCGACCCTGCCCGAAGACAGGAAGAGTTTTACTGAATACGGTCAGACGATCAAAGAAAGGCAGCTCGAAACGGAGCGAGCGTCGCAACTGCGTCAGAAATTGTCGCTTGACGGCGCGGTCGTGAAAAAGGCGATCTTTTCAGGCGCGTATCGAGTGGAAGCGCTGGATTCCTCCGGACAAGGTATTACGCTTGCGCGCGTTGTGTTCTACGACAAAGATCGACGCGAACTGGAAACGCGCGACGTTCTGAAAAGCGTGTCGACGACGCCCAACTGGCGCGAATTCCACGAAGAGATTCAAGTCCCGTTCCGCGCTAAAAGCGCCGACTTGCTAATCGGCGCGCTTGACGGCGTTGGCGTCGTGCGTTTCGACGCGTTGCAGATTCGCAATAAAGCCGACCGCTCGTCGTCGCCTCGCCGTTAAACGCCTCGTACGTTACTAAATTAAGAGTTTAGTCGTTTGGCGGCGATTGGGATTAACCGGGAAGACTTGCTCTTTAGATAGAACGGTTAAAATTGGTAAAATAAACTTTTTATTGATTGACCTTGGCGCTTTTTTTGATAGAATTTCGGCGTCTCGGTCGATTTTTGATAGGGACATGACAATATGTCGCAACTTAGCGACCGTTACGACGCGGCGTTTGCGCTTGCTTCGCGTCTTCATCGCGAGCAGACGCGCAAAACGTCCTTTGGTCGACCAGCGCCGTACCTTTCGCACTTGATTCGCGTTTCCGGAATCGCGTTGGAGTACGGCGCGGACGAGGACGTGGCGATCGCGGCGCTCCTGCACGACGCGGCGGAAGATTGCGGCGGGCTCGAAACGCTCGAACTCGTGCGCGCTCAGTTCGGCGACGTCGTTGCCGATTATGTGCGTGAAACGAGCGACTCGCTCGCCTCCGACTCGACTCGCAAAGCGCCGTGGCGCGAGCGCAAGATTTCGTACGTTGCGCGCTTGGCGGACGCGTCCGAGGGCGGACTGCTAATCTCCGCGTGCGACAAGCTCGACAACGCGCGTTCGTTTGCGCGCGAGTTGCGATTAACTCACGATCGCGCCGCGTTCCTATCGCAATTTCACGCCGGACCCGAGGATTTAGCGTGGTACTATCGCGCCGTCCTTGACGTCGTGCAAAGTCGCAATCGCCTCGTTGCGATTGAATTGGAATTGGAGATTGATCGTTTAATATCTCTTTTGAGGATTAAATAGATCGTCTCAGACGCAACGTCGAATCCGTACGAGTTTGACGTTGAAAATCGACTTTTTTATGGTCAAAGGTAAAAAAGGCGCTTGATTTTTTTGTCGACGCTGGGTAGAATATAGACTAGACAGGTGGTTGTCCTTGTGTGGCGATCGCTCCGTTATTTGCTTTTTGGACGAAGAAAACCTAACAGGACTGTGGGTGATAAAATGAAACGTAATGTTGCGCTCTTGTTTGCCGCGCTGTGCATGCTGGTCGTATCGACGGCGCAAGCGGCTACTAATGTTCACTTCTACACGAAGTACCCGACAGGTCTCGCTCCCACGCGCGACGTTCATTACAAGCTGACTGATAACAACGCCAATGTGCTTGCCGAGGACAAAGTCGTCGATCCCGACGGCGTCGTCATTGAATTCAATCTTGACCCGGGCGTGTACGTTCTTTCCGCTGAACAGCCCTCGACGAAGTATTTTGGAAGCATGACGTTCGCGATTAACGCGGTTGCCGAGGTTGCCGAGCCTGTTACGCAGTCGGCGGAAGAATCGGGCGCGTCGGATTCTGGCGACGGCGCCGACGATCGTTACCTCATAATCGGACCCGACGGACTCTCGGAAGTGTCGGAGAGCGAGCTGTCCTCAATGATTGCCGGCGGCGACGGCGTTGGCGTCGCTCCTGGTACGACGGTCGCTGATCCTGTAGCGCCTGCGGCTACGTCAACGTATCCGTCTTATCCTAGCTATCCGGGGACAGCGTATCCTGGCGGTTATGCCGGCGCGGCTGGAGGTATTGGTCGCCTTGGCGGTTTGTTGGGCGCGGCTGGTCTAGCGGGCGGTATTGTCGGTATTGCGACGAACAACAACAATAAAGGCGGCAATAACGACCGTCCGACGCCGATCACGATCTTCTAGTCGTCTACGTCCATTACGACTGGTTTACAGTCGCGCTATTGATCGCGACCTTTCCCTCGTGGAATATTTCTTCTCATAGCAAACGGACAATCCCTGTAGGAAGGGGGGAACGTAGAGCGCGTCCCCTCTTCTATATTACTTTCTTGATCCTTTTGCACATGACAAGCTTGCTTCGCGCTATTTCAGTCAAATTTGCCGTCTGCGCTCGTGCGCTAAAGAACTTTAAGCAAGTTGGCGACTCACACGGTTAAAGTTGATTTCAAAGCAAGCTGAAGGTTCACTTTGGTTATGTTTTCGCTTGTCGGTTTCGACGTCTGCCCGCTCGGAGTCGATTGAGGGCTCTTTTTCTGTAAAAAGTAAAAATTTTTCCTGTTGGAAAACTTTGTGTATATTATCTGTTTTATGTGTTATTATAAGATTGTTTTTTATCTATTGTTTATCTGAACGTCTTATTTTAACCGTTAAATCTTATTGATGTTGTTTATATTAACAATTTGAATATAATCTTCTTTGTTTAATTTTTATTACAGGTAAAATTTGAGTATAGTTTATGTTTTATGTATATTATGTATATTGTTTATTTTCTTTATTTGCATATATTGGTTTTACAAAGCTCTCTTTTCAAATTCAGCCAAAATCATTATACTAAATCGCCCTTTTAACGTAG
>ONJR01000271.1 GCA_900318195.1 uncultured Planctomycetota bacterium
GGGGTTCGCCTTAACGCGTTTTCGCGATTATCAGTCGTTCGCACGACGCGCTATCGATTCTTACGCGCGCGCGCTTCGCGAATGCAACTTTCGACGCCGCGCAACGCCAGCCACAGCGCCGCGACGACCGCCGCCAGGCGCGCTAGCGCGAGGAACGGCTCGTAGCGATCCGTCGTCGAGTCCGCAAGCGGCGCCGGCTCGACGTTCTCTGCGGCGCGCTCGGGCGCCTCCTCCGACGCAACGTTCGCGTCGAGTTTCGCGTCGAGTTTCGCGAGCGCGTCGAGCGCCTCGACCATATGCTGGCGCTCAATTTCGAGCGCGCGCAGCGTCGCGTCGAGCGCCTGCATTTCGCGCGCCTGCCCTGCGCGTAGCTCGTCGAGCGTCTTCGCAATCGCGCGCACCTGACCGATCGGGGTCTCAATATCAAACTCACGCGCTTCCACGACCGGCTCGCGAATCGCGGCGTTCGGGGCGTCTTGCGCGGTCGTCATAACGGTGGGGTAGACGACGACGGCGCGCGCAGGTCGAGCGACGGCGTCTTGGGCGAACGCGCGCGGAGCGACGAACGCGAGCGCGCCAATGAGCGCGACGGTCATGCGATTCCATTTCGTTATTCTCATAGTGTTGTCCTTTCGTAAAATTCGATTCCTCGCGTTAGTTATTTCACCGCCGGCGCGGCGAGACGATCCTGCCCGTTGCGCACGTATTCGCGCCATTCGCGTTCGAGCGCGTCGAGGGACTCGCAGCCGTAAAAATCGCGCAGCGCGCTATTGAGGTCGCGCGCCCCGTTCGTTAGCTCGTCCAGGAACGCGGCGAACCATTTCGAGCCGCCGCGTCCAATGAGGTAGTCGACGACGCTGAAGCCCTGAACGTAGAGTAGTAGCTCGGGATCGTACTCGTTGCGACCGTATAGGCGCTCTAGCGGCGCCGTCTTACCGTTCGCGCAACGCAGATAGACCTCGCGCCGCAGTCTCGCGCGACTCTTAGGCTCGGAATTCTGCGCGACCCCTTCGTTCAGAAAGAGGTCGAAGTAATTGTCAAGGTAATAGAAGAAGAACGCGTGCGTGAGTTCGTGATCGAGCGCGCCGCCGAGCGCGTCCTCGAACGGAAGATAGAGCACGATCTCTTGAACAGCAGGTCGAACGTACGCCGTATAGCCCGCGACGGGACCGCCGCGCGAGCGATGGAATCGCACGGGAAACTGCGTCCAGCGCCGCGGGCGACCGTAACGTTCGGCGAGCTTAACGATAATCTCGTCGCACGCGCGTTCGACCTGCGCGCGGTTCGCAACGCCCTCGACTCGCACGTAACGCGAGCGGTATTCGTTCTCGAACTGATCGGCGCGCGCGCTGCGAACGAACGCGAGCGACGCGACGAGAAGAACTATAGCTAAATAGCGCGACATATCGCCTCCTTAACTTGGTTTTGACTTTTCGGGCATTATTGCGCGTCGCGCGCGAGCTATTCGTAGAAAAAGCGTTCGCGCGTTATTTTATTAAAGATTTTTCAGAAAGAGCGCGCGCGCAATTGAAAATCGCGCGTAATTCTGATATACTTGGACTCGCGTCGGACTTATCGCGTTCGCCGCGCTGTATTCGCAACCCGAATAGGAGACCATGCAATGTCCCTCAATCAATATCCCAAATTACACAACGCGACCTGGCCGGGCGTAGTCGGCAAGGGCGCGCCGGACAGCGAGCCGTGCCTCGATCTAGCGACAATGATATCTCTTACGACGAACGCGGAAGTCGACGGGGTGAAGTTCGACGGGTTCGATCTCTTTTTAGCGCCGCCGCACTTCGACGCGACGCAACGCGAGTCTGAAATCGACCGACTTGTTCAGATCTGCGCGGATAATAAACTTGAAATCGGTTCGTTCGTTGCGAACGTATGGTCGGGCTCGGCGATCGGGTCCGAGACCAAGCGCGCGGCGTTCCTTGCTGCGGTTGAGGAAGGCTGTTCAATCGGCGCGGAATTGCGCGAGCGCGGCGTGCGTCCGCACGGTTGCGTGCGCATCGACTCTTCGTGTTCCGTGGACGCGTGGTCGGCTGATCCGGAGGGCAATACGGCGCTGATAGTCGACACGTTCCGCAAGGCGTCGCAGATAGCGTCGAAGTACGGCGAGCGCCTTGCGATGGAGGGCGAGGTCTGCTGGGGCGGTATGCACAGCTGGAAGCGTTGCGTCGAGGTCTTGGAGAAGGTCGATATGCCGGAGACGCTCGGGTTCCAGGCGGATATGTCGCACACGAACCTCTTCCTACTGGGCGCGAACGCGCCGGAAGATCGCTTGTTGCCGGACGATTTCGACTGGTCGCAGACGGAAGTCTACGAGGAGGCGTACCGTAAAATGACGGACGCGTTGCGCCCTTGGACGATCGACTTCCACGTAGCGCAGAACGACGGCACGGTCTTTGGGTCGGGCGCGCACGACAAGACGGGTCGGCACTGCTTGCCGAAGGATCCGAACGGGAAGTTGGATATTGTCAAGTTGGCGAAGTACTGGCTCACGGAGAACGGCGTTCCGACGAAGCGTTTCCAGCATATCTGCTGGGACGGGTGCATGTTCCCGAATAGCGCAATGACGAATCCTGAGACGTGGAACGACGTTCTCGGCGCAATGAAGTCTGTGCGAGACGCGTGGGGCTGGTAAGCGCTCGCGCAATAAATCTTGAAAAAAAACGCGCGTCGCTCTTGTTTCGACGCGCGCGCTACGCTATACTTTTTACGTCGGCGCGGTAATTCGCGTCGACTTTAACCAGAATTATGGCGTCGGCGCGGCGACTCGCTCGACCGCGCGACTTAATTTAACCACCTTTTTGGAAAGGCGATCATGACACAATCGTTCTTAAAGAGAGCGCTTGCCGTTCTCGTGTGCGCCGTCGCGTCCAGCGTCGCGCTCACTTCCTTCGCCGACGACTGGAAGCCCGTCGACGGTATTCTGCTATCGAAATTCGCGAAAGACGTCTCGCCCGAAAAAGCTTGGCCAGAATATCCGCGTCCGCAAATGACGCGCGACGCCTGGGTCAATCTCAACGGGCTTTGGGACTATAAAATCGTACCGGTCGAAAAGGAATTCGTGAAATGCGACACAGCGCCTGAGTTCGGCAAGGCGGACGGGCAAATCCTCGTTCCGTACTGCATTGAGTCGGCGCTTTCCGGCGTTGGTAAGAGAGTCGGAAAAGACAATTACCTACTGTACAACAAGACGCTCGAAATCCCCGCCGACTGGGAAGGCAAAGAGATCATGCTCAACTTCGGCGCCGTCGATTGGCGATGCGACGTCTATCTCAACAACGTCAAGGTCGGGTCGCACCAAGGCGGATACTGCCCCTTCACGGTCAATCTGACGCCCGCGATCAACAAGGACGGCGTTCAGAATCTCGTCGTGAAAGTATGGGATCCGACGAACGAAGGTCCGCAGGGAATTGGCAAGCAGATCAACAATCCGCATGGAATTTGGTACACGCCCGTTACCGGTATTTGGCAAACCGTCTGGATGGAAGCCGTGCCGAAGGCGCACATCGTCAAAGTGCGACCGATTCCCGACATTGACGACATGACCGTCGCGGTCGTCGTCGAAGCCGCCAACGCCGAAGGCTACAAGGTCAATGTCGGCGATCAGACCGCTAAGGTCGTATCAGGACACGCGACCGTCACGCTCAACGTGAAAGACGCCGAACTATGGACGCCCGACAATCCGAAACTATACGAGCTCGAAGTCGCGCTCGTTAAGGGCGACGACACGATCGATTCCGTCGGCTCATACTACGCGATGCGCAAGAC
>ONJR01000050.1 GCA_900318195.1 uncultured Planctomycetota bacterium
AACGCTCCTTGAATTATGGCGCGCTTATAAGTCGAATCCAAACGACGTTCGCTCGCGTAATCGTATAATTGAGCGCTATATGCCGCTAGTGCGACGGCGCGCCGAGCGCATTCGCGCGAAATTACCGCACGAAATAGAACTAGACGACTTAATCTCGGCTGGTTCCGTTGGGCTTATTGACGCTATTCGCGCGTATAATCCCGACCGCGGCGTTAAATTCGAGACGTTCTGCATTCCGCGCGTGCAGGGCGCTATGCTCGACGAGTTGCGCTCGATGGACTGGGCTCCGCGGTTGGTGCGCTCGAAGACCTCGAAGCTAAACGAGGCGGATCGCGTTCTCGTGGGGCGGTTTGGACGGCGACCCACCGAGGAGGAGCTCGCCGAGTTCTTGGAGTTGCCGGTTGACGACGTGCGTCAGACCATCGTCGATTCGAATCGTGTGAACGTTTCAAGTCTCGATAAGAAATGGAGCGACGCCTCGGGAGACGGCGACGTTACCGAGATGGACGTCCTACCCGATAAAAGAAGCGAGGCGCCCATGGAGAGTCTGGAACGTTCGGAAGTAATTAGAAAGTGCACGCAGGGACTGACGCAGAAAGAGCGAATGATCATCATTTTGTATTACTACGAGGAGATGACCATGAAAGAAATCGGCGCGACCCTCGATTTGAGCGAGAGTCGCGTGAGTCAGATGCATTCCGCTATTGTTAAGCGGATGAAGAAGCTCAACAAGCATCTCCAGTACGACCTATAAGAACAGAAGAAAAGTCGCGCGATCTTATTTTTCCCTCGATCAACATTGAATTGATCGAGGGATTTTTTGTATGCGTCGCCGATTGCCGATAGCGATCCGCAGTCGTCTAATTGGTGCGAAGTCGTGAGCGCGGAGGTGGGACGATGAGCTGGTTAACAGCGTTCCTAAGGCGTAACGCGCTCTATCTGCCAACGTCCGGCGCCGACATGAGGAAGAACCCAGAATTTTCCGGCGCGTTTGACAACGATTTCGAGATCGGAGACCGGCTCACCGTCAACGAGCAAACGGTCGTTGTCGGCTACGGCGGGGATATAGACCTCGGCGTCGACATTGCCCGGGATTTCAACGTCGAGCGCGAAACGCTGCGCGTTTTGTACGACGCGCGTTTTAACAGGTCCGCGAATCGTCGGTATCTTGGCGTCGACTTCTGTGAGAGACGCAATTTGCGGCTTAATGCGTAGCGTAGCGCATCCAGGCGACGTTGGTTCGATTCCTACCAGCTTTCTCGGAATGATGTTAGCCGGCGCGGCGCCCCACGCATGGTTCCAGTCTTGATTGGGCTTGTAGCGATCGTCCCAGGCCTCCAACGTAATGGTCGAACCGACGCGCATCATATTGATCCAGCCTCTCAGATCGTCCGCCGTCATTCTTTCTAGACCGTAGGAGTCGTTTTCGCCCTGATAGATCGCTTCCAGAAAGAATTGTGCGCCGTAAACGCTACATCTCATACCGCGAGACTGAATAAATTTCGTTACGCTTGCCGCATGATCGGCGGGAACGAGTCCGAACGCGAGAGGAAACATATTAGAATGCAACGCCGCGTGCTCGGTCGCCTCGCCGTCTCGATAAACGCCGCGAACTTGATCAAAAAAGACGGTCTGGTACGAATCGTTGAGCTTAGCTTTCTGATCGGTGAAGAATTTTACGTCCGCGTCTTTTCCGAGAGTTTGGGCGAAGTTCGCCATAGAATTCAAGGCAAAATAGTGGTACGCGTTCACGACCGCGTTGAAATCGTTGAAAACAAATCCGTCGGTTTCGCCTGAATCGGCGTTTTCATTACCTGCTAGACCCTTGTGCGGCCAGTCGACAATATCGCGAAATCCCGAGCCCTTGAAATGGATCGAATCGAGAACCTCGGGAGTCAGTTTGCCCTTGCGCGTGCTAATGAGTCCGTTTTCTTCCGCGAGCGCAACGAGAGATTTCGCCTTCAAATCGTCGTAATACTTCGCAATATTACGCGCGTCCCCTGTGTACAGATAATCATACCACGCCATCTGAACAGATTGCAGGTTCCATTCGGTCGGCCAGGTCGGGTGGAAGATCATATACTCTTGCGAGAATCTTGCGAGCGAGTATTCACGGTCGACGGAATAGTGGCTCAATTGATTCAGTAGCGCGTCGCCTTCGTATGGAATGCGTTCGCGATCGCCGTCGAGGTAGACTCCGGCAAAGCTGGTCGCGGCAATAGAGTATTTGCACAGCTCCCAAACGCGATTGAGGTCGTCGCGATTACAGTGGAAGCGAGAGGCCGTTTCGTCAAACGGGTAGGTAGCCGTTTCTCGTTCCGCTGCGACCAATTGACATTTCGAATTAGGGTCGCAGAATTCGACCTCGGCGTATCGGAACGGCATGACTTCGCCGATATAATCTGGCATAAGAAAAGCGGCGCCGGTCGAATTGCGTTTGTCGACGCGCGTCTTGACAGCGTACGTTTGTCGACCTGGCAGTAGCCGCAGGCGATATTCCCAAAATCGAGTTGTGCCGGCAGGCTTACGGTCAACTCGTCCGTCTTTGACGCGTTCCCCTAAACGAACAAGCGCGGCTCCGCCCGTTTCCGGCGCTACGATTTCGAGCTTGATTTGACCGAAAGAAGCTCTTTCGAAATCGAGAAAAGTCGTTGAATCGTTGATCGCGAGCGTTTGGATCGGTCGATCAATCTTTTTAACGATCGGATACCGACTCGTTGCGTATTCCTGTAATTCGGAAGCCGTCTTGAAAGCTTTGAGTTCGGACCAGTCTGATTCACGATCGTCTTGATCCCAGATTTTTACGCGCCAGAAGTAGATCGAGGCAGGCGCAAGCGGTTCTTGGGCGCCAAATGGAACGGCGGTCGAACTCGCTTCGCTGCGTTTGCCCGAATCCCAAAGTAGGGTTGTCTGGTCGTCACGGTCGAAAGCGTCGCGCGTCGTTGCAACTTGGATCCGCATTGCCGTCTGGCGCGCGTTCTTCTTGTCGTTTGGCACGATCCAGGAGAAATACGGGCGCGAGGATCTGATCTCTGCGATTTGAAGACGTTCTATCGCGCTTCCAAGTTCGTCAAGTTGTAGCTGTGTCGGTAGTCCGTCGCGCCAAACGACGTCGGTCTTCTCGAGTAAATCGGTCATGAGACCGTAAGGCGCTTTCCCATATTCTTCCGCCAGTCCCGCGCGCGCCGTTAAGAGAAGTAGCGTTACTACGAAAAGCTGGAACATAGCGAACTGCCAGGTCAACGCAGAACGCAGAGGCTGTTGAGTTGGTTTCGTCTGGGTATTTTTCACAATTTAGGCTTTCTTAATTTATCAATCGTACAATCTAATACTCCGCTTCGCGACGTATTCCATATAGGCGTCGCGACAGCCACTATTCTATGAGTTTCTTTTGGATTTGTAAAGCGTCGGCGGATTCGATTGGAGCGCTTGAAAGCGTCCGATTGTGAGGGTATTTCCGCGTCTTTTCGGATTATTAGGGTTGACGGGATAGGTTAAGCGTGTAGAATGTGGGTCAACTTGCGGGCGAGACGACGTGAACGACGTCTGCTATTCTTGACGAATTTCACGTTTTTTTCTGCGGCGCAAGGCGCTCATGCGTCGATAAAGAGTATGGGCGGCAAGGTTACGAAAATCGAGTCGATTTCGGATAAACTGAGCTTGCATGATTGGATGGGTGCCCGAGCGGTTTAAGGGACCGGTCTTGAAAACCGGCGACGGTTTGCGCTGTCCGCGGGTTCGAATCCCGCCTCAT
>ONJR01000199.1 GCA_900318195.1 uncultured Planctomycetota bacterium
AACCTGCGGCTGGATCACCTCCTTTCTAAGGAAATTAGAAACTCGGGTCGTAAGGCTCGTTTTACTAGGGTCGATCTAATGCGGTTCACGCTGTTTTGGTTCTGCTTTACTTTGATATATTAGCCGCAGTCGAAAGATTGCGGCTTTTTTTGTTAGCGGCGCTTCGTGAAGCTTTCTGAAAAATGAAAAAACGCCGAATCGAACGGAAGCTCCGACGAGCGGAGCTTCGCGTTCGATTCGGCGGGCATTGCGGGGCAATGCCGGACGGCGCTGTAGCGCAACGCGGGTTTTTCTATATCAACGCGGATGCGCGCGGCGATTATCGCACGAAATTCGTCAGGTAATTCGCTTCCGTTTGGGGTAGGGCGACGCCCGCTTTACGTCCGGCGTCGAGGCACTGCATAACGTATATCATATTGCGGGCAAGATTGCGCAACGTCTGTAGCCCCTCCGCGTCTTGCGGCACGTCGTCTTTGGTTAGCGCGTGGAACTCGTTCCAATAGGTCGAGCCGACCGTAATCATCTGCGATATTCCAGCGTACTTGTTCAAAACGTCGAAGGACGCGCTCGTCCCCGCGCGCCGCGCAACGACGATCGACGCGCACGGCTTGAAGCGGAACGGCGCGTACATATCCGCGCTCATACTCGAGAAGAATACCCGATCCAAAAAGCTCATAATGCGTCCCGACGGATGCGCGTAATAGACCGGCGAACCAAAGACAAATCCGTCCGATTCCGCCGCCTTCGCGACAAAACTATTCACCTGATCCGTGTCGAACGCGCACTTCTTCAGCTCGCCGCACTTGCCGCACGCCATGCAGTCCATAACCGGCTTCGCGCCCAACGAGACAATCTCCGTCTCGATCTGCGCCTGCGCAAAGACCTTTGCCATCTCTTCGAGCCCTAGACCGGTCGAACCATTCGGGCTCCAACTCCCGTTAAGCATGAGTACCTTCATTGACGTCTCCTCTTGTAAAAATAAACGACGCGCCCATTGCGCACGCCTCGCCTCCGAGTTAAACGACACTTCGTCGCTTCTTTCTCTATCGGATATCGTACCATTTCAGCCCCTAACGCGCAAGGGGAGCCCCGACAAGCGTCGGAACTCCCCTTGGTACGAGCGCGCGCGTCTTTCAGGCGCGTCGGGACGTCCTCTACCGCGACTCAATAAACGCCTCCGCTCGCGGCGCGTGCATTATTGTGTCGAATTTTCCATTAATGAACGCGATATAGCGTTCCGTATCGAACGGTCGCAACACCACCGCGTCCCGTTTAACGCGAAGCGCGCCCTTCTCGTCAGCGCATGGCGCCTGATCGATTAACGCGATCGGCTTGTCGGTAAAGACGATTTCCGCTTGCGCCGAGTCGTCGACGAGTTCGGTCGCCGCTAGTTTCAGCATATCGTTGAGCGTTACCTTCTTCGCGCGCTCGATATACTTAATGAGGAAGGACATTGAGTTCGCGCCCGCGACCCGACTCGAACTATCGCGCGCTATATTGAGCCACACGAACTCGTTCGTTTCCAGATCGATTGCGAACATATATTTGAACGTCGTATCCCCGTCGATTAAGAACGACGTCTGCACCGTCTTCGGCTCGTAAACCGCGCCGGAATCGAGAATATCCCGGTACATAAAGCCCGCTTTGCAGAAGCACTCGCTAAAGGGCGAGCCGGAAAAGACGTTGTCGCAGAAGATCAGCCATTTCATTTTAGGATACGTCGCGCGGATCGCGTCCAAATCGACGTCGAAATACTCCGAGCCGCCGTAGTACCCGCGCGTCTCGTCCCCCGAGAAGACGATCGCGTCCGATTGCATATCATAATACATCGTACGCCACGAGAACTCGCTCTGATTACCGTCCGCGTCCAGTCCGAACATACTTATGTCGATATCGTCGACCTTCTCCCAATAGGTAAAGGCGCGAATCTTCTTACCGCGCATGATCGGCAACCGCGTACCGCACGGTAGAACGCCCAGTCCGCTCGCCGCCGTCGTCTCCTGGATCGGCGGCGCGACCTTCGGAGCGTCCGGATCAACGTAGACGCGCCCTAGCTTGTTCTTAAGCTCGTCGCGCAACGCGTTGTAGAGCGCGTACACGATCGATTGGCGCATCCCCCTCGTCAAATACGTCTTGCGCTTGAGTAATTCCGCGTCCGTCTCGGTATGAGCGCTCAATAGATTAAACTTCGTGAACGTAAAGACGCGACGCTGGCATTCGCCCGATAAGTAGTCAAGGTTGTGATAAAGAAGTTGCAATTGCATTATCAAGCTCGTCGAACGCAACTTTGCCACGAGTCGCGGCAATTCGTTGAGGTCGGAGAGTCGGCTAACGATATAGTCGAAATTTCGTGCAAATGCGCCGACGCCCTTGCTCTGAATCAAGGAGTCAGCCGCTTCCGTGATTTTACCCTGCGACATGAGTCCTTCAAATTCCGAATACGCCGATTTATTATCCTTGCCGCGCATGAGCGCGACGAATTCCGTTCCTTGCTTCGTGCGCGGTCGGTAATGAATGTGGTGCAGTATTCCCTGCCAAATAGCCTTCTTCTCGTAGCATTCTCGCAGTTCCTTTTCACTGACGTCGCCGCGCGCGAAGATCGTATCGAGTAGTTGCGCGATTCGTTTCCGGTCGCGATTGGCAAAGTTGAGCTTTTTAATTTTGCGCGAATGGTACGTCTCGAAGTTGACGAGCTCGACAACTTTGACGACGTCGGAAAGTTGCAGGAACTTGGCGAATTCGACGCTGCTCGTCGCGAGCCATAGCCGCGCGGCGGTATCCTTCGACGCGCACGCCGGTATCGTCGTTTGGTAATCGGTTACGAACGCCGTTACAACTTCCATGACCGTAGCGCTTAGCGGTCGCGAACTTGCGAGCGCGTCGGCGACTAGGCGCTCGAGTTCCGAGATTGCAGCCTCTTCCGTGAGAATGCGGAATTCCTTAACAGGGGTTTTCGACTCCTTAAACGCCGCTCGTTCGAAATCGCCTTCAAAGATCGAATGACCAGCGGGACCGTCGAAGTCGTTGAGTCCGTAGGTTAGCGCGTAATGAACGAGCTGATCCAGTAGCAGCTGATCCGGGGTTAGCTTGCGTACTGAACTTGGGAACCCGCGATAGAACGGTTCCGGAACGTCGACTCCCAGTTCCTCTTGCGCGAACTTCAATAGCTCGAGCGTCGCGAGCTTTCTACCGGATACGATCTTAATATTCAATAGATTCGCAAATGCAAATATCGCGTTAAAGACGTCCGCCGCTTCTGTATATGCGTTTCCTTCGCTTACGAGAATCTGCTTCGTAAATAAAAATTTCTTTAGTAGCGTTTGCATTGGAAAACCTCTCATGCGCGTCCCGCCTGATCGCGCTTTAATATATAGAATTGAAAATCTCACGCGGGAGAGAATCGCGGCGACTTCGCGCGCTATCTCGCTTAGTCAAACCTAGACTCTATAAAAAAGGGGGACAACGCCGAACTATCATCACTCTCCAAATCAAAACGAAGTAAGCCCGGCTAGCTCCCCTGGGCGTCGCTGAAAAAAACGACTTGCAAGTCTAACGCGTTCGAGGTCGCGACGAGGGTCGAATGAATGCGGAACGGAATTAAAAGAGGAAACGTCGAACTGATTTGAGGCGAAGAAGTAAGTCCGACTAGCTTCTTTTTCTTCTCGTTCCGTGTTTCTATCTCGACTGCCACGCTTGCGCGAAATCGTCTACGACCAACGCGTCTCTATTTCGAGTATACGCCGCAACGTCGGAATGTAAAGTTTCTTTCCGCGAAAATTTTTATTTTTTGCGCGTCGTTTTGAGCGCACGCAATTTCACGGGTATAGCGGGGCAATGAGGAACATAGCGAGCGCCATGTAAATAAAGGTTCCTAGCGTGTCGGAGATTCCTGCGACGAACGGGTTGCTCATCAGGGCAGGGTCGAGCTTGAGCTTTTCAAAGAATAGCGGCAGCATTGCGCCTGTTAGATTGCTTGAAAATACGACGCAAAACACGGAGAGCGGCACGATCAATAGCTGCAAGGGGGGCACCTTCGTTCCGTATATTAAAAGCGCGTTGATGAGTCCGCATCCTCCCATAGCGAGCCCTAGAATGATCCCCATAAGGAGCTCGCGTTTGACGATCGTCTTCCAGTCGGCGAGTCCAATTTCTCCGGTCGCTAGCGCGGTGATAACGAGAGTCGCGGACTGTCCGCCGCTATTGCCGCCGGTTGACACGATCATAGGTAAGAACGCGACGAGCCACGCGACGCGATCGCTCGTTTCGTCGAATAGCTTGAGTATGAGCGCCGTCGTTATGGCGCCGAATAGTAGGATAGCGAGCCATGTAAAACGCTTGCGCGCGAGCAGGAAGATATTGGCGTCGAGATAGGTCTCGTCGTCGAGCGGATCGACCGCCGCGCTCCGGTGCGCGCTTTCAACGAGCTCTTCTACCGCAGCGTCGAGCACGTCGTCGTGAGTAATCACGCCTAGCATTTTTCCAGAATCGTCGTCGATAACGGGAATCGCAATGAAGTCGTACTTTTCGACCTCGCGAATAGCCTCTTCGCGCGGCTCGCGCGCGGTTACGGTCACGAGCGTGTCCGCCGGCTTCATGAAGTCTTTGAGCTTGTCGTCCTGCGAATTGATTCTGCGCAGTAGGTCTTTTGCGGAGACGACGCCGACGAGCCGCTCGTTATTATCGAGCACGTATAGGTAGTATACGGTCTCCATGAGGTGGGTCTGCGCGCTGATTTCCGCGATCGCTTCTCCTACGGTCATTTCTTCGCGCAGTCTGACGAAGTCAGAGGACATTTCCGCGCCGCACTGGTCCTCGTCGTACTGCGCGAGGAGCTTGACGTCCTTCTGGTCTTCGAGCGAGAGTAGTTTCGTGAGCTCTTCCGCGATTTCCGGCTTCAGCTTGGTAACTTCGTTTAGCAAGTCGACGCGGTCGTCGGAGGGCGTCTCTTCGAGCAGTTTCGCAACCTGGATTCTCGGACAGGTCTCCAGGATTTCGATCTGTAGGTCGCGTTCGAAGTAGCTGAAGATTTCCGCGCGAACGGTGATCTCGTTCGCTTGCAGGAACGCCCAGATTTCAGTTGGCGTGAACCCGTCTTGCAGCACTTCCGCGATCGACGCCGGGTGCGGCTCTTCGCAGATAGCGCGCATCGCCTCTTCGTCGTTCCTTGAAATAGCGGCGCGAATCTGAAGTTCCACTTGCAACGGGTTCGGTGTTTTATCGAGCAGCGCTTCTATTTCCTCGCGCGGACAGAGCTTGACGAGCTCCATCTGCAGTTCTCGATTAAATTTCGCGAAGAACTCAGCGCGCTCGTCGTTTCCGATCGCCTGTAGAAAGAGCCACAGCTCTGCGCCTGAGAGCCGCGCTTGCAAGAATTCAGCGCCGTCCGGATTGAGAAAGATTTCCGCGAACTGCCGCGGCGCCTGCATAATGAGCTCGGTCTGTCGATCGCGGTCGAAATGGCTGAAGATTTCAGCGGCGACCTTCTCCTCGCTCGCGCGTAAAAAGATCCAGATTTCCGCCTGACCTAAATGCTTCTGCAGAATAGAGGCGATCGCTGACGGTGGGAACGCTGAACTAAAAGCGCGGATTTCGGTAATATCACGACTCGCGACGGCTTCGCGTAGTTCCGGCAAAAAAAGAAGTTCAGTTTCCATAACGCACCTCTGCGGTCTGACCGCAAACTATTAGCGACGCATTTTAGATCGATTCAAACTCAAACTTGTTAAGCGTTGAAATTACGTGGTTCCTAGCTCGAGGTCGCGCGCGCGGTCGAGCGTCTCGCCGCGACGTCACGACGAATACTAGCGTGAAATTATACTCAGAGAAACGTTGGCGTCAAGAAGTTCGCGGAGTCAAAGGCGCGCTTATGGGCTATGCGCGTGAGAAAAAAGAAGCCGAGGTCGAACCCCTCCGACCTCGGCTATTGCGTCGTTGCTAGTCGTCACCCAAGTAAACAACGCAAAGAATGCGAAACCTTGTCTTTCTCTATTTCATTCATCTTCTCTACTGATAATATACGCAAAATAGAGATAAAATCAAGTGTGGTTGGTGTGTGTAAAGAGGGTTTTTTATAAAAAAGGCGAATAATGTGCGTGTAAAAACGAATGGCATGATATTAACGAATAATTTAATTGACGCAACAATAAGAGATGTGTTGGTTTTAAAGAAAGAAGAACCACAACGACGCGAGTTGCGCGCGCCGTACGATCTCCGACGCGCGGTGTGAGCCGGCTATTTAGGCTCCCAAGGGGCTTCTTCGGGACGGTTGAAATCTTGCGGGCGTCGTCCTTCTTCGCGTGGTCGGTTAGGGGGCGCCATTCCAGGCTCGAACCGATTCTGTCGTCCGAAGCGGTTGTTCGTTTGCGGCGCGCCCTGCTGTCTCATCGCGTCCTGATTCCACGCGCCCCATTCTCCCCAGTTTAGCCACTGCAGTAGTCCTCGCGCTTCATTCGGTGGGCACGACAGTATAAAATCACGCGCCGGTTGCGGCGCTTTCTTAAGCGTGTCGGCGAGCTCTTGTAGAGATTTTTCTCGTTTTCTGAAATCTCCTCTTGGTCGCGCGTTAGGGTTGCGGAACGGCGGGATCGCGACGGCGCGTTTGCGTTCGGCGTCTTCGAGATAGCTTACGGAGACGAGCAATCCCATTAGCGTCGATTTCGTTTGCGGGTCGAGTTCTTCGATGTATTCTTTTGCGCGATCAGAGAATTGCGCGACGAGCTCCGCTTCGTTTGAGTCCTTAACGAACTGCACGACGCCTTCGCGCTCGCCGAATAGGTTTTGATCGTCGCTCATTCTGTTGCGATTATATTCGTCGTACTTTTGCGCGAGCGCAGTGAGATTCTCGTCTTTAACTTCTTCCGGCAACGCGGCGCGTAGCGCGAGATTTTTGTACTCTTCCGCGCTCGGTGCAGGACGTCGCTCGTTTCGTTCGGAGTTTGCTCGTTTCGCGTCGTCCTGCGCCTTAACGAATTTAGCAAAGCGCACGAAGGAATCCACGCGGCGTCGCACTTCCTCGACGCGTTCTGGCGTTTTCATTTCTAGCAGTCTTTCGCGTTCGTCCGGCGGCGTCGCGACGACGAGCCACGAGTAGTAGTCGTCTAGCGTCTGCAGTAGTAAATCAGCGTCTTTTTCTTGATCGATCTGCTTACGCAGGTTCCGCCATTTCTCTTGCTCGTCTTTCGGCAGCGCTTCAAATCTTCGTTGTAGTCTGTAGAAGACGCGGTCTTGCAATAGCTCTTGGTACGAGCGTTGCGAATTTTCGCTCGCCGCTTCGGCGGTCTTGCCGTCTTCGCCTTTTCCGACTCTATCGGCTTCGCCGTTGCGCCACACTTCTTTTAATTCCTGAAAGAGATTCGCGGCGGCGAGCGCTTTGAGATAGGCTAGGTCGCCGACCGCTTCCAATTGCGCGAGCCTTTCGACGACGCGCGCGTCCGCCTCGCGCTTCGCGCGCTCGCTCGGCATGGCGAGACTGAAGACGTAGAAGCCGGCGACGAGCGCGACGGTCGCGGTAACGATCCCTAAGGTTTTCGAGCGCGTTTTCTGGCGCCGTTGCGTTGCGAGCGCGGCGTCGAGTTCCGTTTGCGTTTCCGAATTGAGTCTTTCGACGGTCGCTTCGACGAGATCGTTTTCAGGAAGTTCGACGTCCAGCAGGTTGAGCGCGTTGAGCGCGTCGCGCTCTCGTTCGACGCGGTCTTGGAGCTCCGGATCGTTGCGCATTCTTTCCTCGAAATTGCGTTTCTCTTCTTCTGAGAGCGCGTCGTCGAGGTAGTCCGTAATTTCGAGTTCGAGAGGATCGAGGTCGTCGTCCTGCAAGTCGTAATCGTCGAACTCGTCGTTCTGTAATATTATATTCGCGTCGACCACTCGCGCTTCGTCGAGCGTTTCGCGTTCGTCGCGACGTATTCGAGTGGAGTTCATGGTCGTTTTCCTTCGTTCACATACGGCTCGAGCGCCTCTTTGAGATTGACGCGCGCGCGCGACAGTAGGGACTTGACCGCCTGAATCGTCATCTTCATGACGTCGGCGATCTCCTGATAGCTCATTCCTTCAAATCTGGATAGTATGATAGCTTCCCGTTGCCTTGGCGCAAGTTGGTCGATCGCCTGGCGCACTATCTGCTGCAGCTCTAACTTTGCTACCTGTCGCGTTGGGGACGCGCCCGTTTGCGCCAAAACGTTCTCTTCGTACCCGACGTCGGATTCGTCGGGATTTGTCGCCGCGCCGCTGAAGAGCGCTTCCGGTCGTCTACTTTTGGCGCGCAACGCGTTGTACGCGACGTTGTGCGCGACGCGATATAGCCAGGTCGAGAATCTCGCTTCATGCCGATAGGTCGCGCGATGCTTGTATACGCGCATAAAGACCTCCTGCGCGAGATCCTCGGCTAACTGTTCGTTTCCGACGAATCTCATTAGGAACGCGCGCACCCTCGCTTGGTTCCTCGCCATGAGTTCCTCAAACGCCAAAGGGTCGTCCGCTTGGGTCGCGAGCATGAGTCTCGCATCCTCGTCGTCGTATTCGGCGTCGAGCGGCGTAGTTTCTGAATTCACGTAGCAACCCTTTGCATTATGTCGTCGGTAATCGTGTTCCGCGCACTTTCTTTTGACCGTCGAAAGTTTGCGCGGTTTCGCATAAAAACTCTCACGCGCGTTCCGTAACGCGCCGTTTGCGCTATTATATCGAATTTACACGGATTGCGCCATAGATCGGACTAAAAAAAAGTAAAATCCTTTCGCTCCGTTTGTCTCTCGAGCGCTAGGTAGCGGAACGCGTGAAATTGCGTATAATAACGCACAGCGTTTCGGCGCGGTTGGACTTTTCATCTTTTTTTAGCACAAGCAGCGCGAGTTCGTCGTCTATACTATCGAGTTCGCGCTGGTCGGAGAGTAGCATGAGTCTTATGGGGACGCCAACCGGTCTTCGGTTGCAGATTGGTCTTTTTGGACGTCGCAACGTTGGCAAATCGTCGACGATGAACGCGCTGACGCGTCAGTCGACGTCGATCGTATCGTCGACGGCTGGCACGACGACGGATCCCGTGTCGAAAGGCTTGGAATTGTCGCCTTTCGGCGCGGTCTCGCTGATCGACACGGCCGGGGTCGACGACGAGGGCGTTTTGGGCGCGCGTCGCGTCGAACGCGCGTACGCGGAGGCGTCGCGGGTCGACGTCGCGGTCGTCGTAGTCGACTCGAGTCGGGACGACTGGTGGAGTTCGTACGAAGACTCGCTTGTCGCGTCGTGCGCGGCGCGCGCGCGTCCGGTACTCGTCGTTGTTAATAAGACGGACGCGTGTAGCGCTGAGCGATTGACGACGATTTCGCGCTCGCTTACCGGTCGCGGCGTCGCTTACGTTTTGTTTTCCGCGACGCGCGCTTGCGAGCTTGGCGCGGGCGCACCCGATTTGGTCGCGGCGCTTGCGCGTTTGGCGCCGGAGAGTTGTTTAACTCCCCCTCCTTTGGTTTCCGATCTTGTCGAGCCAGGTTCAGTCGTCGTTTTGGTAACGCCTTTGGATCGCGCGGCGCCGCAGGGGCGTCTCATTCTTCCGCAGGTTCAGACGTTGCGCGAGCTTTTGGAGGCCGGCGTGATTTGCGTCGTCGCGCAGCCGTCGAATTTGAGCGCGTCCCTTTCGCGGCTCACGACGTCTCCTTCCCTTGTGATCACGGACTCTCAGGCTTTTAAAGAGGTCGCGTCGCTCGTTCCCGAGTCGGTTCCGTTGACGTCGTTTTCGATCCTTTTCGCGCGTCAGAAGGGCGATCTTTCGTCGTTCTACGCCGGGGCTCGCGCGCTTGACCGGCTTACCGGCGCTTCGCGCGTCTTGGTGGCGGAGTCTTGCGCGCATCGACCGATCGAAGAGGATATTGGAACGGTTAAGATTCCGAAAATGTTGCGCGCGCGTTACGGCGAATCGCTTGTGATCGATCACGTGCAAGGTCGCGATTTTCCGGCGCCAGACGCGCTGAGCGGTTACGATCTTATCGTGCATTGCGGCGGCTGTATGACGACGCGGGGCGCGATTCTTTCGCGGATAGCGGACGCGCGGGCGTCGCGCGTAGCGATAACGAATTACGGTCTTGCGCTCGCATCGTTGACGGGCGTATTAGAGCGCGCGATTCGTCCTTTTGGACTTGTCGCGGTAGATTAAAAAATAGAAAGGCGCTTGTTATGGCGGATAGTAAAGACACAGCATTAAGTTCAGGCGCCGTTAGCGCGAAACCTCGTCGGCGCTGGCTCAAGATTTTTCTCGCGCTGATCGTTCTTATTCTTTTTGTCTCGGCGAGTTGCGGGCTCGTCTTGCGCCGCGCTATGAAGGACGGCGGATACATTGAAGATTGGGAGCCCGGGGTCGACGGTCAGACGCTTGCGAACGTTCAGTACGGTTCCGAGGCGTGGCAGGTCATGGACGTTTACGTCCCGAAGGACTTCGACGCGCGCCGTATGCGCGGCGCGGTCTTGTTTATTCACGGCGGCGCGTGGGTCGGCGGTTCGCGTATGGAGCAGGTTGGTTTCGCGAAGCGCGCCGCGAAGGCGGGCTACTTAACGGCGAATATGGAGTATATGCTCTATAGCGAGGACGTTAAGGACGAGTACACGATCGAGCGCGTACTGGACGACGTCGACGCGGCGATCGCGAAACTCAAGGAGGTCGGCGCGGAGTTGGGGTGCGAACTTGACAGGGTGGCGGTGAGCGGTCATTCTGCGGGCGGTCATATTTCTTCGCTTTACGCGTATTCTCGCGGCAAGAGCGCGCCGCTGAAGGTCGCGTTTCTCATGGCGCGCGTCGCGCCGATCGACTTCCACGCGGACACGTGGTCGCCTAATCTTAAACCGAAGACGGTCGCCGGACTCGTTTCCGCTATGTCGGGCGAGGAGGTCGACGAGGAGCAGGCGCTGAATCCCGACGAGAAAACGGAAGCGCTCATCGCATCGATTTCTCCCCTAAGCTACGTAAAGCCCGGCGTAACGCCGACGATCTCGGCGTACGGCGCGAAAGACGCGATCGTTCCGTCGCCGCATGCGCGTAAGATTAAGGAAGCGTTCGAGGCGCTCGGCGCGAAGAGCGTCGTCGACGTCGCGCCCGGAGACGATCAGACCCCTGTTTTTGACTACGTAGAATTCCCGTCGTCGAACCATATGCTCGCGCGCGATCCCGATTGTACGATGCGCGTCTGGGGACTCTTCCTCTCCTACGCGAAACGCTATCTCCAGAAGCATGACGGCGAGGACGATATCCTAAGCGAATGGGGTACTGACGAAGAACGTTAGTACGACTTGCCGTTTCGCGATAACATAAGAAGACGCAACCGCCGTTCGACGATTGCGTCTTCTTGTATTGTCTCTATCGCCGCGTTCGGGGCGCGATTATTCGCCCGCGACGGCGGCTTTACCCTTCTTCTCAGGCGCGCTCGTATCCGGCTGGAAGTCGGTCTCGATATTGTAGTCGAAGACGTTCTTGCCCTTGACGACTTCAAACTCGATTTGACTCCTGTCATTGAATTCCGGCGGCAGGTAGTTGACAAGATACTGGTTCAGATCGCCCGATTCAGTCGTCGCGATTTCGCCCGTATTGCCGTCGTACGACACTTGATAATAGATCTTCACGATATACTTGCCAGGCTTAACGCCGTCGTTGCCCGTGAGCAAGTACTTACCGTCGAGAATCGGACCGCTTCCGCCCGCGCGCTTATCGTCGCCGACTGGATCGAATTGAATACTGCATATTCCCGTGTACTTGCCGATCGGCTCGCCGTTGAGCGTGATCGTTCCCTTGACGTCCTCTCGTCCGTCGGGATTACCCGGCTTGCAGCCGACGGTAGCGGCGGCGCACACGGCGAGAGCGACGAGCGCGAAAAGCGCGTTGAATTTTGTCGTCATTTTCATTTTCTTTTGTCTTTATTTGCACGCGAACCATTCCGTCTCTGGTTTCGCGTTGGCGTGTAATGTAAAACGCGTCCTCTACCTTCTCCGCGAACATAGGGAGTCGCAAAGGACGCGTCCAAGTTTGACTCAGAGCGACGAGATTCGGCTGTTACTGACTGAGCGTTTCGCCGCCGCTCGCGGTGCCCAGCGCGCGGAAGAGATCGCGGTTCGTCGTGTCGCTGAAGAAGCGCACGGAGCCGTCGCCCATACATGCGTTCGCGCCGCCCGAGTGGTGGCTACGGCACGATTGACGAACTTCGTAATACCCACGCGTCGAGGTCTCGACGACGCAGGGGCAACCAGTAGTTACGATTCTCGTCGAGGTGTGGCAGTACGAGTTCGACATGAGTTCGTCGGGTTGGCTCGTATTGGGCTCGTAATAGCATGAGAAGAACGCGCCGTCGCCGCGGTATACGGCGCCGCGGAAGTCGGAGAAACTGCCGCTGTGGCTCGTGTCGCTATTCGTTTGAATCAGTTCGGAGAAGGCTACCGTGTTGGAGGTTCCGTCGGTCGCTTTCGCGAGCGGCACCATGCCGTTCGTTCCGCTGAATTTCTGGAGCCGCGATTCCGCCGTACTGCCGATTTGGCATATCATTCCAAAGAGTCCGCCGCCGCGTTCGACGACTTCCGCCTCGTTACCGCCCGCGCCGTGCAACGCCCAGTAGTCTGGCGCCCAGCCGTACTGATCGGCTTCGTATCCGATCGCGGAGCTACCGCAACACGCGACGTAGCTAATTTTCGGCCAAGTAACGCTCGGTCCGGAGATGTAGAAAACGTTTTGCAAGTCGGAGGGGCAGTTGTAGCATGGAATGCGCTCTTGCCATGCGAGTCGGTTTTGCTCGCGACGATAGCATCCGCCTTCGGTGGGGTCGTTGGCGTCGTACTTAAATCCGTCTGGACCGGACGTAGAGCCGTATGCCGCGTATCCGACGCTCATCTGATTGTAGCGCGCCGTTTGTTCGATATAGGGTAGAATGAAAGTAACCCAGGTCGAATAGTTCCAGTTTCGCGCGCCGATCGGTAGATATCCATTGCGCGCGTCGACGTGCATATGCGCGGCGAGACCGATTTGCTTGAGATTGTTCGTGCACTGCATACGTCGCGCCGCTTCGCGCGCCGCCTGCACCGCAGGTAAGAGAAGTCCGATTAAGATACCGATAATGGCGATAACGACGAGGAGCTCAACGAGAGTAAAGCCTAGTTTGCCCCCCCCCCCCATTTTAACATTTTTTTCATGTGAAAAATTATCCTTCGTGGCGTCCGTATAAAGTACAGCGGCGCGCGTTCGCACCACCTCGAGCGCGCAACGTCTCTCCTTGCATTAATAGTTCGTTCGCGCCCCAAGGAGAGCGAATGCGCGGACGATAATAAATTCGGACGAAACCGCCGCGCCGGACGTCAACGTCGTCTTAGAGATCAACCCTAACTTACGGCGTCGGCGTTTAGCGGATCCTACGTCTCATTATAATTAGCTCGCCAAGAAAAGTCAACTACCCCAGAGAACATAGATTAGTTTTGTCTAATCGCGCCGCTCGATTGGTTTGACCGGTCGTTAGTCTTCCTTTGCCACGCGCACGACTTCCTCGACCGACGTTATGCCGAGCCCGACTTTCTTCCAGCCATTGTCGCGCAACGTCGCCATACCGTTCGCGCGCGCGACCTTCTTGACTTCGTTCGACGGCGCCTTGTCCCCTGCAAGACGACGAATTTCGTCGTTCGGTATCAGCAACTCGTAAAGCGCTACGCGCCCAGAATAGCCCGAGTTGCGGCATTCGCGGCATCCGACCGGACGATAGATTTCTCCCGAATCGAGCAATTCCTTGGGGAAATCGTGCGGCACTTCGTCCGGACGCGGTTTCCACGGCTCCTTGCAATGTTTGCATAAGCGGCGCGCGAGACGTTGCGCCATAATCCCTTCGACCGTCGTGCCGACCAAGAACGGTTCGACCCCCATATCGATCATACGCGTGTACGCGCCCGCCGCGTCGTTCGTGTGCAACGTACTGAAGACCAAGTGTCCCGTCATGGACGCTTGAATAGCGTTTTCCGCCGTTTCAAAGTCGCGTATTTCGCCGACGAGCACGACGTCGGGGTCGTGTCGCAAGATGGCGCGCAAGCTGGCGGCGAAGGTTAGACCTACCTTGGTGTGCACTTGAATCTGATTGATTCCGTCGAGTTGGTATTCGATCGGGTCTTCGGTCGTAATAATCTTGGTTTCGTCGGACTTGATTTCGTTGAGCGCGCTGTATAGAGTCGTCGTCTTACCGGAACCAGTCGGTCCAGTTACGAGAATAATTCCGTGCGGTAGCGAAATTAGCTTGCCGAACGCTTGGTATACGTCCTCGTCCATTCCGATCCCGCGCAGCGTGAAGTTCATGCGGTCCTTATCGAGAATACGCATAACGATTCCCTCGCCGTGCAGCATTGGGATAATGGAGACGCGGAGGTCGACCTCGCGATCGGCGACTTTAATCTTAATACGTCCGTCTTGCGGAATTCGCTTTTCCGCTATATTGAGCCTTGCCATGATCTTGAGACGGCTGACGATCGCGGACTGGAATCGATTGATTTCCGGCGGAGTCGGCTGCGTTTGCAGGACGCCGTCGATACGGTATCGAATGCGCATACCCGTTTCCTGCGCTTCGATGTGCACGTCGCTCGTTCCGGTTTCGATCGCTTCGGTGAGGATGTCGTTTACTAGCCGTACTACGGACGCCTCTTGCGCCATTTGCGCGTCGCCGCTCTGCTCCCAATCGAGGTCGTCGTCGAGGACCTCGACGTCGTTGCGCTGCTCGATTAGTCCGTCGATCGTTTCGGCGCCGACGCCTAGTCGCGCTTTAATGAGTTTCGATAGTTCTGTCGGATAGACGACGACGGGCGCAGCCGGTCGTCCAGTCGCCGCCGAGACGTCGTCGATGAGCGCGACGTCGAACGGATTGCTTGTTGCGACGTATAATACGCCGTTCGGCTGTACCCCTAGTGGAAAGACGTTGCGCCGGTGAATGATCTTAATCGGGAATGAATCGAGCACGTCGTCGGGAATTTGCGAGGCGGCGAGATTGACGACGCGCATTCCTAGCGCCTTTGCGATCCCATTGAGCGCGATTTCTTCTGTTCTCGCGCCGATTTGATTGAGGATAGGTTGCAGTAGCTTTCCGTCCTCTTCAAAGGCTTGTCGCGCGATTCGCATCTGAACCGGGGACAGTTTGATCGTATTGGCGTCAGGTTCGATAAAAGCAAGCATATCGCCGTCTCTCGTGTAGTAGTAGCCGTGTGTTCAAACGGAAGAAACGCATTTTTCAGTTCGCGGACGCTTTTTCTTGTTAAAAATCGCCCGACTTGCTAAAGAATGCATTTTTCTGTATACTGTCTACATTATAATATAGGTCGCGTTTTGTTTCAAGTTCATTAGCGCTTCGACGCGCAAAATCGCGTCGTTCCCGTTTAGTTTATGAAAGGATTGCGATATGTTACGAATTGATCGAATGAGCCGACGAGCTAGTTCGTCGCGCGCTCTTCTTATCGCGCTCGTCGCGATCGCTTTTATTGCGGCGAACGCGTACAGCTACGCACAAAGACCCGGCGGTCGCGGACAAGGTCGACAAGGCGGTCAGAACGGTAACTGGGGCGGTCGTGGTCAAGGAGGACAGGGCGGTCGCGGCGGACAGAACGGCGCTTGGGGCGGTCGCGGTCAAGACGGTCAGAATCCCTTTTCGGCCGAACAAATTTCGCAGAGGATGACGCGCGACGGCTTCGAACGCCTTCGTAGCAATCCTGCTTGGGCCGACCGCGTTAAAGGGATAGTCGGCGAGGATCGTTGGGCGCAGTGGGAGCGCGGCGATTTCAGTTCGGGCGCTTCCGCAGCGGCTCAAGCGGCGGCAGCGGCGGAGGGTCGTCCTGTCGACGGCAATTTATCGGACGCCGAGCGAGCAGAAGCAGAAGCTCTGTTGCGCACGGGCTCGGTTCCCGATTTCCGCAATCCTGACCAGCCTTATTCGTTGGAAGCGGAGAACGCGTATTACCAGCGCGCGCTCGCTCAACGAGACGATTCTCTCGTTTCGTCCGTTCCTCTTAGCATTCGTACGTACAGTCGCTTTTTCGTAACGAAATACGACAAGAACGGGGACGGTATGCTGCAGCGCGCCGAGTGGGAGGACAAAGTGAACGGCGCTCAGGCGATCGATATTGACGGCGACTGGACGCTCACGGACCAGGAGATTATGTACTATCTCGCGCGCTTTTCGCAGGGTCGCACGCTCTCGAATCCTAATCCCAGCCAGACGCCGACGCCGCGCGTCAACGCGGTTGTTGAAGCGACAGAAACGCCGCTGTTGATTCGCACGGCGTCTGCGGCGCCGCGGCGGATGACGCGTTCGGAATTCGACGAAGAGCGCGAACAACTCTTGCAAGGCGATCTCGCGGAGCTCTCCGACGAAGATTTCATTAAACTCATGACGGAAGACAACCCGGCGCTAGAAAGCGTCGAGGACGAGGAACTGCTTGGCGTGTTGCTCGCTGATATGGACGAGTCGAACTATCGCGAGTACACGACTCCCCCGCAAGTCATGGTGGGCGTTCCGGTCTGGTTCCTTGCGCGCGACGTGAACGGCGACGGACAGCTTACGTTGCTCGAGTTTGCGCCTTCCCTCTTGCCGAGCGCGGTCGCGCAGTTTGGTAAGTTCGACGCGAACGCGGACGGGCTCATTACAGCTGAAGAGATTCGGGAAGCGCAGAAAAAAGCGAAGCCCGCAGAGTAGCGCGAGTCGTTGCCAGCGCTCCTTGTTCGCGTGTCAAGAACGTCAGAATCCGCGCGCCGCATTGTTTCGTCGCGCGGATTCTTGCGTTCTTGATTTCGCGTTTTATTGCGTCATTCTTTATTAGCGCGCGACATGTCCCACGCGTCGAGCCATCGAATCTCGTCGGAGCGTTCGAGATCGTAATATAGTTCTAATTTCGCGCCCAAATCCGGTAAGTGCGCGGCGCCGTAGAACACGGCTATCTTAGTGCGTCCGGCGTCGAGCTCTTCTTCGACGACTTCGAGCGCCTTGTCGTTGCGGAAGTGAATGATTGCGCTTTCGCGATCTTCCTCTAGCAGATTGAGCGCGTCGTCGT
>ONJR01000126.1 GCA_900318195.1 uncultured Planctomycetota bacterium
ATTGTTATCGACATAAAATAAGTAAATTAAACAGGTTAAAATGTATTCTATAGCCAATTTTAGGTCAAGCGTCTGTTAATATTGGTAGTTTATACGATTGTATGGAGCTACTTGTTAAGAGACGCTGTTTTTAGAGGTTCCCATTTAATACGGACGACGACACTTCCGTATTGTTCACCGCGCGTCTAATTAATCAACTCGTCAACGCTAGGCATTTTAGAATTAACAAACGGTTCCTCCTCGTCGTTTGCACCGTCGCTTTCATCCTCCAACTTCACGTTGAGCGGATACGAGACGGCAAACGGATTCGGCTGGAAATCAGGAAAAAAATTTAACATAGGATCGTCGCGGTCGACAGTCGGAAACTCGAGACGTACCGGATCAAGTAGCGTATCGCCGGTCTTGGAGTCCGCGTCGGCGCCGATTTCGGACATGGAGGTCTCGACCTCGCGCGGAGGTTGCGACGGTTCAGTCGCGCGTTGCGCGCTCGTTTCGAGCGGCGTCTCTTCTCGGTTAGTCTCTTCGCGTTCAAAGTTTGGAATTTCCATTTCCTTACCGCAAATTGGACAATCGAGTTTTCTTCCTGCGAATTTCGAGTCGACGGTCATTTGCCGCGCGCAGTTGGGACATTGAATAATCTGTTTCATTCTTAACTCAGGCTAGCCGTCTCTTTCGTTTACGGCGGATCGTAACCGCCCTTGCAATAGGGATTGCAACGCAAAATTCTCCTGATCGTTTTAAGCGAGCCGCGTATTAGACCGTATTTTTTCAACGCGAGAATACAGTACTGACTACATGTCGGAGTAAAACGGCAGTGCGGTCCTATCATAGGGCTAATAGCCAACTGATAAAACCGCACGAGTTTAATAAGAAGCCACACGAGCGCGCGACCGGGCGCGGCGAATAATGCGCGGACGCGTTCAAGCCGCCTTCCAGTCACGGGTTCGCTCCTTCCGTCTTGCTTGACAGCGCGTCATTAGCCTCGCGGTCGTCGTCCTTTGCGCTCGTCTGTTTCAGTTCGCTTGATGTTTTTGCACGGTTCGCTTTTTTAACAGCGCGCGCGACGAGTTCGAGCAAATCGTCGCACAGTTCGTTAAAGCTCGGCGGCGCAGCTTGCTTTTGCGGAATCACAATGAAGTCGTAACCTTGCGGGATCGCCGCGTATTGCGCCCGGAACGCTTCCCGAACGAGTCGTTTCCAACGATTCCGAACGTGCGCTTTACCGACTCTTTTCGAGACGGACAGTCCCAAGCGCGCGCGCGCGCCGGGCGCGGTCGGCGCGCAACATATTGCGAGCCGCCGATTGAACGCGCGCGCGCGAAAGCGATAGACGCGCTGGAAGTCGCGCTGTAGCTTAATACGACGCGCGCGCGAAAACCGTGCTCGAACGCGTTTCGTCTCGTCCGTCATTCGTTTGGCGTCGCTTCTTCGTTCGACTGTTCCGCCGCAGGTTCAGCCGCCTCGGTCGTTGCGTCTTCTGGCGCCGCAGATTGCTCGTCGCCCCACAGTTCCTTTTCGAGATTCTCGTCTTTTTGAAGTTCGCTTTGCGCTTCCTCGACAGAAACCGTTTGCTGACATACGCTATTAATAGCGTTAGCAACCGAAGCGGGAACGTTGCCGACTACGTGCGTATAAGGCTGACCGTTATAAAAGATATACGTGTCGGGAATACCAGAGACCCCGAACTGATGTGGAACCGACGGAACCTGATCCACGTCGACGCGAGCAAACGCGAGACCGGAGACTTGGAAGTAACCCGCCATTTTATCGAATTCGGGATCGAGAGCTTTACACGGACCGCACCATTCGGCGCCGAATTTAACCACCGCTATCTCGTTATTTTTAATAAAATTAGCGAATTCAACGTCGTTCTTAATCACGGCAACTTCTCCGGGCTCCGCCATGGAATAGTCGACGCTCGCCGCAACTTCTTCTATTGCTTCTTCGCAAACTTGTGCTTCATCGCAATCTTGTTCTCCAGAAGGTTGTTGCGGCTGGCAACCGCATACAAGAGCAAGGGTTGCGAGAAGGAGTACGGACGAAAGTTTAGTCTTAGAAAATGTCATATCGAGTTCCTCGCAAAATCGGGGTCGATTCTTTCGACGCGACCGCCTTCTCGTAAAGGCGAACGCCGCACATGAACTCGACCGCAACGTTTGCGCTACGGTCGAGTTGTTACACAAGATAAAATCAAGCGGCTTAGGCGCCAAATTTTCCGAGACGGTTCGCGTGCGCCATTGCGAGCGACATGAGGTGAATCGCCTGGAAGTGTCCTAGCCCGCCGAGATTGTTCGCTTCAGTTTCGCCGAACTTCTGGCAAGAGTCGGTGCGCGCGAGATTCGAGACGATCATAGTCGGCACAGGGTGGAAGGAGTGGGACGCCATCTTCGCAGGCGTGCTATGGTCGCCGGTAACGACGAGGCAGTCGTTTTCGCCGAGCAGCGCTTCGATCGCCGGCATGACCTTATCGAGCTCTTCGACCATCTTGCGCTTCTCTTCGAAGTTCCCGTCTTCGCCGCGGCTGTCCGTATACTTGAAGTGCAGGAAGAAGAAGTCGTATTTATCCCAGTTCTCTTTGAGGACTTCCACTTCTTCCTGTAGCGTCGCGGGCTTACCGACGAGCTCCATTCCGACGAGGGACGCGAGTCCTTTGTACATTGGGTACACGGCGATGGCGGCGGCGTTAAGTCCGTAGAGTTCCTTATAGGACGGCAATTGCGGCTTGGTAGCGAATCCGCGCATCGTGAGGCAATTCGCTTTCGGCTGTCCTTTGAGAATTTGTACCGCTTGCTTGAAGAACTCCTTCGCGACCTGCGCTGTCTTTTCGGACGCGGCGTCCTTCGCCACGGGGTCGAGCGGCGCGGCGCCGGTGCGTTGCGGGTCGGTGTCCGCGACGTTGCCGCCGAGACCTTCGCCGCGGAATACGACGACGAATCGATGCTCTTTAACCGGTTCGACGAAGACTTCGACGCCAGGAATCGAGACCGCCTTCAGCAACTTAACAACTTCGGCGCTTTCTTCCGTCGGGATACGTCCGGCGCGACGATCCGTAATGAGCCCGTTCTCGTCGACCGTGCAGAAGTTGCAACGAATGCACACATCGTTCGGTCCGACCGGAAACGCAATGCCAGCCGCTTCCAGAACGCCGCGACCGATTTGGAAAACGAGCGGGTCGTAACCGAATAGCCCGAGGTGTCCGGGACCGCTACCGGGCGTAATACCGGGCAGGATCGGTAGCGACATACCGGAGACGCCCTTGGCGGCGAGTTTGTCGAGATTAGGCGTGTTAGCCGCTTCCAGTTCCGTCGGTCCGCCCGGTTGAAGCGGTAGTCCGCCGATACCGTCGGAAACGACCATTACAATTTTACCGCCGTCGGTTTTTAACGTTTGAATCAGTTCGTGCAAATCCATCTTGTATTCTTTCCTTAATGCTCACATTATCGCTTACGCGTCGTAACACGCCGCGTCGCGCCGTCGTTCTATACCAAGCGCGCGTCGCGTCGACGCCACGGCGCTTGAACACACTTATTGTAGCGAATTTCGCGCCCCTTGTCTAGTAGAGAGTACGATTTCACTGAATTCGTTAGAAAAATGCGACGCGCGTAGCTTCTATTCGCGCGCGCTAGCAACGACGAACGCGACCGCGACGCTTTTCGTGTGCGTAAGCGATATACGCCATTCGACGATCCCTAGCGCGTCAGCTAGCTCCTTTGCACGACCTGTGATATTAAGGGTCGGCGCGCCGCTCGGTAAATTCGACACTTCAATATCGGTCCACGTTACGCCGTTGCTCCAGCCGACGCCAAGCGCCTTCATAACGGCCTCCTTCGCCGCCCAGCGCGCGGCAAGGGACTCGCCGAAATTACGCTTCTTCGCAAGACAGTACTCCTGTTCGCGCGCGGTAAAAACGCGCGTCATAAAGGAGTCTGGATGGCGCTCGTAGAGCGAAACGACGCGTTCGATTTCCGTCGCGTCCGTACCTATTCCGACTACTCTCATACGTTCCTTTCGCGAAAAAAAGAGCCCCGCTCGCGACCGATCGGTTCGAGCAGGGCGTCGCTCGGTCGCGTTATACGCGCGACGCGGCAGCGTGTCGTGGGTTAGTCGTTGTACTTGATCCAGACGTTGCGATACTGAACCTTATTACCGTGACCTTGCAGATACAGTCCGCGCGCTTCGCCTTTGGATTCGTCTTTTTCGTTCTTACCGCCGGGCGTTTCATTCTTCAGCTCGGCTTTGTCGTGAATAACGACGCCGTTGTGCTTGACCGTAATAACGGCGTTGGCGACCTTCTTACCGTCTTCATACTTCGCAGGCTGAACCTCGAAATCGTAGGTCTGCCAGGTCAAAGGCGGGAAGCACATATTCACGATCGGCTTGAGTTGCTGATAGAAGCCGCCGCACTCGTTGTTTTCGCCTTCTAGCCCGAAGGAGTCGAGAACTTGGCACTCGTATTCTTCCTGGAGATAGACGCCGGAATTCGAGCGCGCTTGACCGAACGAGGTCGGCATGAAAGAGAGCATGAATTCAATGTGCAGCGTGTACGGACGCCCAAATTCAAACGGCTTGAAGCGCGCTTCAGACCAGAACGCGTTTTCCTGAGCCGTACTCAGTTTGTAGTCGCCCGCGAAGGCGTCGGATTCTTTACCGTCGAAGAGGACGATCGCGCCTTCGGGCGCCTTCATTCCGAGCGTCTCGCTCTCGCGCACGACGCGTTGAACTTCGGTCTTCTTCGGGAAATCGAAATAGAACTTGCCGTCTTCTTGGGTACCGTGCAGGATACGCGCCTTCTGCTGTTCGTTGAAGACGACGTCGGGATCTTTACCCTCGTCCTTCTTGCGCGGAATATTCATTTTTTCGCCGACAACAATGAGCTGACCGTCTTTGAGTTCGCCCTTGCCGAAGAAGCGCGCCTTAGAACGATCCCATCCGTTTCCAGGTAGACCGCCTTGGTAACCGATTACGTTGAACGTCTTCTCGCCGGTCGCGATTACTTGGTAACCGAAATTATTCTCCGGCTGAACGTATTCGCCCTGAATATTATAGGCGTCGACGAAACGCCCGTCCTTTTCAACTTCTTCTACGGACGTAAATTCCTGCGCGAACGACGTTACGCACAGAGTCGCGGCGAGAACCGCGACGAGACTCATAAGTTTTTTCATATCGTATGTCCGATACAGTTGGGAGTGGATAACGAATCGCGCGTCTCGACGCAATGCGAAGGACGCGCGACCTATGAATTTCTAGCGCCGAACGAAACGTTAGCGTTCGATGAGCTTGCGCTGTTCCGGCGTAATTTTAATGACTTGCCAGTTCTTGAACCACATTTGACCTTGCGAACCGCCGTGCAGTTGCAGACCGAGCTTGCCGTCCTTTTCAATTTGCGGATCCGTCAGATCGACGACGCGGAAACCGTTAAGGAACGTTACCACGCGATCGCCAACGGCGGCGACCGCTATTTCGTTCCAGTCGTTCTCGCCCTTATTGCGAATCGTTTCGACGAATTCGTCGTCGGCGCCAAGCCAACCGCGACCCGGGAGACCAGGTCCGCCGGAGGTGTGCCAAATCGCCGCTTCTTTACCGTTGCCGGCGATTTCGTCTTGGCAGCCGCGGAGAAGCCACGGCGTGTCAACTTCGTGAGCGCGGAAGTACAGCGCGCTGTTCACACCGCCCTTGAAGACGTACTCGACCTTCGCAACGAAGTCCGCGTACGGAATGTGCGAGACGACGAGACCGTCGCGCGGTTCCGTATCGTCGTGCTGACCGACTAGGACGCCGTCCTCGGTGAAGCTCCAGCACTCGGGCACGAATTCATACGCGTCGATAATTTTCCATCCGTTGTCGCCCTTAACGAAGAAGGATTTCCATTCGCTCGGGGCAAATTCCTTAACGCGGATATTCTTCCAGCGAATCGTTCCCTGGTCGCCTTGGTGAATCTGAAGCCCGAAGACGCCTTCGAAGTCTTTATAATCGAAAATATTCGCGACCGCGACGCCGTTGAGCCAGGTGCGGAGCGACGGTCCGATCGCTTGGATTTCAAGCGAGTTCCAACCGTCCTTCTTGAACGTGTCGAACGCCGCCTTGCGAACGTCTTCCGGCGTCTCGTCTAGCCAGACGCGACCCTTCTGATGACCGCGACGACCTTCGTCGTAAATACGCGCCATATCGGGTTCGTTGGGATCGATTTCGCACTGATAACCGAACACGCGATCTTGGTCGGTAATGTGGCTACGGAATTGGACGCCGGAATTACCAGGTACGTCGACTTTGAAATCGAGCTTCAGAATGAAGTTGCCGTACGCCTTTTCATAGACGAGGAACGTATTGCCCTGGGTGTTCGGCACGCATTCTCCGACGATTTCGCCGTTTTCGACCTTATACTTCGCAGATCCGCCGTGCGTTTTCCATCCGTCGAGCGTCTTGCCGTCGAAAATCGAGACGAACCCTTCTTCCTCGTCCGCCGCCGCAGCGTAGCTGGGAGCGACGGCGTAGCACGCGACCGCAGCCGCGAGCGCGGCAACCATACATAGCGTCTTACGCATATAAAAATCCTTTATTGTGTATATCAGGTTGGTTCGCGCGTCCAACGTTCGCCTGCGGCGACGCGGACGCGCACGGTAATTCGCGCGCACGTACGCGCGACGTTTACGCCATTATACACGGAAGAATTGAAAAAACAATAATTGTGCGCGCGCAGGAGAAAAAATTTATTATTCGCGTTTGTTCGGTTCGTTCGGGGGTCGTCCAAAATTGAGTAGCGCTTATAATATCGTATTCGGTAAAGGCGGCGTACTAGCCGCGCGAAGTACGGTGGAGAAGTCATGACGTCGTTATTAAAATATATGTCGGTCTACTTGCGGGAGTCAATTTTGGCTCCTTCATTCAAGCTACTTGAAGCGTGTTTCGACTTGCTCGTTCCGCTTATTGTCGCGTCGATGATCGACTCAGGGGTTAAGTTGCAGGACAAGACGCACGTCGTTCTCTGCGGTCTTTCGCTCGTAGCGCTCGCAGGGCTGGGTCTATGCGCGGCGTTTACGGCGCAATATTTCGCGGCGAAGGCGGCGGTCGGGTTCGGCTCGCAGTTGCGACGTCGGCTCTTTCGGCGTGTTAACGAACTTTCCTTCTCGCAACTCGACGCGTTCGGCGCCGACTCGCTTGCCGCGCGAATGACAAACGACGCGAACCAGGTTCAATCAGGGGTCAATCTCGTCTTGCGCCTCTTTATGCGCTCGCCGATCATCGTCTTCGGCGCGACAATCATGGCGCTGTGCGTCGACTTTCGTTCAGGTCTGGTTTTCCTCGTCGCGTTGCCGATACTTTCGCTCGTCGTCTTCGGCATAATGTGCGGCGCGATCCCCGCGTACGGGAAATGTCAGCGTCAACTCGACAAGCTAGCGCGCGCGACGCGCGAGAATTTATACGGCGCGCGCGTAATTCGCGCGTTCAATCTTGAAGACGCCGAACGCCGCGCGTTCGACGAGACGAATCGCGCGTACGCGGCGTTGCAGCGTTTCGCAGGCGGACTCTCCAGTCTCATGAACCCCTCGACATACGCAATTGTGAACTTAGCGATCGTCGCGTTGCTCTGGACGGGCGCGGCGCGCGTCGAGGTCGGCGATTTAAGCCAGGGACAGACGGTTGCGCTTTTGAATTATATGGCGCAGATCATCGTCGAGCTAATCAAACTAGCGAATCTCATTATCCAAACGACGAAGGCGATCGCATGCGGTAATCGTATCGCGGAGGTCTTAAACACGCGTCCCGATATGGCGGAGGGCGACCGTGAAGCGCGCGCGAGAGAGAGCGGCGTCGCGGTCGCGTTTAAGAACGTTACGTTTCGCTATGCCGGAGCGTCCGCGCCTGCGTTGGAGAACGTCTCCTTTGAAGCGAAGGTCGGCGAAACGATCGGTATAATCGGCGGTTCAGGCAGCGGCAAGACGACGTTGGTCAATCTTATCGCGCGGTTCTACGACGCGAGCGAGGGCGCGGTCGAAGTCTTTGGTTCGGACGTTAGAGAGTACAGTACGCGCAGTCTTCGCGAACTCATAGCGCTAGCGCCTCAGAAAGCGGAGTTGTTTAAAGGAACGCTCGGCGAGAATCTCCGTTGGGGCGATCCGCAAGCGAGCGACGACGCGTTATGGCGCGCGCTTGAGGTCGCGCAGGCGTCCGAGTTCGTCGCCGCGAACGCAGAAGGTCTCGACTGGTCGATCGAACAGAACGGTCGCAATCTCTCGGGCGGTCAGAAGCAACGTCTTACGATAGCGCGCGCGCTTGTGCGGAACGCGCCGATTTTGATCTTGGACGACTCTTCGTCGGCGCTCGACTTCGCCACGGACGCGCGATTACGCGCCGAGTTGCGGCAAGCGCTGCCGGAGACGACGACCACATTCATCATAACGCAACGCGCGTCTTCTATTTTGCATGCGGATCAGATCGTAGCGCTCGACGACGGCAAGCTAGTCGGGCTCGGCGTTCATGAGGATTTACTGGCGTCGAACAAGGTCTATCAGGAGATCTTTTACTCGCAATTTCCTTCGGAGGACGTCGAGGCGCTACGCCTAACGAAAGGAGCGACGCTATGACGCAATCGAACTTAACGCGTCGCGCGAAGTATCGCACATTGGCTCGTGTGTGGCGTTACGCACGTCGCTATCGCGCGCTTTTATTCGGGTCATTCGCGCTCGCCGCAGCAACGACGCTCACAACGCTCTATATTCCGCGACTCGTCGGATCCGCCGTCGACCTGCTCGTCGGACCAGGCGAAGTTGATTTTCCGGGAATCGGTCGTCTTGTTGTTAAAATACTGGCGTGCGCTTGCGCGGTCGCAGTCGGACAGTTCGTCATGGCGGCGCTGAATAATCGTCTCGCGTACAACACGTCTCGGGACGCGCGATACGACGCGTTCTCTCAACTCGGGTCGACTCCGTTAAAATACATCGACGAGCGCGCGCACGGCGAGGTAGTTAGTCGCATCGTCGCGGACGCAGAGCAGTTTGCGGACGGTCTCCTACTAGGCGTCGCGCAACTTTTCACGGGCGCGGTCGCGATCGTTGGCGTTCTCGTCTTTATGCTATCGGTAAACTTTAAGATAGCGATCGTGGTTGTCGCGCTCACGCCGACGTCGTTTTTAGTCGCCGGTTTTATTTCGCGTCGTTCTTTTAAGTTATTCCGTCGTCAATCGGAGCTGCGCGGCGCGGAGACGGGCTATATTACCGAAGCGACTCAAGGCGTGCGCGTAATTCGCGCGTTCAATCGTAGCGAGGCGGCGGAAGCGCAATTTGGGACACTCGACGCGCAGCTTGAATCGGCGTCGCGTCAAGCGATCTTTATTTCGTCGCTCACTAATCCGGCGACGCGCTTTGTCAATAGTCTTGTGTATATGAGCGTGGGACTTGTCGGCGCGTTTGCGGTAATGAGCGGCGCTATGACGGTCGGCGGTTTAGTCGTCTTTTTGAGCTACGCAGAGCAGTATACGAAGCCTTTCAACGAGATTTCCAGCGTAGCGACGGAATTCCAGAACGCGCTCGCGTGCGCGGAGCGGCTTTTCGAGCTCATTGACGCGCCGACGGAAGCGCAAGAGGCAACAAGTTCGCGTGAACGGAAGCGAGCGTTGGGGCGCGTCGAATTTAAAGACGTATGCTTCTCGTATCGACCTGACCGCACGCTAATTGAGGATTTCAATCTAGCGGTTCCGCCGGGCGCGCGCGTTGCGATAGTCGGACCGACCGGCTGCGGTAAAACGACGCTCGTTAACCTTCTCATGCGCTTTTACGAAGTCGATTCTGGCGCGATCCTCCTGGACGGGGTCGACGAACGTAGCGTGCCGCGCGCGGAGTTGCGTTCGCATTACGGAATGGTGCTGCAGGAGACGTGGCTTAAGCAGGGCACGATTAGGGACAATATCCTTATGGGCGCGCCGAACGTTTCGCCTGAAGAGTTTGAACGTATAGCGGTCGCGTGTCGCGTAGAACCGTTCGTACGCCGACTACCGCAGGGTTACGATACGCTGGTCACGGAAAACGGGTCGGAATTTTCGCAGGGTCAGCGGCAGTTGATTTGCATAGCGCGCGTTATGGCGCGCAAGCCGGAAGTTCTCATTCTGGACGAAGCGACGTCGTCGATCGACACGCGCGCGGAGCAGAAGATCCAGGCGGCGTTCAACGAGCTCATGACAGGACGCACGAGCTTTGTCGTCGCGCACCGTCTCTCGACGATTCGCGCGGCGGACGTTATTCTTGCTATGAAGGACGGCAAGATAGTCGAGCAGGGTTCGCACGACGAGCTCATGGCGCGACGCGGATTCTATTACGACCTCTATACGAGCCAATTTCGAGAATAGCGACTTGTCGCGACGTTAAAGAGACGTATAATGAAAGGTCAGCGGCGGCGCAGGCGCGCGTCGATACGCACAAAGATTAAAGTAAGGGTCAAGGTTAAAATGAAAAAGAGACTTTTAACGGGGTTGCAACCGAGCGGCGAATTAACGATCGGAAACTATATAGGCAGTATACGTCAGGTAATTAACTACGCAAAGGACTACGACACGTTCCTATTCGTGCCCGATATGCACTCGATTACCGTGCCGCAAGACCCGGAAACTCTGCATCGGCGCGTACGCGAAATTGTAGGTATGTACCTCGCCTGCGGAGTCTCAGGCGTCGATAATCACATCTACATTCAATCGGAAATACCCGAGCACGCCAATCTCTCATGGATTCTAGAATGCACCGCCTATATGGGCGAGCTCTCCAGAATGACGCAGTTCAAAGCGAAGACGGAGAATAAAAAGGAAAAAGAGATTCGATGCGGACTCTTCACCTACCCTGTGCTCATGGCCGCCGATATCCTACTATACAACGCGCACGTCGTGCCGACCGGCGTCGATCAGAAGCAGCACGTCGAGCTCGCGCGCAATCTGGCGCAACGGTTCAACGCGAAATTCGGCGAGACCTTCGTCGTGCCGGAACCGCTCATTCCGACTGTCGGCGCTAAGATTCGCGACCTACTCAATCCGGAAAAGAAAATGAGTAAAAGCGCCGAGAATCCCAAAGCGTCCGTCTTTCTCAACGATACCGAGAAGGATATTCGCAAAAAGATCATGGGCGCCGTTACCGACTCCGGAGAAGGCGTGTACTTCGACGAAGAGAACAAGCCGGGCGTCTCGAATCTACTCACGATCTACGCCGTCTTCCAAGGCATAACGATTCCCGACGCCGAGAAGCATTTTGAAAACGCGCGATACGGCGATCTCAAAAAAGAGGTCGCGGAACTCCTCGTCGAAAAGCTCTCCGCGTTGCAAGCGCGATTCGCCGAGACCATGGCGTCCGGCGTCGTCGACGAAACTCTTGATCGCGGGCGAGAGTACGCGCGCGCTATTGCCGCTGAAACCTATGACCGCGCGCGACGCGTCGTTGGACTTGGACGCGCGTAACGCTCAAATTAAGCTAAGCGAAAACGTCGCAAAGGAAAGAGGACGCCGGAACTAAGTCCGACGTCCTCCTCTTGTTTCTTGCTTCTTGTCTCATACCGGGATTAAAATCGCTCCCTTCGCGTCGCTGGGCGAGAAGAGCGTCCTGCAACGCGAAGGGGCAAAGCCCGGTCGTCTTACTCCGCTTTACCGTCGTGCGCGCGACTAGAAGAGCTCTAGTAAATCGTCCTCGAAGAGTTCGGCGAACGCTTCGTCGAGGAGCGCGTTGGAGTTCGATTGACGTTCATAAGCGCCTAAATCGACCGCGCTGCCGACAATGCGAGAATTGCCGGAAAGATCCGTCGCGAGCGTTATATACGCGTTATTACCTGCGTTGAGCGCTTGCGAGCCTTGAGCAAGCGAATAGTCGTCGGCGCCTACGAAGAGCGGCTGCGACGCGTTGTACGTTAAGTTTGCGCTACTACCGCTCGACCAGCCGGTAAACGGACTCAGCGTATTGTACGCCTTAATAACGCGACCCGAAGCCTTCTTATATACGTCGCTCTTCACCATATTGAGCGCGATTATCGAGTTCCGAATCTCAAGCGTTCCGTCCGCCGTCTCTGTGAACAAGCCGGAACCGTTCGTCGTCGCTTTATTACCCGTTATCGTCGTATTCGTTACGACTACCGACTTGCCAGCGCGACCGTAAACAAAGAGACCGCCGCC
>ONJR01000254.1 GCA_900318195.1 uncultured Planctomycetota bacterium
CATCGTTGGAAAAGAATATACGGCTCGTAATAGCGTCTGATTGGACTTAGACGCTATTACGAGGGGATAAAGTAGCAATTTGAGTAATTTACTTAACTAATTACGTCAACGGATAATTTAACAACGAGCCAATTCGGCTACTCGCTCTCGCGCGGTTCAGCGTCCGCAGACTTCTCGCGTTCACGCGCTTTCTGCTGCGCCTTCTCTTCAAAATCCCAACGTTTCAGCGTGAGAAGGTAGCCCGTTACCGCAAGGAGAACCCCTATCGCGCAAAAGATCAAAAACAAATAGCGCGTCGTCGAGCCCCAAAAGACGCCCCTGTGCAACGGCATAATCGACGTCCGAATACGTTGCGCGACCGGAAGATTCGAGTACTCGTCGATTCCGACAAGCTCGCCTGTATACTGGTTCCAATAGTGCGCGTCCGGGTAATAGAACCCGCCGCTCTCACGAATGCAAATTGGCGTGCGCGAACGCGCGCCGGGGAAGAATACGTCGTACGTTCGCGCGCCGGTACGCGCGCGCTGAGCGTCTAGCATACCTTGCAACGACGCCGACTTGCCCTCTTCGACGTCGACCTGGAAGTCCGCTACATATCGTTCGGAAGGGTCGTACCGTATCAGTTTGTCAAACCCGGTTTTAAACCAGGGGAAAGCTATCCAGCACCCCGTCAGCGCGAGAATCAGTAAGACCAGCGCCGAATAGAACCCTAAAACGTTGTGCAGATCGTAAATCGTGCGAAAGTAACCTTTCGTAACGCTGGGAACGAGGGACGACTTCCAAGCCTTCTTATTCGACAGGCGCGCAGGCAGCCAACGAATAAGACCCGTTAGTAGGATAAATACAAAAATAAGAGTCGAGTAACGAACAATAGGACGCCCAATCTGAGGCGCCAAACACAGAGACGTATGCAGGCGGCGCACCGTGCGAAAGAAGTCGAGCGTCTTACTCGATCCGTAGGCAACCGCGACGCCCTCGTAGGGATCGACGTACGCCATATACGTCCAGCTATCCTTCGCGTCGCGCGCGGCGACAAGCGCGTACCATGTGCGATCCGGATCCTTCGGAATATTAAGACGCGATACGAGCAAGTTCGTCGGTTGATCGAACGTCGCGCGCTCGTTGCGTTCAAAGGTTGTTATGAATTCGTCGAGCGAAAGAAGCTGTTTACCGTCGTGAGGGGGCGCGTAGTATCGTTCGGGCTCGAGCAGCCGTTCCACCTCGGGCTGAACGAGTAAAATCGCGCCGGTCGCGCACAGTATGGCGACGACAATACCGGTCAACCAGCTCAAATAGCGATGCAAAGGTCGCGAAATTGCTTTTAACGCCTTCATAGCAATCTTTATCTATTGTCTTCCTGTAATTAGCTAAAGCGGTTCGGACGCGCAATAACGCGTCCGAACAGTTAAAGTAACGGCGCCGACGCCAAGTCGCGCCGGACTAGCGCGCCAATTTCGGTTTATTCCGCAGGAGCAGCCTCGGGCGCCGCTGGAGCCGCAGGAGCTTCTGGCGCGGGAACTTCTGGAGTAGCGTTCCCATGTCCGCCGCATCCGCCGCCGGAGCATCCGCCGGCGCCGCCTTCGCAACCGCCGCCGGAGCAACCGCCAGCCGTCCCCTTGCCTTCGCAACCGCCGCCGGAGCAACCGCCAGCCGTCCCCTTGCCTTCGCAACCGCCGCCAGAGCAACCGCCAGCCATACCCTTGCCTTCGCAACCGCCGCCGGAGCAACCGCCAGCCTTACCCTTGCCTTCGCAACCGCCGCCGGAACAACCGCCAGCCTTACCGCCCTTCGCGCACGCCGACGCCGCGACGTTCGACTTCAGGAAGCTCGCGAACTCCGCGCGATCGATCGCGCCGTCGCCGTTCTTATCCGCGCTCTCGAAGTTCGCGAAGCCCTTAGGACTCGACGTCGCGTTCGACGAATATGCGATCGCGCCGATCGCGACAACCACTAGCGCAACCGCGCCGATTATCTTACCATTTTTACTAAGCGTCATAATATTATACTCCCGGAGCGTGCGCTCCACGATTGCGACGCGCGCGCATACGCCGACGCGCGCAACGCAGTTTAAACTTATTTGGAAAAGAGATCAAGCGCAATTGCTCAATCCTTCATATGCTGGCGTTTCTCAAACTCCGCGCGCGCCTCTTCGTCGTGCGCGAATTTATCCGCAATTTCAAGCTCGCCAGACTCGTTGATCATGAGCTCGCCGCGCGATTCAAAGACCTGACGCTGAAGTTCCTCATAGCGCGCCTGCTCGCTTGCGGAAAGAACGCCGTCCTTATCCTGATCCGCGACCTGCAACTTGTACGCGTCCTCAGAAGACGTCGCGCCCGCGCTCGCTTGATTCGCGCGATACGACGTCGTAAGGCACGCGCACGCGACCGCTAACGCGCAAGCCGCTATTACGCATAACGTGATTTTCATTGTCTACAATTATCCCTTTCTGGGACCGAGCGTCGCGCCTTTCGGCACGGGCACGATCTCTTCGCCGCCGTCGAGCTCCAAGGTAATCTCGTTCTTTTCCGGCTTAACCTCGACCGTCAAATCCGACTTTTGCGGTCCGTATTTCAGCGGTATTAGCGAAAGGGGTTGCATTTCTTCCAGCGTGTCGCCCCAACGCTCTTGCAACTTCGCGAACGAAATACGATACTCGCCGCTCGGCGCGCCCTCGTAATAAAAGCCGGTCTTAACCGTCAGCTTACCCTCCGCGTCCAACTGACCGCCCGATTTCCACTTCTTCAGCGCGGGGTCGAGCGGCGTCATATTGACCGTAACGCCTTCAACTGGCGCTCCGCCAAACGTTACTCGCAGAACAACGGGATAGAGTTGCGGCAAATCGTCGGGTCGATCGGGCAGACGTTTGCAGGCGCTCGTTAATGCGACGAGCGTTAGCATAGCAAGCGCGAGCCATTTCGATTGACATTTCACAGGAACCTCCAATTACATGGGATCGCGCGGCATATCGGCGCCGCCGTCGTTCATCGAACCCAATCGCCACCAGGTCTCGCGATCGATCGTGTCGCTCACGAACCGGACGGAACCGTCGCACATCGCAACGTTCACGCCGCCGGAGTGACGACTGCGCGCCGCAAAGAAACCGGAACCGAATTCCGCGCCCCAGTCCGGATGCGGGGGATTAGGCGCGCTGAAGGTCGAAAAGCCCGTCGCGTGCGCCTTGCACAGCGTCCACGTATAACCGCGCCAGCCGTTCCACGCTGTTAGATACGTCGAACATAGCGAAGCGACGTCGAGATTCTCGTCTCCGTAGATTCCAACGATTCCAGGCGTGCCGCCGTCGGCAAGCCAGCCGCCCCACGTGCCGCCCGCCGTACGACCGCGCCACGTGCATTGTCCGCGTGCAAAAGCGCAACGAGACTCTGGATGCATCGGGTCAGGCTCGCTACCGCCCTGAACGTCGTCCCCGACGATCGCTTCGCTGAACATCGCCGTATTGCTCGAGCCGTCCAAAAGATGCGCAAACGTGCGCGCTACGCGCATCGAGTACACGCCGTCCGTCATGACCGTCGAGTCGTAATTGTACGCCGTGCCGGAACCGTTGCACGCCATGTAATTCGTCGTCGAAACCGCAACGGGGGAAGCGTCGCTATTCTGCAACCAATTACCTTGAGCGTCGTAATAACCGCCCGTTACAAGACCAAAGCCCGTCGACATACGATTACCGCCGTCCGAAGGACATTGGAAAATCTCGATTCGTTGCGCCGCCGCATCTTGAATCGGGGGAATTAACAACTGATAATCGGAGCCGCCGCGCCACTGAATCGCCGTGCCGTTGTCGATATGAATCCAGTACGCGATACTATCGTACATCGGAGTCTGCTCGATAAACGGAAGGAGCAAGGCGTGAACCGAAAAGCCGCCCGCTGGAGGACAGTTCGTGCAACCGCCGCGATAGCCTGTCGGCATGGGAAACGCGCGATTCGCGTCGTGATAATTCTGCGAACCGAGCGCGAGTTGTTTAATATTGTTCGTACATTGCATACGACGCGCCGCCTCGCGCGCCGCTTGAACCGCAGGTAATAACAGACCGATCAAAATACCAATGATCGCGATCACGACAAGCAGTTCGACCAAGGTAAAGCCGCGACCAAGCGCTCGACCGGCGCGACTCTTCGCAATTTTATATGAAGTCATCTTAGGTTTCCTACGTCGTCCACACTACGTCGACGCCGCGCGCAAGCGCTCAGAGAACGTCTCCAAGTCAAGCGGCGGCAACAAGTGTTAGCTTGATCTAACTTTTATTAGTCTAATCTAACATTCATTTTCGTCAAGCGGCTTTTTGAAAAAATTTTTTCCCGCGCCTCGCTCGGTAAAAAACGAGCGCGAACGGCTTCTGACGCTTAAAACGTCAACGCAATCAAGAAAATGCGGAAAAGAGCTTGTCGCGTCCCTTTTCGGCATGACTTTTGGATAAATTTGGTTATAATGACTCTCAGTGTACGCGTTGCGCGCTAGCCGACGAAGCGCGCAACGCGTGGAATAACGCGCGTCGGGTTGTTAATAGAGGGCGTCAGCCATGAGTAGTCTTTCCTTTGACGATTTAACCCAGCGGTTGCTCTCGCTGGATCTGATCGATTTGGGTAAGTTGCGGGACGTGGAGAATTCCTTCGGCGCGCGCCCCTTTACGTCGGAAGAATTCATTCAGGCGTTGCAACGTCGCGGATACCTGACGAAATACCAGGTCGAACGGCTCATTAGCGGCGAAACGACTGGGTACTATTACGGCGACTACCGGATTCAGTACTTGATCGGCGCGGGCTCTTTCGCGCGCGTCTTTCGTTGCGTGCATAAGGACACGGGTCAGGTCGTCGCGGTTAAGGTGTTGCGCGCGCGATTCAGGGAGGACGAGACGGCGATTAAGGAGTTCGAGCGCGAAGGCGAGTTAGGAATGCAAATGCGGCATCCGAATATCGCGGCGATCTACGAGCTGAAATCGACGAAATACGAGCATTACATGGTTATGGAGTTCGTAGAAGGGCTCACGTTGCGCGAAGAACTCAAGGCGCAAAAGAACGGACGCATCGCGCCGTTGCGCGCGACCCGAATTGCGCGGGACGTCTGTAGCGCGCTCGATTACGCGCAACGTCGCGGCTATCAGCATCGCGACATGAAGCTGTCGAACATAATCCTTTCGAGTTCCGGGAAAGCGGTTCTTCTCGATTTCGGACTCATTACGGACGAATCGTCCGGTTTTAAAACGCAACGCGCGATCGAATACGCGGCATTGGAACGATCGACGCACGTTCCGCGCGACGATAAGCGCAGCGACCTATATTTCCTCGGCGCCGTCTATTACCAGTTGCTCAGCGGAATCGCGCCGTTGGGCGAAATTAAGGAGCGCGCGAAACGTCTCGACGCCGGACGCTTCCGCCAGGTCAAGCCGATTCGCGAGGTCGCGCCCTTTGTGCCAAGGTGCGTCGCGTACGTCGTCGATAAGGCAATGAAGTACGATCCGAACGAGCGCTATCAGAGCCCAGGACTCATGCTCGAAGCGCTCGACGCCGCCGCGCAGACGCTCGAGTCTGGAGTCGATATAGAGCAAGAGGAAAAGCTCATAGTCGCCGCGACCAAGGAGAAAAAGGAAGCGCTCACATCCGTTATGATCGTCGAAGCGAACAGCGAGTTGCAGAACGCGTTCCGAACCTCCTTTAAAAACGCGGGCTATCGCGCGCTCGTTATGTCGAACGCGGAGCGCGCGCTCGAAAGACTCGACGACGGCGAGAGTATGGAAGTCAACGTCGTGCTATTCAACGCGCAGTCGCTCGGTCCGAGCGCCGTCGAGGCGTTTAATAAAATGCTAACGATGCAGGCGACGAAAACGACGCCCGCTATCCTACTCCTCGACGAAAATCAGGTCAAATGGGCGGCAAAGGCGAAACGCAGTAAAACGCGACTCGCCGTTGGAATGCCGATCACCATGAAACGACTGCTACTCGTCGTCGACAAACTCATTAAAGCGAAGAACCAGCCCGTGCAGAAGCAGGAGGACGCGCAGCCGACCGCGAAAGCGTCCAACCAGACGTCGACGATCGCGCCCGAACTCGTCGCAACGAGCGTCGACACGTTCCCGACCGACGCGTTCGCCGACGCGCTCGAATCGGCGTACGACCGCGTCGTCGTACAAACGCCGGGAGAAACCGGTAAAAAAGACGCCGCGACCTCCAAAGAGAATCTTCAAGAGCTCGAATTGGACGAGACCGGCGTCGAAAAGGACGAAGACTATTACTATTACGAAGACGAAGAAGACGAAAAGAAGAGCGAGAATTAACCGATAAGTCGCGCTTAACTTAGCGCACAGTCATTAGATAAGAGGAGTCCGAAATGGATCGACGTAGTTTTTTAAAGGCTGGGCTATGCGCCGCGTACGGCGCGTTCGGCGCCGCGAACGTAACCGCCGCGCTCGCCGACGAGAAGAAAAAGATTCCGATCGCGTTGCAAGTCTACTCCGTGCGCGATTATGCGTCCAAGGACCTGCGCGGAACGCTCAAAGAGATCGCTAAGATCGGGTACAAGGGCGTTGAGTTCGCGGGATACTACGGGCATGACGCGAAAGACGTGCGCAAGTGGCTCGACGAAGCGGGACTAGAAGCGATTAGCACGCACCTCGGCGTGCCCGCGTTGCTCGAAGGTCAATTCGATAAGACGGCGGAGTTCGAAAAGACGCTTGGCAATAAGCGCCTGATCGTCGCGAGCGGTCTCTCGGCGTCCTGCGCGACCGACGCCGGCAATCAAATGACGGCGTATCTCTTTAACGAGATCGCCTATAAAGCGGAAAAGGTCGGTATGCAGATCGGTTTCCACGCGCACTTCAACGATTTTACCGACGTCAACGGCAAAACGGCGTGGGAACTCTTCTTCAGTCGAACGCGCGAAGATATTATCGCGCAAATGGACGTCGGCAACTGTATGCACGGCGGCGCCGATCCCTACGATCTCGTTGCGAAGCTGCCAGGTCGCGGCAAGCTCATGCACGTGAAAGCGGAAAATGAAAAAGGCAAAAGCGGCGCCTGCGTCGGCGGCAAGGGCGATATCGTCGACTGGGACAAAATGTTCAATATCGCCGAGACCGTCGGCGGGATCGAATGGTACATTATCGAACAAGAGGATTGCCGCAAAGACTCGAATCTCATGGAAGCCGTCGCGGAATGCTACGAAAATATGAAGAAGATGGGAAAGGTCTGATTATAATCGACTATCCAATATAATGTTAAGCGCGCGACGCTTGTCGACTAACGGCAAGCGTCGCGCTACTGTTAAACGATATTGTATTTACAAAGGAAGACGTTATCTTATTTAATGTTAGGGAGTGAACAACTTTCCTCACAATTTTATATTGTCAATAATCTCCATATTGTCGTTGACGTTACGTAGCGTCGTTTGTATTCTCGCATTTATCCTCTTCTTTTACGTCTTCACGAGAAGCGCCAGGCGCCGGACCGTACTTATTCTCGCTATGTTTTCCTGGTATGCACATAACACACACTGCGATCATTCGAAGCATGAAAAGGGCGCCCGACGGACCAAAAATAATCACTCGCTCTAGGAACATGTTGTCTGACGTATCGTAAATATGCGCTATCAAATACTGTCCAGTTGCGATCGAAAACAAGAAAATTGCAAGGCGACAAAGATAATAGAAAAACGTCAACGCGCATGAAAGCCCTAGATCGTGCAGACGACGAATAGAGACCGCGACCGTCGGAAGAAAGAGCGCAATCATAAGAGGTCGCGCTACTACGCGAATTATCGACGCAAGCCAAGCGGCGTACATCATTTGAAAGACATAACCCGACGAGCCGACGACGACAAATCGCTTCATTAAAACCGCCTCGGGAGTCCACTCTTTTGGCAGCGCCGCAATGAGCGCCGTTTCCAAAAGAGATACCAGCGCGCAGAATAAGATCCAATACCAAAACTCCGAGCGACTCGCGCGTCCCGTAAAATCGACGTACTTACGAAAGCAAGTCCTTACCGCGCGACAGCAAGGCTCGCAACGTTTGACGATTACACGAACCGCCGAGAGGAAATTGTTCTTTCTCATCGGCGCGCCGCAATTGGGACAATTACGCCAAAAGGATTTAAGTTGACAACCGCAATTCGTACAATATGGCATGCGCTTCACTTCACCTTTCTCTATTAAGTTACTGCGATTACGCTTCATGCGGAGCGTCGACCGAATCGTCCAAAGCGCCAACCGTTGGATCCGGACCGTACCGATTCGCGCCGCGCATACCAGGTAAGGAAAGCGCCACTAAGGAACCGTAGAAGACTAACCCGCAAACGGTAAGAAAACCAAATAGAATCGCCATGGCAACGGTAAACTCAAGCGGCGAAGGGTTGTCAAGGAACATTGCAAGAAACATCATCGGAATCGCCAGCGCCGCTAAGATCAAACTGACGACGACGTACGCGATTATCCACGCGCCCGTGCGACCAATATCGTGCAACCGCCGCGTGGCAACCGCGAACGTCGGTATAAGAAGCGCGACGGGAACGGCAAGTACCAACGCGAAAAAACGCCAGTCGCGAATGCCGATCGGAAAGGAAACGTCAAGCAGATGCGACGCAAGACGTGGAGCCACAAAATGATTGACAATAAGAATCAGAAAATAAAAGGTCTGCCAACTCCAGAATTCCAGGCGTCCCGCGCGACCGCTGAAATCGCAACACTTGCGCCAACATACGCCGACGGCGCGCAAAACGTCGACGAAGGACGGCGTGCGCGAGACGGAGGGCGGCGCCGCGACCTGAGCGCCGCAACGAGTGCAAAACGTCTCCTCTGCGGTCAGCTCGTTACCGCACTTTGTGCAAAATCGCGCCGCGAACGTCTCCGGCGCGCGCGTCCAGTCGTCGTCGTTCGGCGCCGAGCCGTACTGGTTCTTAGCGCTCTCGCCGGGCGTGGCAAGTAGTAGCGCTAACTTAACGTCGGCGTACGCGAGTAGCGCTCCCAACGCCGCGACGACGAAGATACCAATCGCTTTGAAAATAATCGTCGAGGGAGAATCGACCGGGGTCGTCGTCAGCGACGGCGCTAGCGTCAAGAGCGCGCAAAGATACACGATGTTACAGAGTACGGTAACGATCCCTCTTCGACCGGAGCGCCCTAGGTCGTGCAAGCGTCGCGTCGTCATTGCCAGAGTCGGCTGAAAGACGACAAACCAGAGAACGATAAAAAGTCCAGGACTCAACGTGCGGCGACTAAGCCCTGCTCGTAATAGAAGAACGACCAGAAAGCCGACGAGGAAGACGCCGCAGTAAAAAATCCAGGTCCATAATTCCTTGCGGCTCGCACGTCCGCGAAACTGAAAACTACGGTTAAAAGCGCTGCTGACAAGTTGCGAATTCCATACGCTCGACCTACGATTAGCGCCGACTGAATATGGATTCGACGATTCCAACGTTACGCCGCAATTGGGACACGTTCTCTGATCGTCGGCGACCTTCGCGTGGCAATTACCGCAATACTGCGCCTTCGACTTTCTCATCGATAATAGATCAATCACGATTCACACTCCGTTAAACCGTCTCCTCGAACGCCACGCCGCGCGGCGACTCGGCGTTCTAATTTGCAACTTCGTCTGCAGATTCGCACGACGACTTCTCGGCGTCCAAAAAGCGCCGCGACGTCGGCGCCGCTGCAAAGACGAAAGGAGTTGTTAGTAATATAAACCAAAGCGCCAGGAAAACGTTGCTAACTGTCAACAGATAATCGTACTCCGGTTCTTTATGCGCCTTCAGTATATCCCACGCAATCGACCTAGCTAGCCAAGCGAAGACGCTAAGCAAAAGACAGACTAGCGAAGGAGTAATGCGATTGGCGTCCCGCAAACGGCGAAGGAAGACGGACGCCGTAGGAGCAAGCAAAAGAATCGCAACCGCGTAGCACGGAAGAGTCCAATCGCTCGAGAGCGCGTACGACAACTTGTCAGCAAGGACAAACGCAATAATTATAAAGAGGAACCAACTCCAGAATTCGCGCCGGGTTGCGCGACCGCTAAAATCAGACGACGAGAGAACGACCGAGACGACGTCGCCGAAGAACGGTACGCGACGTGCGATTCGACGTAATCTTTCAGTTCGCGTCATATCGCCTCCTCATAGTTAATTCGAGCCAAACCGCAGTATACTGCGTCAAACCCTCCAAACGCCGCGTCGATTCGTCCACAAAACTAGTTGACTCACAACGACGACCGCGCTTCCCACGTTACCGCCTAACTGGCGCCGGTCCGTATTCATTCGGTTCCTCGTCGCCGCGACTTATCATGAGAATTAACATATACAAGCAGACGACAAGCAAGGCAATTGAGAAGGCGAACGAGACCGACCCAACAGTGGAAACTGTGGACAGCCAAATTAAAAAAGGAAGCCATCACAACCAACCGGAATGATTCGTGTCGTGCAGACGACGCACAAAAACGGAAACCGACGGCAGGAAAAATGCGAGCGCCAAGACGATTTGAACTACTTCGAACGCTCGGTCAAGCGATTCCTCGGCTGAAGAAGCGGCGGCTATATACCCGAGAAGTATACCGACCGCAGCGTTAAGGAGGAATGTAAAAAGCGTCCAGTACCAATACTCCGAGCGGCTCGCGCGACCTTGAAAACTCACGTACTTCTGGAAGCAGATCGAAACCGCTTCGATGAAATTAGGAATTATCGGAGCGTTAGGATCTACGTAAACGCTGGAGTTACCGCCGACATAATTCACGCCGACAGAGTACGGATCGAATTGCGCGCTAGCGCTCTGCGAGGTCCCGCATTGTGAGCAAAGCTCGGCGCCGTCCGCAAGCCGCGCGCCGCATTTTGAACAGAAAGACATAGTCAACCCTCCTAAAGCGGACGCGAACTCGTACGATAAGAGCGCGCGAATATGATAAAATTAACGTCTAACCGGCGCCGGTCCGTATTTATTCGGTCCATCGTCTCCGCGACGCACCATGAGAATTAACATATACAAACAGACGACAATCATAGCGACAACAAAAATACTGAGCACGATCGTCCTGCTCTCCGGACTCGGCGTCGCGCCGGCTATCAGACCTGAAAGAAGAGCCCCGCCAACGCCCGTTATGAATGGAAGCCACCACAACCAACCGGAATGATTCGTATCGTGCAGACGACGCACAAAAACAGAAACCGTTGGCAGAAACAAAACAAGAGTCGAAATGAGTCGTACGCCCTGCGCTAACATCATTAGCGGAGCTTGCGCGTCTTGAGAAGCTTCGCTAGAATACGTGGTAGCGGCGACAAGTCCGAGCAATATACCGATCACAAAATTAAGTAGGAACGTAAAAAGAGTCCAGTACCAATACTCCGAACGGCTCGCGCGACCTTGAAAACTAGCGTACTTCCGGAAGCAGATCGAAACCGCTTCGCTGAAGCCGGGAATGATCGGCGCGTTAGGATCGACGTAACCGCCGGAATAACCGCCGCTATAATTCGCGCCGACCGAATAAGGATTGACCTGCGCTGATTGCGCCGACGTTTGAGGGGAACCGCAAAACGTGCAGAACGTGGAACCGTCCGCAAGTTGCGCGCCGCATTTTGTACAGAAAGCCATAATAACTCCTTCGAGCTAAAGCGCGCGCGAACTCGTACGATAAGAGCGCGCGAATATGATAAAATTAACGTCTAACCGGCGCCGGTCCGTATTTATTCGGACCTGGCGTACTCGGTGCGCAGAGGAAACACAAGATGACGATGGCAAAGACAATCCACAAAATTCCAGTTATACCTAATGGGATCGCCATCTCCTCGGCGCGACTCTCGTCTTCGCCAATGTATATCACCATGGGAATAATGACAAACAGCGGCAAAGAAGTAAGCCACCACCACCATCCGGAACGATTCGTATCGTGCATACGGCGCACGAAAACGGCTATCGACGGCAAGAGGCAAACGAGACCCGCTATGCCGCCGACAAGTGGAATCCACCCGATAAGCAGAGTGAAGAGGTACCAGTACCAGAATTCAGAGCGACTCGCGCGACCCTCCAAACTAACGTATTTACTAAAGCAAATGGAAATCGCTTCCCCGAAGCCCGGAATGATCGGCGCGTTAGGATCTACGTAACCGCCCGAATAACCGCCGCTATAATTCGCGCCGACCGAATAAGGATTGACCTGCGCTGATTGCGCCGGCGTTTGAGGGGAACCGCAAAACGTGCAGAACGTGGAACCGTCCGCAAGTTGCGCGCCGCATTTTGTACAGAAAGCCATATTCTCTTTTCCTTATAACCTGCGCGCCGCGCTCGCGCGTCGACGCTATTTAAACACGCGCGTCAGCTCGCTACTCAACGCGCACATATCAGTGTACAACGCGAGCAAACGAAAAGCAAGCGCCGTCGTGAGAAAAACTACTAAAATCGCGTACTACGAAAAAACGCGAAGACGCTTATCAAAACGTCCTCGCGTTGGGGATATTGCGCTAAGCTACGTCGCGCAACTTACAATTTACGGCAAATAGCGTCCGCCATCTCCTGCGTGCCGACCGCCGTCGGATCGTCCCGATCCGCTTTAAGGTCGTACGTTACGTCTTTGCCTTCGCGAATGACTTCAGCGACCGCGTTCTCCAAACGATTCGCCGCGTCGTACTCTTTAAGATGGCGCAACATAAGCATACCGGACAGAATGAGCGCGACGGGGTTCACTTTATTCATGCCCTTATATTTCGGCGCGCTACCGTGCGTCGCTTCAAAGACCGCGCCGTTAAAGCCAATATTGGCGCCCGGCGCGACCCCTAGTCCGCCGACCAGACCGGCGCAAAGGTCGCTAAGAATATCGCCGTAAAGGTTAGGAAGCGCGACGACGTCGTACAGCTCGGGCTTCTGCACGAGTTGCATGCACATATTGTCGACGATGCGATCTTCGAATTCGATCTCGGGGAATTCCTTCGCGACTTCACGCGCCGTCTCCAGCCATAGTCCGTCCGAGAACTTCATTATATTCGCTTTGTGAACCGCCGTTACCTTTTTGCGATTATTCTCGCGCGCGTATTCAAACGCCGCGCGGACAAGGCGCGCGGAACGCGAAACGCTAATCGGCTTAATCGAGACGCCCGTCTCGTCGTAGCCCGTGCCGATCTTGCGACCCGGCGCAAGGCGATTGATCTGCTCAATGACCTCTTTCGTCGCTTCCGCGCCGCGTTCAAATTCGATACCGGCGTAGAGATCTTCGGTATTCTCGCGGAAGATCACGAGATCGACGGGAACGGAGCTGAAGAACGAGCGAACGCCCGGGTAATATTTACAGGGTCGTACGCACGCAAAGAGATCGAGCTCCTGACGAAGGTGGACGTTAATACTGCGGAAGCCTGTTCCGACGGGCGTGGTAATCGGCGCTTTTAGCGCGACGCGCGTGCGTCGCACGCTCTCAAGCACGGCGTCCGGCAGCGGGTTGCCAGTACGTTCCATGACGTCGATACCCGCCTCTTGAACGTCCCAATTGATTTTAACGCCGGTCGCGTCGACACATTTTCGCGCCGCTTCGGCGAGTTCGGGTCCCGTGCCGTCTCCAGTAATTAACGTAACGTCGTAAGCCATCTGTTTGTACTCCTCGCGTATGCCGCTTAAGCTATCTACCATCCGACGCGTCGCGCGCCGTCTCTATTACGCGTTATTGTACCGAGTCGTAGAAATTCGACAAGGGCGAGAGGTTCGGAAACGCAAGAACGCGCCGCTGGAAGGTTCCAACGGCGCGCGTTATCTTGGCAAAGCGCGAACGCGACTCATATTAATGGAAGACGTTCGCCTTAATAGAGTACGGAATCGAACCGGTCTGACGGCGCCAGTCAGGATTGACCGAGAGAACGCCTCCGACCGCGACCATTTTATTCGCGCGATATTTCACGTCGTGCCCGCGCTCCATGTGGACGGAAATCATATCCGCCGGGTTCGTGCCGGGGGAACAGTATTGGCAATGCCCCAATGTGCGCACAAGCGTGAAATTCTCAATACCGGCGTGCTGTTTCGTCGGGTACATGAACCCCTCGATATAGACCTTACGCCCGTCGAGATCGAGAATCTCTTGGGGAATATCGCCGTCTTTCGTCAGCCCCATCGAATCGAACGGCACAATCTCGTACCCTGGAGGCGCGGAATAGTAATACGTATACGCGCGCCACGCCGTCGACGACACGAACAACAGCGCGCTAAGAATAAGCGCGACCGTCGTAAGCGTGCCGCCCGCCATCTCCTCGGGCGCGCGCATGATCTTACGTTGCGCGAGAATTCCGAGTATCACGCCGAGCAACGACGCGAGAATAAGAGGCGTCCAGAAGAACCCGAGAATACCGAAAACGGCGGCGACAAGCGCGCCGACGCCGAGCGTCGCCACTTGTTTATAGTCGATCGTCTCCTCGACCGGCTGCGACACGTCGATATCATGATACGCGCCCTTCAGCGCGTCGTCAAAAATAACTTCTTTCATCGTGTGTGCTCTCCTACGCTACGGCAAGCGTTACGACTGCAACGACTGCGCGACGTCCGTTCGATACGCGACAACTGCCGGCAGATAGCCGACTATCGACGCGAGCAATACGAGTCCTGGTATCAGAATGAGTTCGATCGCCTGGAAGTCCCACGGACGCACCATAACGTTGGAGTAGGACATAATGAGCGGCGCGAGCGCGCCGATCGCAAGGTGTCCTATCAGCGCGCCGAGCACGCCGCCGCCGAGCGAAAGGAGAATCGACTCGAACAGGATAATCGCCATAACGGTCGTGCGTCGAGCGCCGAGCGCGCGCATGATCGCTATTTCCTGACGACGTTCGTTCATCGAGTTGTAAATACTGACCATCATCCCGACGCCGGCGACTATTACGACCTGCACGGCAAAGATAATCAGAACGCTTTGAATATTGCCGATCACGTCGTCGAAGAACGCCGCTATCTCCTGCACCGGCGCGACCGCCTGCGCTTCGAGCAATTCGCCTTCGATCTTCGCCGGCAGCGCCGTAACCGCCGTGTCGACGACCTGAACGCGATCGGGCGTAACCAAATCGCTCTCAGCCACTTCGACTCCCGGCGTCGTCGTAATCGCGTCGACCTGCTCGCGCGTCGCCGCGACCGCGACCTCGACGTCCTTCGTTATGAGCAGAATCGCGGTCAAACGCCGACCGTGCTCATGGGCGTGTTCGTGCTCATGCTCGCCTTCAGCGTGTTCTTCGCCTTCCGCGTGTTCGTGGTCATGTTCGGCGTCGGCGACCTCGGGAGCCGCGTCGAGTCCAAGCTCCGCTCGCTTCTTCGCGACTTCTTCTTCGCGCAAAGAGTAGTCGATCGACTCCGACGTCGTTTCATGCTCGTGCTGCTTATAGAACCCTTCCAGGTTCACAAAGACCGCGCGGTCGTTAGGACTACCGGTGTGGTCGAGAATACCGACGACGCGGAACGGCTCGTGAAGATCGTCGTCTCGCTGCGAAGTCGTATGACCGAACTGAATTTCGTCCCCAATTTGCAACTTATTCTTCTTCGCAACGTTGTAGCCGACGACCGCGCCGTAGAAATCGACGTTCTTGAAGAATTCGCCCTCTTTTAACGTGTACGATTTACCGTCCGATTTCGTTACCGACTGGAAATACTCCGGGGTGGTCGCGACGACCGGCGCGCCTTGGTAGTTGTCGCCGCGCGCGATCGGAATCGCCGTTTTCACTTCCGCAGAATAGCGAGACGAACGCATAAGGTCGTAATATTCGTAGGGAATGAGACCGACGGGATCTTGATTATAAAATACGGAGCTCAAGACGAGTTGCAATTTACTGCCTTTCGCGCCGACGATCAGGTCGTAACCCTGCGCGCCCTGCTGGAAAGACTTGCCGACGACACCGTTAATTACAAGCACCGTTACGACGAGCGCGACGCCCAGCGCCATAGAAAGCGCTGTCAGCGACGACGCAAGCGAGCGATGCTCGATACTTTTCCAAGCTATCTTCCAAAGACTCATAATAAACGCCTTAAATTAACGTATAATGCCGCGCGACGCCCTAACGCCGCGCAAAAGGAAGCAATGCGCGCGACGATATTGCAATATCGCGGCGCGCAAAACCCGCTATTCTTCAATCTCGTCGTCGAACGAAACGTCCTCCGAAAGAACCGACGTCGTTGAACCGACCGTCGCCTTATCCTCTGTTTCGTCAATATCGTCCCGAGGAATACGATTCACCGCGACGATCGCGTCCCCGTCGTCGACTCGCATGAGACGAACGCCCTGCGTATTGCGACCCGTTACGCGAATATCGTCGACCGAGAAACGCTGGATCTTACCGGCGCCGGTGATCGTCATGATCTCGTCCCCGTCGTCGACTCGAACTACGTCGACGACGGCGCCGTTGCGCTTCGTCGTCTTGACGTCCAAAACGCCCTGACCGCCGCGACGCATCGCGCGGTACGTTACCTTAGACGGCGACCCGTCCGTTTCCGTTCCATCCTCGACCGGCTCGTCGTCCGTTTCATATTCCTCGTCCTCGCCGACCTCGACTGCGGAGTTTGGACCAATGAGCGTGCGCTTGCCGAACCCATTCTCGCAGATCGTGAGAAGGTAAGCGTCCGGATCCGCTATCGTCATACCGACGACCTCGTCACCTTCCTTCAGGCGAATACCGCGAACGCCAGATGCGGAACGTCCCATCGCGCGAACGTCAGACTGACGGAAACGAATGACGCGACCGAATTTCGTCGCCAGGAAGATTTCGTCCCCTTCGCGACAGACGTCGACCGCGACGAGCGCGTCTCGATCAATGGAGGCGACCTGTTCCGTCGCCGTCTCGAGCGCGCCGCCCTCGTCCAGACCGTCCTCGACCGGACCGCCCCTAAGTTTGATCGCGATAATACCGCGCTTCATCGGACGACGATACGCCTTGAGATCCGTTTTCTTTACGATACCGCTACGCGTCGCCATAATGAGATATGCGTTCTCCTGGTCGAAGTCGCGGATGGCGAGGCAGTTCGCGATCTTCTCGTTCTCGCCAAGTTGCAAGAGATTGACTATATTGCGTCCTTTACCGTCGCGCGACGAGGACGGAATACCGTAAATCTTCTGCCAGTAGACGCGTCCGAGGTTCGTAAAGAACATGAGGTAGCTGTGCGTACTCGCGACGAATAGATGTCGGACAGGATCTTCCTCGTCGACCTTAGCGCCTTTAACGCCCTTGCCGCCGCGACGTTGCGCCTTGTAGTCGTAGAGCGGCGTGCGCTTAATATAGCCGTTCGTCGTAATCGAAACGACCATGGTTTCTTCCGCGATGAGGTCTTCGTCGGCGACGTCCATGAACTCTTCTTCGTCGATCTGCGTGCGGCGAGGATCGGCGAACTTCTTCTTAACGTCGAGCAGGTCGTCGCGCACGATCGCGAGGATATTCGCTTCGTCGGAAAGAATACGACGGTATTCCGCAATTTCGTCGAGCAGACTATTGTACTCGTCGGCGAGCTTCTGCTGTTCAAGATTAACGAGTTGTCCGAGCGTCATGCGCAGAATGGCGTCCGCCTGCACCGGCGTGAGCGTATAGCTCTCTTTAACGCCGCGCGTCTGCAAGAAGGACTCGAACCCGGCGCCGAGCGCGCGTTCGATGAGCGCGGAAGGACACTCGATCTGCATTAATCGCAGTTTCGCTTCCGCCTGGTCGCGCGACGTGCGTATCACGCGAATCACTTCGTCAATATTCGCGTGCGCTATGATGAGCCCTTCGACCGTATGCTGACGCTTAATCGCTTTATTGAGCAGGAAGGTCGTGCGGCGACGAATCACGTTGCGACGATGGCGCAGGAACTCGACGATCAGCTCCTTAAAGTTCATAACGCGCGGCTTGCCGTCGACGAGCGCTAGGAAGATGATCGCGAAAGAGCTTTGCAACGGAGTGTACTGATACAACTGATTGAGCACGACGTGCGGATCGGCGTCCTTCTTCAGTTCGAGCACGAGACGCACCGGCTCTTTCAAGTCCGATTCGTTGCGGATCGTCGAGACGCCGACTATTCGACCTTCGTTGATCATTTCCGCGATCTTCTCTTCGATCCGGTCGCGCGCCTGCTGGTACGGGATTTCCGATACAATAATGCGACTGCGCTTGCCGTTCTCTTCGATTCGCGTGCGCGCGCGAACGACGATATTGCTACGACCTGTAATGTAGCCCTTACGAATACCGCGCGTACCGCAGATCACGCCGCCGGTTGGAAAGTCGGGACCGGGGCACAGGCGCAATAGTTCGGGGATGGTAATATCGGGATCGTCGATGGTAGCGACGCACGCGTCGCAAATTTCGCCGAGGTTGTGCGGCGGAATGCTCGTCGCCATACCGACGGCGATGCCGTTGGCGCCGTTCACGAGCAGGTTCGGCGCCTTTGACGGCAGTACGGTCGGTTCGAGTCGCGCTTCGTCGTAAGTTGGGATGAAGTCGACGGTGTCGAGGTTGAGGTCCTCGAGCATAGCCATAGCGAATCCGGACAACCGCGCTTCGGTATAACGCATAGCGGCGGCGGGCAGACCGGCAATAGAGCCGAAGTTGCCTTGCTTATCGACGAGCACGTGGCGCAGGTTCCAATCTTGCGCCATACGAACGAGCGTCGGGTAAATAATCGCTTCGCCGTGAGGGTGGTAATTGCCGCTTGCGTCGCCCGAGATTTTCGCGCACTTAACGCGTTGCGCGTGCGGTCCGATTCCCAAGTCGTTCATCGCGACGAGAATACGTCGCTGGGACGGTTTAAGCCCGTCGCGCACGTCGGGAATAGCGCGGCTAACGATTACGCTCATTGCGTACGTTAGGTAGCTTCCCTTGAGCTCGTCTTGAATCGGTAATTGCACGAGCTTTGATCCGTCGGGCAGCACGAGCTGACCGTTCGCGTTGATTCTCGGGCGCAGAGGTCGATCGTTCGAGGAGCTTGGATTCGGATTGCCGGACTCGTCTTCTTCGTCCTCTTCGTTCGCGTCCTCTTCGTCTTCTTCGTCAAACTCGTCGTCGAATTCGTCGTCGTGCGGATCGGAGTTCTCGTCGTCGTTTTCGTTCGAGTTATTCAGTTCGTCGTCGTTAGCGTCGTCTGAATTGTCAAAAATATCGTCGTTGTCTGCCAAGGGACTTCTCCAGGTGCTTGCGTAGGCGCGCGCGGCGCGTCGTCGTCAAAGTATTCGTTTGCGTTAGCGCGCGTTAAACGCGTTAAAACGCTCGTTCTATATTATAAGGCGTCGTGAAAAAAAGGCAACGGGTCGAGACGCGTCGTTTAGGGCTAAAATAAGGCTATTTTAGCGCGTGTGCGTCGAGCGCCGTCCTTGGGTCGACGTCGGCGCCGTTCAAGAACGCAAACAGGATCGCCGCGTTCACGACGATCCTGTAGACAACGCTTCGCGAGTATGTAACCGCGCGCCGTTAATTCTTACCGCAGCAATTCTTGTACTTCTTACCGCTTCCACACGGGCATGGATCGTTTCTTCCGATCTTCGGACCCTTATTGCGAATCGTCTCGACCTTCTTCTCCTTGCTCGCCTCGATTGCGTCGTCCTGTTGTTTCATTGTCTCCTGGACTTCGCGCGAGACCGCCTGCTGCTGTTGCGGGCGTTGCGCGGCTTCTGGTCGATCGGCGTCGGACCAGGTCGAGCTAATGAAGTTCTCGTCGAGCTGTTCGACGCGATAAACGTAATCGGTAACGCGCTCGAAGACGCCGTCCCACATCGCGTCGAAGATGCGCATGCCTTCGCGTTTGTATTCCACCTTCGGGTCGACTTGCGCGTATCCGCGGAAGCTCACGCTCGACTTGAGATGATCCATGACCTGTAGGTGATCTTTCCATGCGGCGTCGAGAATCCCGAGAATGAGCGATCGCTCGACCTTACGCATTTCCGGACTGAAGCGATTCTCGATAATCGATTCGACGCGGTTCTCGAGTAGCAGCACGTCCCAATCAGCGAGTTCTTCGACCGTTAGCTCCTGCCCGAATTCGGAATTGAGCCATTGGCACAAATCGGCGAGCGCAGGCGAGTCGCGCCGCACTTTCTGAATCGAGCTCGACGTAATGCGTTCGTTGCGCGCGATTTTCTCTTCGCGTTTCGCGCGCAGCAAGTTGATATCGATCCCTTCGTCGGCAAAGAGTTTATCGAGTTTTTCGCGTTTAATCGCATAGTACGGCGCGCTCTGTCGCATCGCCTGACGGCTCACTTCAAAGAGCGTCTCTTCAATTTCGCGACGTTGCTTGTTCTTAAGTTCGTCGAGATCGAGATCGATCCCGAATCTGCGTTTCGCCCAATCGACGACTCCCTCGCGATCATAACGTTTGCCGTTCGCGTCTCGAATCGTGAAGTGCGCCAGTCCGACGAGCACGGGGAACCGCGCTTCTCGTTCCGCGTAGCCTTCGAGCGTCTTAGCCTTTGCGAGCGCGCGGAAATCCGCTTCTTCATGCTGAACGGCGTACGATTCTTCGAGCGTGTCGCCGAACTTATCGCGCAGCCACCGCACGGCGGTTCTCTTACCGTAATCTGGCTCGAGGAGTTTCGCGCCGCCTGACAGGTCGACGCTATCGCAGAATTTATTCGCTTTCTCAATGAGGAACTCGGCGACGTTGTCGCGTCCGAGTTTTTTGAGATCGACGTCGCGCAGATTCGCGCGCCATCGCGCGTTTGCCGCCTTCGCGAGCGCTTGCCAGTTCCATTCGTCTTCCGGCGCGTCTTCCACGAGGTTCTCTTCCACGGCGTCGAGCGCGTACGTTTCCGCAATTCTGCGCGCGTAATCGATCGCGAACTCCGCCGCTTCGCCCGCGTTCATACCGCGAAACTGTTTCGCTTGGAACTCGACGTTGAGCATATGCGAGACGTAGGACGCGTACGCTTCAGCGCCGTATTCGGGCGAGAGGAATTCGGAAAGATGACGCTCGAGTTGCCGATCAATCATTTCGAGCACGAAGTCCTTCGTATTACCGCCGTCAAGAATACGCTGACGATACGAGTAGACGCGTTTGCGTTGCATATCCATGACTTCGTCGTATTCGAGCAGATTCTTACGAATATCGAAGTTGAACTCTTCGCGTTTCTTCTGCGCGCCCTCGATACGGCGCGTAACCATTGGGCTTTCGATCGCCTGTCCGTCCTCCATACCGAGTCGCGTGAGGAGGTTTTTAACCCAATCTCCCGCGAAGATGCGCACGAGATCGTCTTCGAGCGAGAGGTAGAATCGCGCCTCGCCGGGGTCGCCTTGACGACCGCAGCGTCCAATGAGCTGTAGGTCGATACGTCGCGCCTCATGACGTTCGGTGCCGATAATATGCAGACCTCCTAGCGAGCGCACAAGTTCGCCTTCCGCCTTCATCTGTTCGCGTCGTTCGATGTCTTCGACGCACGCGCGCCATTCGTCTTGCGGTACGTCGAGTCGCGTCGGGTACTTCGTCTGGAAGATGGACCACGCTAGCGTTTCGGGGTTGCCTCCGAGGATAATGTCGGTTCCGCGTCCCGCCATATTAGTCGCAATGGTAACGGCGTTGAGTCTACCGGCTTGCGCGACGATTTCCGACTCGCGTCCGACGTTCTCGGGCTTAGCGTTCAAGACCTGATGTTTAATTCCGCGTCTTGACAGCATAGAGGAGATGAGTTCGCTCTTCTGAATGGAGACGGTTCCCACGAGAATAGGTCGTCCTTTTTTATGGATTTCGACGACCTTATCGCGCGGCACCTTGAGGACGTTGCGTTCGCCCTTCGGCGTGAAGAGAATCACGTCCTCCTCTTCCTTTTCGATAATTCCGCTCGCTTCTTCGCCGTTGTCGAAGACGAGTCGATCCCATTTATGAACGCGTTCAATTTCGTCGACGACGGCGTTGTATTTCTCTTTTTCGGTACGATAGATGAGATCGGGACGCGTAATTCTCTGAACGGGTCGGTTCGGCGGAATAGCGAGCACGTCGAGTTTATAAATCTTCCAGAATTCGCTCGCTTCGGTCATAGCGGTGCCTGTCATACCGCCGATCTTATCGTAGAGTTTAAAGAAGTTCTGCAGCGTAATCGTAGCGAGCGTTCGGTTCTCTTGCTTGACTTGCACGCGTTCCTTCGCCTCGACCGCCTGATGCAGACCGTCGCTCCACGTACGACCTTCCATAAGTCGTCCGGTGAAGTCGTCGACGATAACGATCTCGCCGTCTTTAATGACGTAGTTCACGTCTTTCTTATAGAGGTGCCGCGCTTTGAGCGCGTTGTCAATCAAGTGCGGCCAGTGCATATTGCCGACCGTATAGAAGCTCTCGACCCCGGCGAGCTTCTCCGCGCGACGCACGCCCTCGTCCGTAAGGTTCGTCGTGTGATCTTTCTCGTCGACGTTGAAATCGACGTCTTTAACGAGTTGCGCGGCGATCGAGTCCGCAACGCGATATTTCGTAACGTCGTCTTGAGCGGAGCCCGCGATAATCAGCGGCGTGCGCGCCTCGTCTATTAAGATGTTGTCGACCTCGTCGATGATCGCGTAGTGCAAGCGTCCTTGAGACTGCTGAACGTCGGACGGGAAATTGGAGTCGCCGCGACGCGCGTAACGCATATTGTCGCGAAGGTAATCGAACCCGTACTCGTTATTCGTACCGTACGTGATATCGCACGAGTACGCGTACTGTCGATCCGCCGTCGACATATTGCTCTGAATCGAGCCGACCGTCATGCCGAGCGCCATATAGATCGGACCCATCCATTCCATATCGCGACGCGCAAGGTAGTCGTTCACCGTAACGACGTGCACGCCTTTACCCTCGAGCGCGTTGAGGTACGCTGGCAGGGTTGCGACGAGCGTCTTACCTTCGCCGGTCATCATTTCGGCGATTTTACCTTCATGCAGCGCCATGCCGCCGATGAGCTGAACGTCGTAATGGCGCAGTCCGATCGTACGCCGGCTGGCTTCACGACACACGGCGAACGCTTCCACGAGCAGATCGTCGAGCGTTTCACCAGCCGCGAGACGTTTACGAAAGAGCGTCGTCTGATTACGCAACTCCTCGTCGCTCATATTTTGATATTGCGCTTCTAGCGCGTTGATCGCCTCGACGCGCGGCGCTATCTTCTTGAGTTCGCGCTCGTTCGACGAGCCGAACATCGACGTGATTTTATTTTCAATCCATTTCGATATTCCGCCGAAGAAATTACCGACGCCATCTAACGAATCTTGAATGTCCATTTTGAGTAGTTCTAATCGTTTGGTACTATAATCTTCATTCCGCGCGCGTCGAAACGCGCGTCCCTAAATGCAAATAGGGAAAATTAAGCGTATTGTATCGCTTTTTACGACTCTGGTCAAGAGCGTTACCAGCGCCATTAGCATAAAAGCGTGCAAACGACAAGAAAAACCAATAGAGTCGACGCGCGAACGAATGGTTCGGCGTTTTTTATTATTCTGTTCCGACGTCAACGCCTGCGAAGTCGCATTGCGTCATTACCGATTAACGCAAAATAAAATCGCCGAATCACCCGGCGCCCAGCTGGACGTCCCGTTTGATTCGGCGAGCGTTACTGCACGCTTGCGCCGCCGTAGCGGCGCTCACGCGTTGAATTTAGAACTCCCAATCGTCGGCGGAGAAGACGAAATCGATCGCGGCGTTGACGTCGAGCGAATCTTTCGCGTCTCGATAGTCGCGTTTAACGGCGACCTGATCGGCGGCGATCACGCTGTACAGATTAACGCCGTCCACGTCGAGGGTCGCGGTATCGCCAAACGCGGCGAACGCGTCCGCGCGCGCGGTGTCGTGCAATTTCGCAACGAGGCTCGAACGCGCGTCGGCGTCGTCATGACCGTAGACGGAGACCTTCGAGAAGTTCGAGAAGTTGCGCGTATACGAGCCGTTGCCGAGCGTCGCGCGCGATTCCCAACCTTCAAACGCGTTATTACCGACGCCGGCGGTCGCTACTGCGGTATCGGCGCCGCCCATGCCCGTGAAGTTCGTCGTCGCGAAACCAACCGTAGCGAGCGTCGAACCGGTCGCAAATTGCATCGCCGACTTCGTCGCGTCCGTTACAACGGAATCCGCGCCGACCGTGCCGTAGATCGAAGCCGTGCCGGAACCGGAACCGACAGCGTCGACGGAATCGAACCCAAACGCGGCGATCGAACTCTTCGCCGTCGCGCCAATTGCGGCGGAATCAGTCGCAACGAGACCTTGCAGATCCATGAGGGTCGCGGAGTCCGCGCCGCCGCCGGAGGACGCGCGCACGACTTTGAACGAATTCGCGGTATAGTCGAATCCGGCGCCGACGAAGGTCGCGACCGTATTCGACGCAACGAACGCTTCGTCCGCAGCAGAGCCAGTCATCACGACGGTCGCTAGCCCGCCGCCGTTCGCGGTAGCGCGCGCAACGTTCGTCGCCGAGAAGCTGAAGCCAGGCGCGGTTACCGTCGCGCTCTTCGCGCCGAACTCGACGACGGAACTCGACGACGTCGCCGCAACGGCGAGTTCGCCGATCGAGCCG
>ONJR01000023.1 GCA_900318195.1 uncultured Planctomycetota bacterium
ACGCGCGCGCGGCAGTCGCGATAGCGCCGGAACGGCGCTCCGTTCAAGGCGCGCTTGGATCTTCTCTTGATTCGACGCGCGCGTTACCCAATAGTAGCAACCCGTCGCGCCGGCGACGAGCCAGAAGGCGAACGCGACCCAATTCGACCAAAATCGCAGGTCGACGTAATATCGAATCTGACAGAGCAGTCGTCGCCCCAAGCCGTCGCCTCCGATAAACGCGAGCGAAAGAACGACGAGTCCGCAGACGAGCAGCGCAAATTCTAGAATCGGCAATCGGCGTTTACGCGTCATGGCAAGCACCTTCGCGTAACGTTACGGCAACGCGACCGGCTGATGGGACTGGGTCGAACTGAAATTGCGCCATGTTTCCGCGTCGATCGAATCGTTAATAAAGCGCGCGGAGCCGTCGGCGACCGCTACGTTGACGCCATTTAAATGGCGACTGCGCGCCGCAAACCGGAAAGGCGTCGTGAGATATTGCGCCGTCTCGCAAGGGAGGTTCGCGTACGGAACGTTCACACAAGCGACTATGCCGCATTCGATAAGATCTGGCTCCTTCGCGTTCGGTCCGCAATACGCGGTAAAGAACGTCGCAGCGCCCCGGTACGTCGTGCCCCGACAGTCGTTGTCGAACCCCTGGAGACCCTCGGAAAGCGCCATGGTATTCGAAAGACCGTCCGATATCGACGTCAACTTAACGTTGCCGCCCGTGGCGAGATCGTAGTTGCGAATCACCGGCGGCGTTACCTCGAAATCGTTCTTACCGCCTCGGATCACGCCGAAACACGCGCCCTTGTGCGTTACCGCGCCGAGAATATCGTCGTATTCGTCGATCCACCAATTCTTTTTCGCCGTTTGCGGACCCACGCCGTCCCAGCCCTTACGGTTCGTGGGAAAGAGCGCCGTCGCGCCAGCGCAAGCGAGATAATTGTACTTGTACCATGTCGTCTCAGAGCCTTCCAGGCTCGTCTCAACGTCGCCGTCGCTAGGACACGTGAAAAGCGGTATCCGACCCGTGAGCGTCGTAAACGGCGCGCGATTATCGTAACCAGCCGCGGCGTCAAAGTCGCTGTATTTTACGCCTGCGTTGAAATTTAAGAGCGCGTAACGATTACCCTCTTCGATAAAGGGAAGAATGAAATGGTTCCACGTGCAGTAATTCACGCCCTTGGAGCCGACAGGAAGAAACTGTTTATTCGCGTCCGCATAATTGTGCAGCGCTAGCCCGAGCTGACGAAGATTATTCAGGCACTGCATACGACGCGACGCCTCGCGCGCCGCTTGCACCGCTGGGATCGCCAGACCAATGAGAACGGATATAATGAAAATAACGACGAGCAGTTCGATGAGCGTAAAGCCGGGCGCTGGCGCCAGGCGCGCGGGATTCTTGGCGTCTTGGAACCTTGTCATGGCGGCGCTTCCTTATGTTAAAGCACAACTGCGTTATGCGGCGCGACGACGTAACGAAAGCGCGGTAGACCGCTCTGGCACATCGCGCGCCGCGACATTTCTGACAATAGTGTAACCTGTTGCAAGCGCCGCGTCAACTTTTTTGTCGTTTTTCCATGATAGTTCTTGAAAAAAGAGATAAAAAATCTCGTTCGCGCGCGCAGAACGCGCTCGCCAGTCGCGCGAAAACGACGCGCGGCGCGCGACGGTGCGGAAATGACAGAACGTCTAAAGATCGCCGCTAAAAACTTGACGGCGCGCGCGCGGCGCGGTACAATGAACCCGTCGTTCTGACGCGCGCGACGTCCGCGCGCCTGAAAGCGACGTAACGCGAACTAATAAGGATGAAAACTCATGAAAAAATGGTTGCTCGCCGTAACGCTCGCGCTCTGCGCGACCTCGTCGATCTGCGCGGCGCAGAATCTCGACGAAAACGGGAAATTACCCCGCTCGACGCCAGAAGCGGTCGGCGCGTCCTCAGAGGCGCTCGCCAACGCGATCGCGAAACTCGACGCGGAAACAAATCGTATCGACAGTATCATGATACTGCGACGCGGCAAG
>ONJR01000158.1 GCA_900318195.1 uncultured Planctomycetota bacterium
CTTCGCGCGAGAACACTGAAAAAGCGTTCGTTGTGTTGCGAATATGGCTGCACACCGAACGCTTTACGAGCTCTATTGTTTCTCGCTATCCCCTAAAGATAAAAAAGACCGCCCCGAGAATGCACAGCCCGGCCCAGAGGTAGTTCAACCCGATGTGCTGCCGGGCAAAGAGAATCGCGAAGGGCACGAACACGGTGAGCGCGATCGCTTCCTGCAGGATCTTGAGTTGCGGAAGGGACATGGTCTCGGACCCGAACCGATTGGCAGGGACGGCGATCATATACTCGAAAAACGCGACGCCCCAACTCACGAGCGCGGCTAGAATCCAGTGGCGCCCTTTCATTGTTGAGAGATGCCCGTACCATGCGTAGGTCATGAGGCAATTGGAACACGCGAGCATGAGGGCGGTGATAAGGATTCTCATTCGATTCGCCTAATTTCTTTTGGGTTAATCCTATTGTCGAGATTGTCGTCGTTTTAATCTCGTTTGAGACAGAACGCTGTTAGCGGGCAGGCGTCGCATTGCGGACGGCGCGCGACGCAGTACTGTCGCCCGAGGTAGATGAGCCGATGACTCAGATCGATCCACTCTTCGCGCGGCGTAATACGATTGAGATCTTCTTCGACTTTTTCAGGCGTCGTTTCGTCCGACAGTCCAATTTTGCGACTCAATCTCAAAACGTGCGTGTCGACAACGAACCCCGACGCGATTCCAAACGCGTTTCCCAATACGCAATTCGCCGTCTTGCGCCCGACGCCCGGTAGTTTCACGAGCGCGTCGAATGAATCGGGAACGACGCCGTCGTAATCTTCCACGAGCTTCTTCGACGCCTTGACGATATTGGCGGCTTTTGAATGATAGAAACCGCAGGTCTTAATAGCGTCTTCAACCTCTTCGATCGGCGCGTTTGCGAAATGCGTAGGGGTCGGGTACTTCTTGAAGAGCGCGGGTGTAACCATATTAACGCGCTTGTCGGTGCATTGCGCGGATAGAATCGTTGCGACGAGCAACTGGAATGGATCGGCGTGTTCCAGCGCGCATTTCGGACTCGGATATGCGCGCTCTAGCGCGTCGATCGTCTTTTTAAGCAGACTCTTGCGCTTTTGAAGCGTTAGTTTCACTTCGCTTGTGCGTTCAGACTTCTTTGACATTTGCTATCGTCTTGTGTTGACAAGAGCGCGCCGTCGATCTTTTCTCGGCGGCGCGTCTATATGTTCTAAGTTTAAACGAGACGCTATTTCGTCGCGTTCGGCTGCGTCTGAGGCGTCGTCTTGGCGTCTTTCGCGTCTTTCGGCGCTTGCAACGCTTCGCGCAAACCTGTTGTCGAGCGCGGCACGAGTCTAAAAGTCTCGACAATATCATTTCCCGAATCGTCGTACTTCTCGAGCAAATCGGCGCGCAACTCGAACATAATCGTCGCCTGGTTGCCGTCCTTGTCGGTAATCAGGTAGTAAACCCAGCGATACGGCGCGTCCTCGTAGAGCCCGTCCGCAACCACGTAATAGACGTCAGCCCCGTTCGGTCCTTCGTACGCCGCCTCTTCTGCAAACTTGGCGAATCGATCGCCAAGACCCTTCTTAATCTCTTCTTTGTAGCCCGCAAGGGACGGCTTCGTCGCAAGATCGATCTTGCCGTTCGAGAGCACGTTGCACTGCGCGACCGCTTCTCCGCCGTCCAGATAGCACAAGGACGTTATCTTATCCCCGTCTTCTATCATTTTCCACTTGCGTGAATGCTGGAATTTCCACGGACCCTTTTGCGCGTTGTAATATAACATAAGCAGTTCCGGCTTCGGCGCGCCCTTAAAAGGCGCGACCACTTCGTCGATGAGCTTTTCCGGCTCCTCTAGCGGAGCAATACTAATTTTAAGCGTCGCGCTCCATTCGAGCCCCGGAGTAGCCACGCTCTGCGATCGTCGCTCCGAGATTCGTACGCCGAACCATGTAATGCGCCGCGATTTGAGATCGAACTGGAATTTCCCTTCCATATCGAGCTCGACGGTCGCGCCCTCCGACGCGCACGAGAGCGTGCTCGGACCTTCCTCGCCCTTATCGTTTTTCGCGCCAAGCTGGTACAGTTCCACCTCCGCGAAATTGTCCGATACGGACGTTAGAGAAAGGTGGATCGTATTATTCTCGATCGCGTCGACGCCTAGTAGCGCCGTTACGACCTCGTTCGACAGCGTCCAGTCTTCTCCCAGCTTGACGACGCGATTCGGCAGCAGTCTGTCCAAGAGCGTCGTATTGAACGGCAACTCGTGTAGCAACGCGTACTGCGCGTCCTTCATAGGACCGCCGGTCGAGTAGATTCGCGTCTTCTTACCGTTAAACTCCGAGACGACGTACTTGCGCGAGCTGTCGAGCAGCGGTCGCGTAATCGTAGCGCCGAACTTCCGCTTCATTCCCGCCTGCTCGTAGCGTCTTACACTTCGCAGTCCGCCGTCCGCGGAGTAATTCTCGAACCGCTCCTCGTACTTAAAGCCAGCGACGACCTCCATAGGCGCGCGCTCCGTCTTACCCTCCTGGTTCGTCTGCAGGATCTCGCCGGACGCTTCGAGCGAAACTTCGACAACGTCGCACGCGCCGCTCTTGTGCGACGAGGTAAGATTGCACGACTGCTGCTGCGGCTGCGCCGTCGACGCCTTGTTAGCGGCGGGCTGATTCGGCGGGTTCGGCGCTTGCGGCGCGCGTTGCGGCAGCCGTTGCGCCTGAGCGTTAACGCGCGGGCTGTCGGCGCGCGGCGCTTGCGCGTTCGCAAGTCGATCGGCGTCGGCGCATAGACCTAGGCAAATGATCGCGAGTCCTAGCGCGCAGGATTTCGCGTCGATCCTTAGCGCGCGTCTAAATGAAGTCGGTAGCATTGTTTTCCCTTTATCTTGAACCTAGCGCGAGTTCGTTCGCGCCCTATAACTGGCGGTTGGAGTCGACTCTCGCGAAGTCAGTCGACTCTTTGACGCCGGTAGGATATTCAAATTACGCGATTGAATCAAGACGTCTTGTTCAAATTCAGGGAGAATCGCCTTTACTCATCCGTTTCGGGCGCGTTTGGTAGTTCGGGTAGCCTAAAGAGCCGAATAGCGTTTTCTCTTGCGGCGTTCGTTATTTCTTCGACGTCGACTCCGCGCAGTTGAGCGAGTCGTTGCGCGGCGAACGCAGCGGCGAGCGGCTCGTTGCGCTCGAGCCTACCGCGCACTGGGTGCGGCGTGAGGTAGGGACAGTCGGTCTCGAGCAGTATGCGGTCGCTTGGCGCGCGCTTCGCCGCCTCCCAGATATCGGTGAATTTCTTACTCGGATAGGTAACAAATCCCCCGAATCCTAGGTGAAACCCCAATTCGATCCACCGTTCCGCCTGCTCCGGCGTCCCGGAGAATGAATGGACGACGCCAACGCGCGCGCGTTTATCCGCCGGCACGTCGCTGTAATAATCGTGTAGAATTCGGTCGAGCTCGTCGTTTGTCTCGCGCGAGTGGATAATAATCGGCAAGTCGTGTTCGAGTGACAACTGGATCGATTCAACGAAGTAGCGAACTTGCAACTCGAAGGGCGAGGCGTCCCGATAGCGATCCAGCCCCGTTTCTCCGACGGCGACAATCCTGCCGGGCATATTAATCGGGGCGACTGCCGCTTGCTCGATAAGTCGCTTAATTTCGTTCCATTCTTCTTCGGTAATTTCGATCGTGTAGTTCGGATGAACACCAGCGGTGGCGAAGACGTACTCGTATCGTTTTGAGAGTTCGAGCGCGATTCTTGTGTTGTTTAGATCGGTCGCGGGGCATATTATAGCGGCGAGAAACGGCGCGAATTCTAGTTGGTTCGCGTATTTTTCGGGTATCTCCGGTAGAATACCGCGTCTTGACCTGTGTATTAAGGCGTCGCAATCGTTCTGAAAATCTTCTAAGTTCAGGTGCGCGTGTGTGTCGACCAGCGGAAGATAGCGTTTTGATTCTGACATTTTTTCCTTCTATACGCGCCGAGCGCGTTCGCTTACGTAGCGCGCCCTGTCGTTAAGGCGCGCGAATTGACGCTGACTAGTGAAAACAGTATAAATCGAATGGCTCCGCTCTCAAGTGGCGCTCCGCAAAAAACTCGATCACATTTAGCGCGAATTTAGCGAATTTATCATTTTTATGCAACTTGTGGCGGTCTATTTCATCTAACAGAAGGCGGCGGTTTGGGAAGAAAGGTTTGTAGAAAACTCAATCGTTAAAACTGGTAGAATTAAAAAACTTGATAACGTATTTGGCTTTTTTTGTCGGCTTTTTTGATATATGAGCTTTGGGCGCCCTTGTTCTTTCCAAATAGATGTTAAAATGAGGAGGATGACGAAACTTGAGAACTCCGGTTCAAAAGAGATAGCGGTTGCCGCTACGCGAACGCGAACCTAACGATTAATATGAAGACATGGGGTGGCGCTTTTGCGAATGCGCGCGACGACGTTGCGGGGACGGCTTGTTATGTAAAGCCGTCTTTACTCGCACGGTGATCCCTTGTGGAGGTGAACATTATGCTGGTACTATCACGCAAAAAGGACGAAAGCATCTACGTCAACGGCAATATACGGATCGTCGTTATAGACGTTCGCGGCGACAAGGTGCAACTTGGCATTGAGGCGCCCAGCGACGTTTCCGTCTTTCGTAGCGAGGTGCTCGACAAGATCAAACGCGAACGAGACGCGAGTAATTCCGTGCTCTCGCTTGAACTCGCGCGCGACGGCGCCGTCTTACAGGCGGAGGAAGCGCCGCGCGAGCCCGAGCGCAGGCGAACTCGCACACGAACGCGACGGTAACCTCGTTCTTTCCGAATAAGCGTAAACTTCGGCGCGCGTAGTCGCTCCTGAAGCGGGGGCGTTGTTGTCCAAGCGCGTCCATATTAGCGCGCGTTTTCTTGGCGCGTCTTTCTTCTTATTCTCGAATTCTCTTGGCGGCGCTCGCTTTTTTTCTCTCGCTGTGTATATTAATAACGTCTGTAGGTCGCCGCTCGCGTCGAGAGCCGATTCGCGCGTAGCGCCGACGTCGCGGTTGGTTTTGGCATAGGAGTGAGCGTATGAGTTCGTCGATTAGCGCGTCGCACGGGACTTTCAAAGGAGCGCGCCAGCTTATGAACTTGTCAGCGACGGTAACGTTGGCGGTTGGTTTTGCGTTATTCGGAACGGTTGACGTTGTTTGCGGGCAACGCGTAAGTTTTGGCGGCGCGTCAAGCGCGTCGGTTTCTAGCGCGCCTCCACGTGAGTTTACAGACGACGTTTCCTCTGCGCCCGCAGGGTCTGGCGAATTATCTGAGTCGGACGATCTCTCTGCGGACGCCGTTCGCGGCTCGATCGACGGCGCGATCGCCTTTTTGCGGCAGAAGCAGACGCGTAACGGCGGCTGGGACGAATATCCCGGCTATGCTCCCGGCACGACGTCGTTGTGCGCGCTGGCGTTGCTTACGGCCGGTTTGGATGAGAGCGACGCGACCGTGAGTAAAGCGCTTGCTTTTCTCGCCGACGTAACGACGCTGGAACAGAATCAGACGTATCCGATCGCGTTGCAGACGATGGTCTTCTGTCAGGCGAATCCCGAGAAATATCGCAGTCAGATCGAGTCTAACGTCGCGTGGCTCGTTGAGCGTCAGATGAAGACGAGCAACGAGTATTCTGGCGGCTGGGCTTATGTCGGCGATCACCAGGAGTCTGAGCGATCCGACAATTCGAACTCACAATTTGCGCTTTTAGCGTTGTACGAAGCGGAGCTCGTTGGAATCGAGATAGACGAGCGCGTTTGGAAGAGCGCGGAGGACTACTGGCTACGTATGCAAAACGAGGACGGGTCGTGGGGCTATCGCGCGTCGTCCTTGAATCCCGAGGGCTTCGTTAGCGGTTACGGCACGGGCAGTATGACGTGCGCAGGAATCGCGGCGTTGGCGATCTGTTCCGGAGTTCGTGAAGCGGCGCGCGCGAAGTTGGAAGGGGACGGCGCGATCTGCTGTCAGGAGGTCGAGGACGAGATCGCGGTTCGGATTTCCCGCGGACTTGTCTGGCTCGGCAAGCATTTTAGCGTTCAGACGAACCCGGGTCGCGCGGCGGGTAGCGACTCATATTTCTACTATTATCTCTACGGTCTAGAACGCGTCGGGCGCTTGACGGCGAATCGTTTTATTGGTCGTAGCGACTGGTACCGCGAGGGCGCGGAGTCGTTGTTGCGTCGGAAAGCCGCGCTCTCGAACTTCTGGAATGCCCAGAAGGATTTTGCGAATAACAATTGCGTGTCGACGTCCTTTGCGCTCCTCTTTCTCTCGAAGGGGCGCTGGCCCATTCTTGCGTCGAAACTCAAGTACGGGGAAGGGAACGAGTGGAACGAGCATCCTAGCGATCTGGCGCATTTGACCGAACGCGTCGAGCAAGCGTGGGGACAGAAGCTCGTATGGCAGACAGTCGACGCGAAGAAGGCGACCGTCGACGATCTACTGCAGTCCCCGATTCTCGTAATTTCAGGCGTGCGCGACCCCGCGCCGAGGGAGCCGCAAGAGCGCAAAAGATTGGTGGAAACGCTGCGCGAATACCTAGAGCAAGGCGGGTTCGTCTTCGCGGAAGCGATCGACGGCGACATATCCTTTGAAAAAGGGTTCCGAGCGCTAATGACTGAGGTTCTGGAGCAAGGCGACGACGCGTTCCAACTCCTCGAACCAGACCATCCGATATGGAGCGCCGAAAAACTTGTCCCCGCCGAATTCATTCGCCCCGTCTACGGCGTCGATTTCGGATGTCGGACAAGCGTCGCGCTAGTCCCGGCGTATCGACCGAAACGCGGTCCCAACGGCGAAGCGCCTAGTATTGCAAGCGATCGACCGTCCCTGTCGTGTCTATGGGAAGCGGCGTCGAAGCGCCCGCGAGAAGAGGATTTGGGCGCGCCGCCAACGGCGAGACTCCTCGCGGAGCAGGACGCAGCGTTTGCGCTAGGCGTTAATATATGCTCGTACGCGACGAATCGTAAAATGAAGTTTAAAGACGAAATTGCGCCGGACGCCGCCTCGGAGCTCGAAAAGGGGAAAGATCGACCCGGCAATTTATTCGTCGCATTGCTCGATTGCGGCGCCGGGTCGTCCTGCGCGCCGCGCGCGATTCCGAACCTCATGAAATCGTTGCGCGAGCGATTAGGCGCGCCCGCGCAGCTTTACGCGCCCCGCGTTACGGCGCGAACCGACGAGCTCTACGACTATCCGATTATCTTTATGCACGGACGCAACGCGTTTTCCTTTAGCGAGGACGAGCGCGAGAGATTGCGCCTCTACTTTGCGCGCGGAGGGTTCCTGTTTGTCAATGCGGTCTGCGCGTCGGAGCAATTTACGCGCGCCTTTGAAACGGAAGCGCAGGCGCTCTTTCCCGACGAAGCGCTCGTCGACGTGCCGACCGACGATCCAATTTATTCCGGCAAGTACGGAGGTTTTAAAATCGAGAACCTGCAGTACAATCGCAGTCGTGTCGTGAACGGACGTCGCGCGTCGTCCGAGACGGTTGCCGAGCCTCCTAAATTGCGCGGTATTCAGCGGGAGGGACGCTGGATTGTACTCTTTTCACCCGAGGACGTTAGTTGCGCGCTCGAAGACGCGGCGGCGGTCAACTGCCGCGGTCTGACGCCTAGGAGCGCGTTTTATCTCGCGACAAATATCATCTTTTACGCCGCCGAATCGCTATGAATTCGACTCAGTGCGCCGAATAAACAGAATAATTGGACAAGATGGGGAGTTTTATTAAAGAAAACTTGAAAAAGGTTGCGCCCCTACTTGCCAATTGAGTAGTTGCGGTTAAAATGGTTTGAATTATTGGTGGGCTTTGTGTCCAGCTGGTAGCCGACGTTCACGCGCGCGCGTCGAACGTGAGGTCATTTGTAACCAAAAGATCGGCATATCGACGACGAGCGCCGGGTAAACGGAGTTATTCATGTTTGAATCGCTGACTGATCGACTTAGCGCCGCGTTCCGCTCGATGACGGGACGAGGTCGACTCTCGGAATC